>NZ_CP034170.1:2400000-2725985 GCF_003860405.1 Nakamurella antarctica | reverse complement strand
CAATCGTCGATGGTGCGAGGTGGGGCATCGACGGAAAGACCGGTTACACGGAGCCGGAAGTCGGATGCCGAGATCAACCTTTTGATGGATGCGCCGGAGGCAGCGGCGCTTAGGCTGGAGGCAATATGCCTGAAATCCGTGCTCTCTCAAGCCCCGTTGCGGTACCCGCACTATTGCGGTGGTGCATGCACTTGCTGGTCGCGGCACTGTTACTGCTGATCGCGCTACGAGCTGTGGCTGACAAAGGTTCCCCCGTGGTGGGTATCCTGCTGACGACCATGGCGGTCGGAATCATCTACGCGACCCAGGCAAAGCTGCCGGCGATTAAGAGTTCGTCATCCGCGGCGGCGATGTGGCTTGGGGCGCTGTTAATCAGCTGGCTCGGACTGCTGTTTCTCACGCCCGATGCAATCTATCTGGCGTTCCCGTGGTTCTTTCTCACCCTGCACCTTCTGCCTCGCCGAGCTGGCCTGGCTGTGCTGGCAGCGACAGCGATCGCTGCAATTGGCGGTTTCGCTTGGCATCAAACACGTTTCACCGCCGCGATGGCCATAGGGCCGATCCTGGGCGCCGGTGTTGCGGTTGTCACGGTGTGGGGCTACCAAGCGCTGCACGCAGAAAGTGAACAACGCCGGCAACTGATCGAGCAGCTCCACCACACCCGCGCGGAACTCGCTGCGGCAGAACGAGAATCCGGAATGTTGGGCGAGCGAGAGCGGTTGGCGCGAGAGATCCACGACACTTTGGCGCAGGGGCTCTCGAGCATCCAATTACTGCTCCGTGCGGCGGGTCGCACCTTGCCACCGGAATCGGCTCGGGCTGCTGAACTGATCGAGCAGGCTAGAGCCGCGGCCCAGGACAACCTCATTGAGGCGCGGCGCTTTGTGGCTGCGCTGGCGCCGCCGGCCTTGCAACAGTCATCGTTGGTGGCGGCGCTGCAGCGACTCTGCGAGACAACCTCGCAGCACATGGGCTTCCCCGTGGTGTTTCGTCTCGAAGGGGCGATGATTGCGTTGCCCACTCCGGTCGAAGTGGCGCTCCTGCGGATCGCCCAGACAGCACTGGGGAACACCACCCAGCACGCATGCGCCACTCGCGCCGCCATCACCCTCACCGTCATGGACACCGTGGTGAGCCTTGACATCGTCGATGATGGAATGGGTTTCGACGTGGTCGATCCCGCAACACTTCCCGGACCGAATGGCGGGTTCGGTCTGACGTCGATGCGATCGCGCGCCACCGAACTGGGCGGCGTGATGACGATCGAATCCGAGCCGGGCCAAGGCACTGCAATCGCCGTGACTATCGACTTGGCTCGCACGCCGTCGAAACAAGACCGATGACCAACCCCATCAGGCTCCTGCTGGCCGACGACCACCCAGTGGTACGCGCCGGCCTGCGCGCGGTCTTGGAATCGGAGTGCGACCTGGTAGTGATCGCCGACGTCGCCACCGCGGAAGATGCCGTTACCAGGTCTGCTGCGGGCGACATCGATGTGGTGCTCATGGATCTGCAGTTTGGCTCTGGAATGGGTGGGGCCGAGGCGACCAAAATCATCACCGCCCTCTCTTCGGGGCCGCGCGTGCTGATCCTCACCACCTACGACAGCGAAGCCGACATCCTCGCAGGCATTGAGGCGGGCGCCAGCGGCTATCTGCTCAAGGATGCGCCGCCGGAGGAACTAACCGCGGCGGTGCGCGCGGCGGCGGGTGGGCAGTCAGCGCTAGCCCCGGCCATCGCGCTGCGGCTGATGCAGCGCATGCGCCTACCCAGCCAGTCGCTGTCTAGCCGCGAAGCCGAGGTGCTTGCTTTGGTGGCCGAAGGCCTTTCCAATAAACAGATCTCACAGCACCTGTTCTTGTCTCAGGCCACCGTCAAGTCGCATCTCGTGCATATTTTCACCAAACTCGGCGTAGATTCGCGGACCGCAGCCGTGGCCGCCGCCGAAGCGCGCGGCCTGATCCGCCGGGATCGCTGAAGACCGATCCTTGTGGCTTGACACCCGGGCGGGCCAGCTAGGCGCGAACGACCTGGTCGCCTTGGACCTTGACCGGGATAGCTGCCAACGGCACTTTTGCGGGCCCCTGCAGAACTGCTCCGGTGAAGGCGTCGAACTCAGACCCGTGGCAGGGGCACTGCAGCGTGGCGCCAGCGCTGCCGACTGTGCACTGTTGATGAGGACAGACGGCGGTGAAGGCAAGTACGTCATTGCCCTTGCGAGCCAGGGCAATCGGTTCGCCGCCGACTTTTACTACCAGTGACCCGCCATCAGGAATAGCGGAAACTCCGGTCAATGCATCAACTGGAGCGCCGCTGGCCGCTGCTGATGTCCCGCTGGAGGCGGGAGCGCTGGAAGAAGCAGCGCTGGAGGCGGCAGTGCTGGAGGCGGGAGCGCTGGAAGAAGCAGCGCTGGAAGCGGCGGTGCTGGACATAAACGTGGCAGTGCTGGACATGGGCGTATCGGACGCGGAGGCGCACGCCGCCAGTACGCCAGCGCCGGCAATGACCCCCGCCCCAATGGCGGCGCGCCTGGTCAGGACGGCAGCCTTCGTGGGAATGGCGCACGCCTGGCAGGGGCCAGTTGCCAGGGAGGGGTCGAGTTCGTGTAGGGCTTCGCAATTCGTCATAATCGGTCCTCACCGTTGGTGGGCCGTGTAGACACTGCCCGACCTCCGAGAGTAGAGCAGCGTCCTGGGAAGGAGGCCGGAGCCGCATGTTGGCCCAGTTCAGCGACCTAAGGCAAGCGCTTTGGTGGTGATGAACAGTGCATTTACCTCGTTGGCGCCGATGGCCATCACGGGCATCCGCGTTGGATCCAACCAGCGCATCAGCGCCAAGATGTCGTCGCGAGAGAGTGCGACGCACCCCTGCGTGGGCACGCCGGCGGAGACATGCAAGAAAAAGGTGCTGCCAGCCCCGGGGATGCGCGCCGCGGTGTTGTAGTCGATCACCACGGCGTACTCGTATTCGGGCATGATCGCGCCCAGTTGTTCGGAAACGTTGGTGTCAAAAGGGCAGGCGTCCCTATCGCAGACCTGGCGCGTGTTGTAGCGCGGCGAATCGACATCCGACACCCACCAGTCCCGCGGGCCAACCCGATGGTAGGGGAGCAACGTGGTCGGCTCTATCGCCTGCCGTCGCAACACCTGCATTTCTGCCTGCGCCACGCCCAGCGCTGGCGGCGATGTGAAACTCCGCATTCGCGTCCCCTGCACCGGATCGGCGACACTCATCCCATGACGCAATGGGTAGTTGACGCAGTGCTGTTCGATCTCGACGGCACCCTTATCGATTCCACACCGAGTGTGGAGCGCAGCTGGCGGCTATTAGCGGAGCGGATCGGACTCGACTTCGATCGGGATATTAACGGCAGTTTCCACGGGGTGCCAGCGAAACAAACATTGACCAGGCTGATGATCGACGCGAGCGCCACCGAAGTCGATGAGACCGCCGAGTGGCTCGTTGAACTCGAAGCAGGCGATACCGACGACATTATCGTTCTACCAGGCACTCTCAGCGTTCTCGAACAACTCCCGGCGAATCGGTGGGCGATCGTCACCAGTGGGACTCGTCGCCTCGCCACCGCCCGGCTGCTCGCGGCGGGACTCCCAGTTCCGCGCACAATGATCACCGCGGACGACGTCACGGTCGGCAAGCCTGACCCCGCCCCTTACCTGCTGGGGGCCGAGCGGCTCGGGTTTCACCCCGCCCGCTGCCTTGTCGTGGAGGACGCACCCGCTGGCATCAGCAGCGGGCTAGCCGCCGGTTGCCAGGTACTGGGACTGCGAACCACCCACGACGATTTGCTCGGGACCACTATCCAAGATCTGTCGGAATTGGAGATTTCGGCGGACAGGTTAGGAATTATCGTTACCTTCTAGGTCTTTCGGAAACGGAATGGAGCGAGAGCGGGGTCGTGCCCCTCCACAGTCCAGTCCTTGCTAGAATCTGCGCCGCTTCACCAGCCCCGCGTCAAGACCTCGTCGAGTTGCTGGACAAAAAACGTAGCGCTGCTCATGGACAGGCACAGCGGCGGCTTGATTTTCAGCACATTCTGTCGGTCCGCCGTCGGTTGCACGATCACCCCGCGCTCCCGTAGTCGCTCGCAGATCGCGAAGGTTTCTTCTCGAGCAGCTTCCAGGGTGTCGCGATCTCGCACCAACTCCACGCCCAAATACAGTCCCATTCCGTGGACGGCGCCGATTATGTGATGCGTTTCCATCAGATGCAGTAACTCCGCCTTCAGATGCGCGCCCACCTCCGTTGCGTTGCGCTGCAGGTTTTCTCGCTCCAATACTTGCAGGACGGTGAGTCCGATCCGGCAGCTCAGGCCGCTCCCGCCAGCGGAGGAGAAGAAGCTCCCTTCGCCGCGGAAGGCGTCGGCGATCTCCCGAGTGGTGATCACCGCGCCCAATGGGTGGCCGTTGCCCATCGATTTAGCGACGGTGATGATGTCTGGCACCACCCGTTGCTCCTCGAAACCCCAGAAGTATTCACCAAGCCTGCCGAACCCGACCTGGACCTCGTCGGCGATGCAGACGCCACCCCGGGCGCGGATTAATTCGTACACCCCGGCGAGATACTCGCGTGGCAAAGGCACACCGCCGGCATTGCCGTAAAACGATTCGCTGATGAAAGCGGCAACCGCGATACCGCGCGAGTCCAGCTCGCTGAGCTGCCGGGCGATATCGGCGACGTAACGCGGGCCGGAGTCGGGGCCGCGGTAGATACCGCGATAGGTGTTGGGCGCCGCGGCCAGGTGCACCCACTCCGGGCGGGTTTCCAAGGCGGAAGGATTGTCCGCCAACGATGTTGACACAGCATCAGAGCCCATGGACCAACCGTGATAGGCCTCTTTGACGGTCACCACTGCGCTCCGGCCGGTTGCGGCCCCCGCCATCCGCAGCGCGAGGTCAACCGCTTCGGTCCCGCTGTTAACGAGCAGGACCTCGTCCAACCCCGCCGGCGCGAGGTCGGACAGCTGCGAGCAGAGTTCGCCGAGCACCTCGTAATGGAACCGTGAATTGGTGTTGAGCAACTGCCACTGATCCGCTGCAGCAGCAGCGATTTCGGGATGGCCATGACCAAGGATGGTCACGTTGTTCATCATGTCCAGATAGCTGCGGCCCCGAATGTCAATGAGATGATGTTGCCAGCCGCGCTCAATCTGCGGTGGCTGTTGGTAGTAGATCTCCTGCACCTGCGCGAAGTGAAACTGCCTGCGGCGCAACATATCGTCTCCGGTCGCGGAGGTGGCAGCAGCTCTAAACCCCAAGATCTGAGACGGATCGGGGCAGAGGCGGAGCCAGCCAGCGGCGTGATCGGGAGTAGCAAACTGTGGCGGCGCTAGGTCGGCGACCGTGGACAGCTGTACCCAGAGGCGGCCGTATTCAACGGTGCGGTCCGACCGCACCGTGCCGAGGAGCTCGCCAGCAGCAACGGTTGTTCCCGCCTCGAGCTGGCATTCAAGTCCTTGCAGAATGAGCGAAAAACCCGCACACACAAGAACTGCGCCGTCAGGGGTGGGGGTGAAAGTGCCGCCCACAGGTGCGTGGACAGCACTTCCCGCGGGGACGAAGAGCTCCGTGCCCAGCGCGCAGGTGGCCTGCTCGGCGCTGGTGTCCACCTCGGTCCGCGTCATCCGGAACTGACCGTAAGGAGCCAGGAGCGCAGATGCGGGTGTCGCTGTGGCAATGCGGTCCCGCACCAGCGCGGCTTCGCTATCCGAACGGCGCCACCGCCCACCGTGCAGGTCTGGACTCGTTGACGAGAAGTCCAGCGGGACAGCGTGTTTTATGGCAGGAAGGAGCCGCGCACCTACAGGTCCGTCGGGAGCAGGCGCACACTCCGCCGGGCGCCCGAGGGCCGATCGAAACAGCTCCCGCATCAGGTCGAAAGGCAGCGCGAGCGCCTGTTCGAAGATCATCCATTCTTTGTCGCGTCCTGAAGCGGCGTAAGCGTTAGTTGGGTCGATAGCGACCTGCTGTTCGCCGCTGACCTCCAGCACCGCTCCGCGAAGCAATACCAACGGCCACAGCGCGGCTATCTCGGTGTCGGTAAGGCGGATCTGCTCATCAAACGCCCGCGCCGCAGCTATCAAAGCACCTACCTCGCCGGGATTATGGTGCAACAGACAAGAGAGCGTGACGGCGAGTTCGGCGACCAGCCAGCCGTAGCCCAGGTCGCCGAAATCGATGACGCCGCAGGCGATTGCCTGGCCTGCCCGATTCGGCTCGGCAACCACATTGTCGTCGGTGATGTCGCCGTGGATGGTCTGCACACGGAGCTCGCCGGCGAGATTTTCGAGGGCGGCCGCGACGTGAGCGGTGGCCTGAAGTACCTGCTGGCGTCGAGCCTGGCCCTGAATATGGTGCTGCAACCGCTCGACCACTGCGACACCGTTGCGAAGATCCCACTGCTGATCCCGGCCAAGACCGGAGGGTGTCAGCCCCGCCGACTTCAGTCCTGACAACGCCGCTGCAGTTCGACCCGCCAACTTGCCGAGCGCGGTAGCGGAGGCAGGAGATAGGTAACCGGCGCTCGTCAACGGGCTGCCGTCGAGGAAGGTCAGCAGGCGCACACCGGAGTCCTTGTACCGGTAGACACTCTCCCCAGAGAGGCCGAGAACCACCTGTGGCACAGTGATTCCAGCTGCGGTCAAGAACCTGAGGGCTTCGTTTTGCGCCAGTAGTTCGTCATTGGTGAATTCTGGGTTAGCCACCTTGAGCAGGAAGCTGGGCCCCTCAGCAGCCTGGATGCGGAAATTGCGGTCCTGTTGGCTACCCAGCTCGGTGATGTGGCCGGTGCGGCCGAAGAGTTCCTGGGCCAGCGTGCTGGCCTCGGCAACGCTCATATCCGGGCGGGGCAGGCCTGCGGCGGCGAGCGGGTTCATGACGAATACCCTAAGTCCAAAAAGGCCCTGCGCGCTCGGGTGTGAGCGCGCGTCCATCGGGATACCAACCATCTCGTTGGTATCCCGCGAGCCACCACTTCTACGGCGCTGATAGCTCGATCTGTGCCGGAAGGTGCACGGTGAAGTCGGTGCTGCCCGGCCGCGTGTTCACCGCTACGGTGCCACCATGGGCGCGCACCACTGCCGCAACAATTGCAAGCCCCAGACCCGTTGAGCCGGCGGCGCGGGATCGAGCAGTACCCGATCGCACAAAGCGGTGAAACAGATCGGGTAGCACCTCGGGAGCAATGCCCGGCCCATCATCGGAAACCGTCAAGGTCGCAGCGGCCAGAGTGCCAGCGGCGCAATGGTTACCATCCGCGGCCAGCGTGACGGTCACCGTGCAGCCCGGTGGCGTGTGGGTTGCAGCGTTGCTCAGGAGGTTAGCCAGCACCTGATGCAGCCCTGCCGAATCACCGACCGTGATCACCGGGGTGGCAGGCAAATCCAACTGCCACCGGTGCTCAGGTCCGGCGACTCGAGCATCGCTCACCACGTCGACGACCAAGCTCGTGAGGTCCACCGTGCTCTGCTCCATCGGGCGGCCCGCGTCCAGGCGGGCGAGCAACAGCAAATCGTTGACCAGATGGCTCATCCGAACCGACTCCGAATCGACCCGGCGCAGCGCGTGGTTGATGGTTTCCGGGTCGGCAAAGGGCCGCGTTGCCAACTCTGCGTACCCACGGATAGCGGCCAAGGGGGTCCGAAGCTCGTGGGAGGCGTCGGCCACGAATTGACGAACCTGTTGCTCGCTCCGCTCCCGCGCATCCAGGGCTTGCCCCACGTGGCCCAGAAGCTGGTTCAGCGCAGCACCCACCTGACCGATCTCGGTGAACGGACTGGTGTCCGCCTCTGGTACTCGGATGGGCAAATTCACCTTTCCGCTGTCGAGGCGAACACCCGAAACCTGACGTGCGGTGGCCGCCACTCGGTCCAGCGGTCGCAGCGTGCGACCGATTAAGAGATAGGAGGCAATTGCGGCTACCAGTAGGCCACCACCGATGACGAGCATCATGGTCCGGCTGAGTTGGTTCAAAACCCCCACGCCAGCAGAAAGCGGCAAACCCACCACCTGCGTGGCGCCGCTGGCCATCCTGGTGGATTGAACGCGGTAAGGCCCCAAACTGCCCAGGACGACGGTTTTTGGACTTGAGCTCGCCGTTATCTGACGGAGCAGCTCGCGGGCGTCGTCGGGTACGGCTTGACAACCGGTCTGGCGATTGAAAACAGTTGCTAGAACACTGTTCTGATCGATGATTGCGACCAGATTTTCTTGGTAGCGCGGCTGCGGACCAACCTTGCTGGGGTTATTGGCGGAGCAAATCGCCAGGAAGGCACCCTCTGTGGTTGCCGCTGCGCCAGCTGCTCCCGAAGCCGCGGGACGTGCAGGGCGCCCGATTTCCACGGGATCGCTTCGAAGGTCCGTGCTCAGCTGGTTGTCGATCTGCTTCACCACGTAGCGGTTCAGGATCAGTTGGGTGCTGATCCCCACCACCCCTGCGACCAGAAGGACGAGCAACATCGAGAAAAGGGTGAGCTTGGTCCGGAGGGTCCAAGGTTTGCGTGGCCAGGTTCGCAGCGACCCAGGTTCGGACACTTCTAGCTGGCCGTTTCACTGGTTGCAGGTTTGAGGACGTATCCGAAACCCCGTTTCGTGTGGATCATCGGGGGGTGGTCGGCATCAATCTTCTTGCGCAAATAGGAAATGTAGAGCTCGACAATGTTGGCCTGGCCGCCGAAATCGTAGTTCCACACCCGGTCCAGAATCTGAGCTTTTGACAGCACCCGCTTGCTGTTGACCATGAGGTAGCGCAGCAATTCGAATTCGGTGGCCGTCAACCCGATCAGCTTCCCGGCCCTTGTCACCTCGCGGCTGTCTTCGTTGAGCACCAGATCACCTACCACCACCTGCGTGTCCATGGACACGGTGTCGTGCGCCCGCCTCATCAGTCCGCGAAGCCGTAACACCAGCTCCTGCAACGAGAATGGCTTCGTCACGTAATCATCACCGCCGGCGGTGAGACCCGCGATCCGGTCCTCCACGCTGTCCCGGGCGGTCAGAAAAAGCACCGGAGCTTCTTCGCCGCCGGAGCGCAGTTGGCGAAGGACCTGCAATCCGTCCATGTCCGGCAACATCACGTCCAGCACGATTGCGTCCGGTCGAAATGTTCGCGCCGCGGCGATCGCAGACCCGCCGTCGCCAGCGGTGTGGGTCTTCCAACCTTCATACCGCAAAGCCATCGAGACCAGCTCGGCCAACGTGGGCTCGTCATCCACAATCAGGACGCGCAGCGGACGTCCGTCGGCGCCGCGTAGTTCTGCAAGCCCGGTTCCAGGAGATGACGGTGCACTCATGACGGTGATCATCGTCTGGTGAGCGCCCTGAAGGCTATGAAAAACCTGTGCGCCTCCTGTGTCGCGTGCCGCGCACGGGTGTCGAACAGGCTCGGCGCGAACTTCCCCAGTCGCGGTCGGCGTGCTCGCAGGAATGCACAGCGGCTCCGACCTGTGCGCACAGCTGGCGTACAGGTTCGCGCTCGAGGCTGAGGAGGTAGTTGATTCGGCGGGCCCTCGCCGGAGCTGCCACAGAGAAGTTCACCGTTAACTCCGAGCACAAAGGATGGACAGCAGATGACGAACGACAGCAGCGACTTCCAACACACCGGTGTCCCCGCCGCACCCTTACCCCCCAAAAAAGACTCTCTGAGGTTCTGGAGCAAGCAGACCCTGGCGGGGGCGGCCGTAGTCGCCGTCGTTATCGGGGCAGGTTTGGGGATCAGCGGCCTGGCCAATGCGGATACGCCCAGTACTTCGGCCGGGACCTCGGTGGTCGCGTCGGACGCACCGGGCGGGGCTGCTGCGTCTGGCGCGGCGTCGAAAGCTGGTCGCCCTGGCGGGCACAGGCCGGGCCAATGGTTGAAAAACCATGCGTTGCATGGGGAATTCGTTGTCTCGGTGCCCGTTGGCAAGGGCAAGGCCACCGCCAGTACCGAGACCAAGACCATCCGGGTGCAGTTCGGCAAGATCACCGGGGCAGACGCGACGTCGGTGACCGTGCTGAGCACGGACGGATTCAGCGCCACCTACGTCCCTGGGGCGAAGGTGAATGTCTCCACATTGGCTGTCGGCGACGAAGTCACTGTCAGGGCGAGCGTGGTCGGTGACGTCGTTACCGCTGAGCACATCGGCAAAAAGGGTGAGCGTCCGGTGGGCGTGGCTGGCAATCGCGGCGGCACTGCCCCGGGCGCTGGTGACACTGCCCCGGGCGCGCCCGCGGATTCGGGATCCAGTTCCAGTTCGGCGCCAGCTACGAGCTAGGTGCTTTACGTCGCTCAGCGCCGCGATAGGACTGACCGGCAGCAAGAAACTGAGGCCCCGCGCAACTGCGCGGGGCCTCAGTGCTGCAGTAGATCAAGCCGCGCCAGGATCGGGGCGCGTCAGGGTTGGCTCCACTCGTTACAGCGTCGCTCCGAACCGATCCACGATGGACGACTCCGCGAGCCTGGAGAGTCCTTCTCGAACCACCCTGGCCCTGGCCTCGCCTACGCCGTCGACCATCTGCAGGTCACCAGCGGTTGCCGCAAGCAGCCCCTGCAAATTCTCGAAGTGGCTGATGAGCCGCTCTTGAATAGCGGGTGGTACGCGGGGGATCCCGGCGAGCAACCGGTAACCGCGAGGGCTGACGTGGTGGTCCAACGTGTCCGGCAGAATCACGTACCCGAACTCCCGTGCCATCGAGGTCATGTCGAGCAGGGTGTCCTCCTCGAGCGAGTCGAGCGAGCTCACGATTTCTTCGACCGCGCGAGTGTTGCTGTCGGGCAAGTAGTCTCGCACCAAAAGCTCCCGGGCACCCTCGGTTGCACCGGTCAGCTCCTCCAACTGCAGCGCTGGCAGACGGCCGTCCGAGCCGAGTTCGACTATGTCGCTGGCGATCTCGTCGGCGATCCGGCGCACCATCAGCAGCCGCTGCATCACCGTCATCACGTCTCGCAGTGTCGTGAAGTCTTCGATTTCCAGGGCCGACAGCGAATGGGAAACCTCGTCGAGTCGATCTCGGTACCGCTGCAGGGTGGCCAGTGCCTGGTTGGCGCGCGCCAGAATCGACGAAGAGTCTGCCACCACGTACCGGGAACCACCGAAATACAGGCTGATGATCGACATGGAGTGGCTCACCGAGATGATCGGGAGTCCAGTCTGAATTGCGGTGCGCTCCGCCGTGCGGTGCCTGGTCCCAGACTCGACGGTGGGGATGGTCGGGTCGGGCATCAGCTGCACATTGGCGCGCAGAATCTTCGTCGCCCCGTCGTTGAGGATGACGGCACCGTCCATTTTCGAGAGCTCACGCAGGCGCGTCGGTGAGAAGTCGATGTTGATCTGAAAGCCACCGTCACTCAAGTCCTCGACCGTCCGATCGAAACCGAGGACGATCAGCGCCCCCGTCCGCCCGCGAAGGATTCGCTCGAGGCCCTCCCTTAGGTCCGTACCCGGCGCCAACTGTGCGAGTACTCCGCGCAGTGCGCTGCTGGTGGTTCGCTCGCTCATGCTTGATCCCCCCGTCCATCGACATACCCAGGCTAGGCAACCCTGGTGAAGCAGTACACCGCCGCAGCCAAGTGTAAGCGGACGCCGCTAGCTGGCGCGTTGCTTAAGCCAACTCGTGATGCCCGCATCGTTGCCCAGCGCGCGGAAGGCAGCGCCGAGGTCGTCGACTTGGTCGACCTGCATGCCTTCCGGGCACTCGATATCCGGGCTCACAGGGACCAGTGCGTGATTGAAACCCAGCCTTTTTGCCTCCGCGAGGCGGCGGCTGATCAGGGATACTGGCCGCACGTCAGCGGAAAGGCCCAGCTCACCGATGATCACCAACCCTTGAGCCAGTGGGATGTCTCGTTGGGAAGACCACAACGCCATGGCCAGGGCAAGGTCGGCAGCGGGTTCCGTCATTTTTGCCCCTCCCACCGTTGCCGACATCACATCGTTATTGGCAAAGTGCAGCCCCGCCCAGCGTTGGAGTACCGCAATTACCATGTCCACCCGCGGAGTCGCCAGGCCCGCGACGGACCGGCGGCCGCCGTGTTCTCCCGAGGACTTGGTGACCAAAGTCTGGATCTCCACTGGCAGAGCACGGCGCCCTTCGATGGCGATGGTCGCGCACGTGCCAGGGACCGCAGCTCGCCGCGCCGACAGGAAGAGCCCGGAGGGGTCGGCGAGTGACACAATGCCGTCGCCAGCCATCTGGAAGCAACCGACCTCGTCGGATGGACCAAACCTGTTTTTGACCCCGCGGACCAACCGCAAGCTGGAATGCCTATCGCCTTCGAAGTGCAGCACCACGTCTACGAGATGCTCCAGCACTCGCGGGCCAGCGATTGCCCCATCTTTTGTGACGTGGCCGACGAGGACGGTGGCCATACCGCGTTTCTTCGCGACTGCTGTCAATGCCGATGCGACCGCTCGCACCTGGGTGACCCCGCCCGCCGACCCATCAACCTCGGCCGCGGCGATGGTTTGCACGGAGTCGACAATGAGCAACCCGGGTGACACCGCATCAATATGCGATAGCGCTGCCGACAGCTCGGTTTCCGCGGCGAGATACACATCCGGATGCAGGGCGCCGATTCGACCGGCCCTGAGACGGACCTGTTCGGCCGACTCCTCACCCGTGATGATGAGCACCGGACCATTGCCGCGCGCGGCCCACGCCTGCGCGGCCGCCAACAGCAAGGTCGATTTGCCGACCCCGGGTTCGCCTGCAAGCAGCACGACGGATCCCGGCACCAGTCCACCACCGAGGACCCGGTCCAATTCGCCAATACCGCTGGGCCGTACAGAGATTGCGGATGCATCTATTTTGAACAACGGCCGGGCAGGTTCGGTTACTGGGCCCGCACTGATTTTGCGCAACGCGCCGCTGACGGGGCCAGCCTCGGCCATGGTGCCCCACGCTTGGCATTCTGGGCACCGGCCGTGCCACTTAACCGACGCGTTGCCGCATTCCGTGCAGGAATACGAGGGGCGAGCAGCTTTGGCAGCGGAGGTTTTGGAAACAGCGGGTGTGGCCATGGGAATCACGGTAAGGGTAAGCACCGACACTGGGCCGATGCGACACGTGTTCGAATGGATTGAGGGGTGGAGACAATGCGCACTACCGAGGGGAGCAGGGGCAGATCGCTCGCGCCCAGAACGTGGGCGCGGGAAGTCAGTGCCCCGCTTCGCCCTCGGTGCCACCGGACCAGATACTGCCGTGCTCTGCAGGAAGGATGTTGACCGTCTCACGGGTGAGCGAAGGGTCGCGCTCCGCCGGAATCTCGATCGGAACATTGACCTTCACCGTGCCGCCGCTGGCGAACGAGAACGTCATCGGAATGGAGTGCCCAAACGGGAGCTGCTCGACAAGTCCCGTCAGGGTCAGTGTCAATGGGTTGTCGCCGCCCACCTTTACCAGCGACTTGGAAGCGATAGCGCCGTCGCCGGATACCTTCACGCTCGCGGCCGCGGGAGTGCTAACGGACACGAGCTTGTCGGCTGTCAGGGCAGAGTTCGTAATTACCAGCGACATCGGGATGTCCGACCCAGCTGGATACCCGCCGGTGGGCGCTGTGGCCAGCAGGACGTTGCGGACCCCGATCTTGCCGGAATCGCCGTTAGCGCCATCGACTGCAGCGACTTGGTTGGCGGTCTGGGCGATCTGTCCCGCGGCGCAGCCGGACAGCACGAGGGCCAGTGCGACACCCGCTGCGGGCACGAAGCGAAGGCGCGAGTACTGGGCGATCCGGGCCACGAGGGTCCCCTTTCAGAGCAAAACGGTCGAGGGTGAAGCGGTGAAAGCCGAGGGTGAAGCGGTGAAAAAGAGACACCTGAATTTCGGTCGCGGTGCGGCCGAGTCACCTCCAGAGTAGTCGCCGTTTTCGGGCCTGTGCGCGCGGGTGCTGTGAGGACGCGCACCACTGCACTCGGAGCCGCGCGCACGCCAAGATCGGGCACCCGTCGAACACGCGAAATCTCCGGCCCCCGGGGGCACCCGCGAGACCCCACACCCCCGGGGCCAACTCAGTGGTCGACACCACCGCTCCGAGCACTACGAACCAGGCCTCCTTGGGCGATACGTGGTTCCGTCACACCAGGTAGCGATGCTGGAAGTCGCCCTCGGCAGGTGCTCGGGGGACCCGTGCAGGCAACGCCGGACGGCGCCTTGGCACGCCGATCTCGGGAAACCTCGACGGAGCCAAATTGGTCGCACTTCGGATGACGGTGCCTGACCTGCGGCAACGGGTTCGTCACACCGCCAAAGCGTGTTAGAATGGGTCATCGAAAGGGGCCACAGACACATGGTTTTCAACGTTGGCGAGACTGTCGTCTATCCCCATCACGGGGCCGCTCTGATAGAAGCAACCGAGCTCCGAATGGTGAAGGGCGAGGAAAAGCTATACCTCGTACTCAGGGTCGCCCAGGGCGACCTCACGGTAAAAGTCCCAGCAGAAAACGCTGAACTTGTCGGTGTCCGCGACGTCGTGGACATCGCCGGGCTCAACAGCGTCTTCGACGTACTCCGAGTGGAAGTCACCGACGAGCCGACCAACTGGTCGCGCCGCTTCAAAGCCAACGCCGAGAAGCTGGCGTCGGGTGATGTCGAGAAGGTGGCAGAAGTGGTGCGCGATCTGTGGCGCCGCGACAAAGACCGCGGCTTGTCCGCCGGTGAGAAGCGGATGCTGTCCAAGGCCCGCCAGGTCCTAGTTTCCGAACTGGCATTGGCGGAAGGTATCGATGAGGACCGCGCCAATGGTCGTCTCGACGAGGTCCTTGCTTCCTAATCGAAGCGTCGAGCCGACCCCACTCGCCTAAGGTCAGTAACCGTGACGGTGATAGCTCTCGTACCCGCGAGTGGGGTTGGCTCAGCGATTTTCCCGCGCCCCGCCGTTTCCCCCTTCCTGGCAGTCGCCGGGAAGTCTTTGCTTCTGCATGCCGTGGGGCGGCTTCTCGCAGCGGGAGCGGACGAAGTGTTCGTAGGGGTGAACAACGACGAACTTTCCACTGCAACTACCGAGCTCGATGGACTCCCCGGCAAAGTTCGCGTGCTCGCGGCCCCGGCGGGGCAGCATGAAAGCGTGCGGCACCTCCTTGAAGCCGCAACACACTCGCAGGTGGAGCAGGTGGATGGCCGCGTCGTCGAGATCGTCCTCGTCCATGACTATCGGTGTGCCCTTATGCCAGAGAACGTCATCGTCGGTGTTATTGCCGCCGTTCGAGCGGGAGCCGATGCCGTCGCTCCCGCGATCCCCGCTGTGGATACCGTTCGACGCCTCGGTCATTTCGGCGGCGATGGGCCAGCGGGTCACGCTGCACGGGTGCGAGACCACGCCCCGGGCGGCGGGAGCGCGTCAGTCGGCGCCGTGGTGGACCGCGACCAGTTGCGCACGATCCAAAGCCCGCAGGGATTCACGTGGGAGGGCCTTCTCACCATTCACCGCGAGGCATTGCCCAAACAGCTCGAGGACGCAGTCGATCAAGTCGCTCTCGCCCAAGCCCGAGGCGTGGTTGCCGATCTGATTCTCGGCGATCGAGGAGGTAACCGGATACTCCCGGCCCGGGTCGCCCGAGCGTCCGTGGCGGCCGACCCCGGACTGGCGGCCGACCCCGGACTGGCGGTCGACCCCGGGCTGGCGGTCGATCCCGGGTTCGCGACCGACCCCCTGCCGGGACCGGAAACTGCTGCACTGCCGAACCCGATGCCCCGCGTGGGCACCGGCACCGACGTGCACCCCATCCAGCGCGGGCGCCCTTGTTACCTTGCGGGTCTTCACTTTCCGGAGGCCGACGGCTGCGAGGGGCATTCTGACGGCGATGTCGCCGCCCACGCCATCTGTGACGCGCTGTTGTCGGCGGCGCAATTGGGTGATCTCGGCACAGTCTTCGGTGTTGATCGTCCGGAGTGGTCGGGTGCCTCCGGCTCTACGCTGCTTGCTGAGGTAGTCCGGCTGCTTGCGGTCGGCGGTTTCGTCATCGGGAATGTTGCTGTTCAGGTCATAGCCAACACACCCCGGCTCGCGGGCCGCAGGGTGGAGGCGCAAGACGCGCTGACCGCCGTCATCGGCGCGCCGGTGTCGGTGGCGGGAACCACCACGGACGGCTTGGGGCTTACCGGCCGCGGCGAAGGGCGAGCGGCAACTGCGACGGCTCTCATCTTCCAGACCCGCGCACGTGCGACCCGACCCATTTAGAATTCGAAAGCCGAACAGCAGCAACGGTTTACAGCCCGAGCTGATCCTCTAGCATTTTGGGTCGCGCCACATACAACCCGCAGCCGGCGGTGATCCCGACCACCACCATCATGGTGACGATGGGGACGGTCCAGCTGCCCGTTATGTCGTGCAGCACCCCGAACGTAATCGGCCCCAGACCCGCCATCAGGTACCCCACGCACTGACTGAACGCGGACAGCGCCACCACTCCGTCGGGAGTCCGTGCGCGCAGCGCTACCAAGGTCAGCGCCAACGGGAACGAGCCGCTGCCGAAGCCGAGCAACAGTGCCCACAGCCAGGCGACATCTGCTGGTGCAACAAGCAATCCGGTGTAAGCGATGATGAAGGAGACCGCAAAGGAAACGACCAGAACAGGGATACTTCCCTTGCGGCGCAACAACAACGGCAGTGCAGCCGACAGCGGGATTCCGACCGCGGCGTAGATGCCGAGCATGAAGCCGGCCCGCTCGATGGTCATCCCTTCGTCTACCAGGATTTGAGAGAGCCAGCCGATCAGCACATAGGCCTGCATCGACTGCAACCCGAAGTAAAAGGCCATCCCCCAGGCGAGCGGGCTCCGGGTTAACCGCTGGAGCGGCACCTTGGTCGGGTGCACTGTGGTCGTCGGTAGCGTGGAGCCGAAAACCAGGAAAAGCCAGGGGATCAAGGCGATGACGGCGACCACCGCCCACATCCCCAGACCGAGTTGCCAGTCACCACCCAGCGCTTTTTCCAACGTAGGAGTGAAGGCCGAACTGCTGGCCGCGCCGATCGCCAAACACGTTGTGTAGACGGCGGTAATGGTCGGGATGCGGTCCGGGAAGTGCCTTCTCACCATGCCGGGCATCAATACGTTGGTCAGCGCCAAACCGGCCAAGGCAATGAACGACCCGAGGAAGAGGAAGAAGGTCTGGGGGATCAGTGATCGTACGAGCTGCCCGATGACCATCGCCGAAATAGCCCCGACGATCACCTTGTGCGGACCCCACTTTGAGGCGAGCGACGGTGCGATTAAACCGAGGAACGCGAAACACACCACCGGCAATGCGGTGAGCGCTCCAGACGCGGCACCGGACAAATTCAGCGCCACCCTGATCTCTGGGACCAGTGACCCGAGGCCGTTGACTGCCGGTCGAAGGTTCAGGCTGAGCGCGATAATCGCAGTCAGCACCAGGGCCTGCGACGAACGGTTGCTGGTAGAGGTCACTGCAAAGACTTTAGCGCGGCAACCGCACCCGCTGCGGCCGCGCTGGCGGGAATCGCAGGTGCAGCGTCATGCCTGTTCCGGTCGCGCCTATTTCTGCACTGGGCGGCGCCGTGACACCCTGAGCGGTATGACGATTGCGATCCTTGGCGCCGGCAAGATCGGCGAAGCTTTGCTGGCCGGTTTGATCTATGGCGGTTTTGACCCTGCTGACCTGATGTTCACCGAGCGATACCCGACGAGGGCGGCGCAGCTCACCGAGCAGTACGGGGTGCGGGGCGTGGAGGTTGCCGAGGCCGGTGCCACCGCTGATGTCATTATCGTTGCCGTTAAACCGCAGGATATCGATGCGGTGCTCGCTGACTTGCGTGCCAACGTCACTGGGAAAACACTGGTGGTCTCGCTCTGCGCCGGGCTGCCGACCGCCCTGTACGAGCGCAACCTTCCCGACGGCACGCCCGTCGTCCGCGTCATGCCTAACACCCCCATGCTCGTCGGCGAAGCAATGTCAGCGATTTCGCCGGGGACCCACGCCACCGATGAGCACCTGCAGATCGTCGAAGATCTCCTGCTCACCGTAGGCAAGGTGGTGCGCGTTCCAGAGAACCAACAGGACGCCGTCACGGCGCTGTCCGGATCCGGGCCCGCTTACTTCTTTTTCCTCGTCGAGGCGATGATCGACGCCGGTATTTTGCTCGGATTGCCGCGCACCGTGGCCGCTGAATTGATCATCCAGTCAGCTGTCGGCTCGGCGAAGATGTTGCGCGAATCCGGCGAACACCCGGTCGCTTTGCGGGAGGCCGTGACATCGCCCGGCGGAACCACCATCGCCGCGATCCGGGAGCTTGAGGTGCATGGCGTACGCGCGGCTTTCCTGGCGGCCATCGAAGCCGCCCAGTTGCGCAGCGCCGAACTCGGCAAGGCGCATCAGTAACTCTGCTCACCAATAATTCAGGCGCAGCAGGACGATGAGCATCTGTGGGGCGCCAAAGCCAATCCGACGGTTACTCGACCATCCGCAACACGCTCAGCACAAAATTTCCGACACGCACCTCACAGAACGTGACATTTTGACAACATTGTGATTGCCAAGGCTATTTTTGCTCACTCGGCATCGCTTTCGTCCCACTGGTACCGCTAGAGTGCGCAGGGAACAAGCACGTTCGCGCGAATGTCCATCGGTGGGGAAGCCAATGGCCGTGACGCGTGCTGAGAAAGCGGTATCCGATGGCTCGTACGCCGAACGACCCTGCCCTGGCCGAGATTAAGTTCCTCACGGTCGCCGAGGTCGCTGCTTTGATGCGTGTTTCACGAATGACGGTGTACCGGCTGGTGCACTCCGAAGAGCTACCGGCAGTACGTGTTGGACGATCCTTCCGCGTCTCCGAACGCGCCGTGCACGAATACCTCCAGCGCGCCTTTAACGACGTCGGCTGAAGGCGACTTCGCCGCGGAAGGCGATTTGCACGCCGCGAAGCGGCTACCATGAACGGGGTGCGACGCAGTCGCATGCAATCGTAAAGCCAGCTGTATTGGCGCCCGGGTCCCCGCGGCGTCATCGGCCGGTGCCACCGACATGTCCGTCGGCGCCAACGCGCCGATACATCAGCTGAAGAGGTTATTTCATGGGTTCTGTTATCAAGAAGCGCCGCAAGCGGATGGCAAAGAAGAAGCACCGCAAGCTGCTTCGCAAGACCCGTGTCGCACGTCGCAAGGCCGGCAAGTAGCCCTTGCTGTTCCAACCCGCCCCGACCGCATCTACTTGCGGTCGGTAGGCGGGTGCATGTTGTACCCGCGTAACCCATCCTGGGGGTGAACCTCGTGTCCGGTCATGTAGTGCTGATCACGGGCGTGACCCGATATCTTGGCTCCGAACTGGCCGGGATTTTGGCGCGTCACCCCGATGTGGAGCGCGTGATCGGCGTCGATGCCACGCTCCCTGAACCTGCTGCGCGCAGGCGCATGGGAACCGCCGAGTTTGCCCGCGCGGATATTCGCAACCCGCTCATCGCGAGAATCATCGAAACAGCGGGCGTTGATACCGTGGTTCACGCCTCTGCCTCCGCCACCCCCGCCAACTCCAAGGCCCGCACCATGGTCAAGGAGATGAACGTGCTGGGGACCATGCAGTTGCTTGCCGCTTGCCAGCGATCGGCCAGCGTCACCAATCTCATTCTGCGGTCAACCACTTCCGTGTACGGAGCGAGCTCCCGCGATCCCGCGATCTTCACCGAATCCACCGAACCGATGTCCCTGCCAGCCAGGGGGCCGGCTCGCGACGCGATCGACATCGAAGGCTACGTCAGGGGTTTCGCCCGTCGTCGACCTGATGTTCGGGTAGCTGTACCTCGCTTCGCCGAAGTAATTGGACCCACGGTGAAGACGCCGCTGACCCGGTACTTCTCCCTGTCCCCCGTGGTGCCCACCGCGATGGGCCACGACTCGCGGCTGCAACTCGTACATGAAACCGATGCCGTAGGAGTGCTGGAGCACCTCGTGCTCGGCGACTTCGCGGGCACAGTCAACGTCGCTGGCGATGGCATAGTGATGCTCTCCCAAGCGATTCACCGCGCTGGGCGGATACCGCTTCCGGTACCGATGGCGACCCTCAACCGGTTGGGCGGGACACTGCGGGCGCTGCGGATCGGCGGCTTTGCACCAGAACAGATCGAACTGCTGATGGCTGGCCGGGTGGTCGACACCACCGTCTTGCGTGATGGCGTGCGGTTCGCCCCGAAGTTCAGCACCGCCGCCGCATTTGACGATTTTGCGGCCACGCTGACGCCGTCCGTTTCTCGTGCGCAGATCCGCGATGTAGAGATGACGCTCGCCCGGGGCATCGGCGTCAGACCGATGCCCGAGGATCGGAACCGGAACCCGTTAGACGGCCAAACAGTCTCGCCCGAAACAGCCTTGACCGGAAATGCGGCGGTTGACGCGCTCGGGTTGGTGGCGCTGCCCGGCGGACGTACCGGGCCGCGAAAAGCACGGAAGGTGCGGATTTAATGCCACATTCAGCGGAGCCACACTCGGTACATCCCAGCGCCGAATCAGGGTCCGAAGCTGGCGCGGGGCAAGCCAATCCGGACGGAGGTATCGCGGACGGAGGTATCGCGGACGGAGGCGGCTCGCACCCGGATAGCGGCGGCGAAGCCAGCGGCGGATCAGCACCCCAAGGCGGCGCCAGCACGCAAGAGCGTGAGCCCGCATGGAAGTCCTCACTCGCTGGCGGCCTGGCATTCCTTCGCCGCCGGATGACGGGCGATTTTGCCGTCGACGACTTCGGTTACGACGAGGACTTCACCCGCACCGTCGTACTGCCCCCGCTCCGTCTTCTGTACGACCACTGGTTCCGGGTCGAGGCGCTTGGGATGGAGAACGTTCCAGACACGGGAGCGCTACTGGTAGCCAACCATTCCGGAACCATCGCGGTGGATGGCGTGATGACGGCCCTGGCGATTGCGGATCACCATCCCGGGCACCGGGCCTTGCGGATGCTCGCCGCAGACTTGGTGTTCCAGACCCCGGGGCTCGGAACGATGGCTCGGAAAACTGGAAACACGCTGGCCTGCAACGCTGATGCCGAGCGACTGCTCGCCCGCGGCGAACTGGTCGCGGTGTTCCCCGAGGGATTCAAGGGCGTTGGTAAGCCCTTCAACCAGCGCTACAAACTCCAACGGTTCGGCCGAGGCGGATTTGTCGCCGCTGCGCTGCGTACGGGGGTACCCATCATCCCGGTGTCCATTGTGGGAGCCGAGGAGATTTATCCGATGCTGGCCAATATCCAGCCGTTGGCCCGGGCGCTGGGCCTGCCGTATTTCCCGGTGACGCCGACGTTTCCGTTGTTGGGTCCGTTGGGCGCTATCCCACTCCCCAGCAAATGGTTCATCGAATTCGGGGAGCCGATCCCCACAGACACCTACGGAGCGGCCGCGGCAGAAGACCCCATGGTGGTCTTCAACCTCACCGACCATGTGCGAGAGACGATCCAACAGTCCCTCTATCGCCTGCTCGTGCGCCGCGGGCACCCGTTCTTGGGCTGACGCACCCCGTCGGTGTGACACTGGTAGATCGTGACGCTGGGAGAATGTGACTCTGCCCGAACCTGACTCTGCCCGAACCTGACTCTGCCCGAACCTGACTCTGCCCGAACCTGACTCTGCCCGAACCTGACTCTGCCCGAACCTGACTCTGCCCGAACCTGACTCTGCCCGAACCCGACTCTGCCCGAACCCGACTCTGCCCGAACCTGACGCTGGCCACATTTACCGCCGCTGGCAACGGCGAGCACCAGGGCGCCGCCGGCAGAAGAGGGCTAGTGGGCAACTCGGGGTTTGCGGCCTAGGGCCGAGGTCACCGCGATCCGGGTGAGCCGGGGAGGCAGGCGCGCGGCCATCGCCGCCATCGCGGTAGCGGTCAGCATCGGCCGCGCGCGGTCGGTGATGTAGGCCCGCTGCAACGACACGGGCAACGCGAAGTAAGCGGCGAAAAATTCTTCGATCCCGGAGGCGGGAAGCCGTAATAACGTCGTCAATCCGAGACCACGAAGGCGGTGCGTCTGCCGGGCCCCCAACGGCCACAGGGCTTCTTGCACGCAGCGACCATGAGTCACCGCACCGGCGATGGTGTCGGCCATATTCAACGACACCGCGACGCTGTAACCGGTCGCCGGGTGCATCAAGCCGCCGCGCGACCCAATTCGCACGGGTCCGGATTCGGGGTTAGAACTGGTTCCGGGCTCGACGCAGAACCGGACCCGTTCAATCGGTTCGTTCCCGGTCAGGACAACCCCGCGTGTGGCCAGTCGGTGCTCCAAGCGCTGCCGGAGTTCACGCAATCCGAGCGCTGGCCGTCCGACAAGGCAGGTCTCCTCGAGCAGCACTCGATCTTCGTCGAGGGGGAACGCATAGAGGAACGACGGGTGGTCCTCGGCCCGGGTGCCGTTATCGCGCCGCCAATCCATGAACACAGAGCCACCGATCGGAGCCGCCTGCTGGGCTGTCACCACCACCCCCACAGCGGTCTGTTGGGCGAGGGTGGGCTGCGGTCGGGTTCCCCGAGCATCTAGCACTACGTCGGCGAAAAGCTGACGCCCGTCAGTCAGCGTCACCTGGTGGCTATCAGCAGCGGCAACCGTGCCGGTAATCACCTGCACGCCGTCGAGGGTAAGGGCGTCCTGCAGACCTGGTGTGTCAAGAACGACGTAGGTCCGTGGGATCAGGTGCGGTCTAAGCGCCCACGCCCGCACCCCGCTTGTCTGCGTTCCCCGGACTCCGGAAGGCAGCCAGGCCGGCAGCTCATCAGCCCACGCGGCGTAGGTGGGAGTCCACCGTCGATGGGGGGCGGGGTCAACTGCGACTACGGCGATTCCAGCCCGTGCGATGCGATGAGCGGTGGCACGACCAGCAGGCCCGAGGCCCAGAACCACTACCGGAGAACGGGCCACGCTTACCATTGCAACGCTCCCTTTCCCTCCGGCGCCACATCGACCACTGTCCACACGGTGTGTAATCCTCACTCTAACGATGCTGCAGATGCACCGGGTGAGCCGAGTCCCGCCGCCTGCCGACGGCTACAGTCGGCGCGATCAGCAGAAAATCGCGCAGGGGACACTGTCAACTCAGCCGATGGGTGCAGGACGAATAAGGGGTTCAAAACCTCCGCCCTACCGCCGTTTCCTGCGCACCGCGAATCCGGCCGCAACCGCCCCGCCGATGATGCCCACACCCAACACTGAGGGGACACCGACTTTGACCGCAGTCTTCGCGCTGGAGCGGAAATCGCGGATCTGCCAGCCGCGCTCACGGGCCACATCGCGCAATTCCGAATCTGGATTGACGGCGACTGCGGTCCCGACCACCGACAGCATGGGAACGTCATTGACGGAATCGGAATACGCGGTGCAGCGCCGCAGGTCCAAGCCCTCGCGGGCGGCGATCGCGCGGATGGCGGCGGCCTTCGCCGCGCCGTGCAGCAGCTCACCCACCAGCTTGCCGGTGTAGACGCCGTCCTCGTTCTCCGCGACGGTCCCCAGCGCGCCGGTCAGGCCGAGCCTGCGGGCGATGAGCTGGGCCAACTCGACCGGGGTGGCAGTCACAAGCCAGACGCGCTGGCCAGCGTCGAGATGCTGTTGCGCGAGTTTGCGGGTACCCGGGTAGATCTTGTCGACCATCAGGTCGTCATAGATTTCCTCGCCCATCGTGACGATCTCCTCGACCGTGCGGCCCGCAATAAAAGAAAGGGCCTCCTCGCGGGCGTCGGCGACGTCGTTCATGTTTTCCTTGCCCCACAACCGGAATCGCAGCTGCCGGCCCGCGAAGCGGAACAGGTCGCTGGTGGAGAAGAAATCTCGTGCTGCAAGACCGCGGGCGAAGTGGAACAGGGAGGATCCGACCATCATGGTGTTGTCGACGTCGAAGAATGCTGCCGCCGTCAGATCGACGCCGGGGAGGTAGACGTTGACTTCCGCCGCCCCCGACACTGCCGCTTCGGCGGAGGCGGCCCCGGCGATTTCGGCGCGCTTGGCGGCCTCGTCGCGGCGGCGTGCTCTGCCTATCACCACGCTCGTCCTCCTCATCTTGTGCTGCGGCATCCGTTGCGGGTTAGCCTAGCGACCCCACTTCGATCCGCTTCCCCCGATGCGCGTTCGGGGTGGTTCGGCACTATCGTCAGCGGTAGATCCACCGCTAGGGGTTCCGCGGAATCTTCGTTGGGCGCAACGACGGAGAGCAAACGGAAAAAAGCCGGGCGGGCATGAGCAACCAGACGGAACGAGGGTGATGTGAGAACCGGCAACGTCGCAGACCTGCTTCGGCAGGCGGCTGCGGATCACGGGTCACGACCGGCGCTGATTACCGATTCCGTCACCCACACTTGGGCAGACCTTGATCGGGCTGCCGATGCTGGCGCGGCAGCATTGCGGGCCGCAGGCTTGACGGCGGGAAGCAGGTTGCTGATCCAGCTACCAACCTCGCCGGAGCTCGCGTTGGCATTGCTCGCTGGCGCTCGGGCGGACCTCATCGTGGTGCCGACCGATCCGGCCCGCGCCGATACCTCGCGCATCGCGGGCCGTGTTCAAGCAGCCCTCGTTATCGGCGGTCCGCAGGTTTCGGCGCCCGCAGGTTTCGAGACGGAAGCTTCCGCACCCCACATGACGCAAGGTGACATAGCCCAATGGTGGAGCGCTGAGAGTCCCGCTCGCATTGATCCGACCACCGGCGGCGAAGACATCGCGATGCTGGCGCGGGCCTCACGCAGCGACAAGGCGGTGATGCTTTCGCACCGGGCGCTCCTGGCAGCCGTGGAGATGATCAACAACACCACCAACCTCAACCTGCAGACTGACGATCGGGTGCTGCAGGCGTTGCCACTATTTCACCTCGCCGGGTTTGCCACCACGTTTCTGCCGCTGGCGCAGGTGGGCGGCGCTGCCGTGATTCCGCAGACGCCGCAGGTCACGGGCCCGAATGTGAGTGGTACCGCGTCGTGGACGGGATACACCGATTCGGTGTTGAGCGCGATTCACGACCACCACGTGACGGTGCTGCCGGGCGCCCCCGCTCTCTACCGCCTGCTGCTCCGCGCGGAAAGCTTGGAGCGCTCGCTGGCATCGGTGCGGTTGATGACCTCGGGTGCCTCCCCGCTCAATCCGCAGGATTTTGCGGCAATGAAGGCGAAGACCGGCTCCGCGGTCTGGGAGGGCTACGGCATCTCCGAAGGCGCTTCGGTGGTAGCCACGACGCTGATGACGAAAAGCCCGAAGCCCCGTTCCGTTGGTGTGCCCCTGCCTGGAATCGAGATCCGTTTCGGCGGCGGTGGTCCCGAGGCGAATGATCACAGTGCTGGCCAGGCAGGCGCCGCCGAAGGTGGTGTTCGGGGTCAGGGTGATCAGAAACCGGAGGCAAAAAACCAGCGCCCCAAACAGTCGGGGTTCCTGTCCGATGACGCCAGATTTGCCGACTTTGATGACGAATCCGACCCCGGCCGGATCAGCATCCGCGGCGAGAACTTATTCAGCGGTTACTGGCCAGATGGCGCTGGCGGGCCCGATGCCGACGGGTGGTTCGCCACTGCTGATGTTGGCTATCTGGACCCGGCGGGGGAGTTGCATTTAATCGACCGGGCATCGGAGACGGTGACCGTGTCCGGGTTTACGGTGTATCCGCGGGAGGTCGAATCAGCGTTGCTGTCGCACCCGTATGTCCGCGATGTTGCTGTTATCGGCCTGCCTGGGCGGGTGGGGACTGAGCTGGTGGCCGTCATTGTCGCCTCCCGTGGCACTACGCCGACGGCCGACGACCTCGCTGAACACGTGGCCACCCTGTTGCCAGCTTTCAAACGACCTTCGGCCTACCACGTGGTGCCGATCCTGCCTCGGACCGAACTCGGCCGGCTTGATCGGGACGCTGTCCGCGAGGAATGGGCGGCTAAGGCAGGAATCGACCTGCGCCTCCCTCCGCCCCGCGCGGCAGGGTTGAAGGTGGTGACACCCGGGGCCGCGCCGATTGCGCCACTGCCGCCGCTGGACAAGCCGCAGCAGGTACCCGAAGTGATCGACGTGTCCAATCTTGAGGGCTTGGGTTCGCGATTGCCTGGGGTACACGGACGCTCACAGCGCAGCAGGATGGACACCGACGACGACCTTTTCGGCGAAGACTTTCTCGGAGAGCAACCGGAACCCCAGTCGCAACCTCACGCAGCCGACAGCACGGCTACTAACACGGCCGACAGCACGGCTAATAACACGGCCGACAGCACGGCTAATAACACCGCCGACAGGACGGCTGATAACACCGGCCAACAGCCCGGCGCTAGAAACTTCCCCACGAAACGAAGTGACTCCCACGCCGACGACGATGGCCAGTAGTGATGATCGTCACTCTTATTACTCGTAAGGACTGCCATTTGTGCACGGAAGCGGCGCAAGTGTTGTCTCGAGTGGCAGCTGAAGTCGGCATCGGTTGGAATGAAGTTGATGTCGATTCCGACGCCGAAATGCGCGGCGAGTACGGCGATCAGGTGCCGGTGGTTCTGATAGATGGCCAGATGCACAGTTATTTCCGGCTGGACGAGGGGCGCCTACGGCGGGCTCTCGCGGACTGAGGGCGTGGCGCGGATGCGGGATTTGTCCCACATGGCGGGAAATATGCCCACTCGCAACTTTGTCCCAGGCTGGTCACCTGACTAGGGTGATGAAGGTCGTTGGCTTGTCACATATGCGCCATTTCGACCTCGGTGGGGTGCGGAAACACCCTCCCGCAGAAGGTGAGTCAATGAAGATTTCCCAGCTGGAGCCAGACCGAGGCGGTGCACGCCCCCGGGATATTCCCGAAGCCACCGTTGCGCGTCTGGCCGCCTACCTGAGGGCTCTCACCTTGATGGCCGACCTCTCGGCGACTGCAAAATCCGGATCCGCTTCTTCTGAAGAGCTCGCAGCCGCCGCGGGTGTCAACTCCGCGACGCTGCGCAAAGACCTGTCCTACCTGGGCACGTACGGAATTCGCGGTGTCGGTTACGACATCGAGTTGCTCACAGCCGAGATCGGCAGGGCGCTGGGTGCCCATCGCCCGCACCGGGTGGCACTCGTGGGCGTCGGGAACCTCGGCGCGGCCCTTGCCGGCTACCCGGGATTTCTTTCTCGCGGGCTCGTCATCGGAGCCCTATTCGACGTTGACCCACATCGTGTGGGGCAGACGGTGGGCGGGATCACCGTGGAACATTTTGACTCCATTGCTCACGTGTGCGCACGTGAGGATGTTTCGATCGGCGTCATCGCCACGCCCGAACCGGCGGCGCAGGCTGCGGCCGACGCGCTGGTCAGCGCCGGGGTGCGGTCGATCCTCGCTTTCACCCCGGGCGTTATTACCGTCCCCGCTGACGTTGACCTGCGGAAAGTTGATCTCGCAATTGAGCTGCAGATTTTAGCCTTCCATGAAACCCGTAAAACAGCGGAGCATTCTGAATCCAGCCTGTCGCCCGCTGCCGACGGTGACACCGAGAACATCAGCCCCGCGGTGGCGGTGTCGTCATGACTTGTTCACATTTGGGTACCAGCATGAGGGGCGCGTCCTGCGCACCTCGCACCTGTCCCGCTTCATCGGCACCACGGTCGGCCCCGTCGGTCGGCAGCACCCACCGCACAAGGAGCATCAGATGACCCGTGCACGCAAACCCGCTGGCCGCATCCTGTTTATCGGTGCCGGCCCCGGTGACCCCGGCCTGCTCACCGTGCGAGCCCACGCGGCCCTGGCGACCAGCTCGCTGGTCGTCACCGATCCTGACGTCGGTACCGGCATCACCGCGGTCGCAGCCGGAGCCGAGATTCGGCCAGCGGTAGGCGAGCCCGCAGATGTGGCTAAGTCGTTGATCGCCGCCGCGAAGGCTGGCCAGGACGTGGTCCGTCTGGTCGCGGGCGACGTCCTCACCGCAGACCCGGTGGTCGCCGAAATCCAGTCCGTCGCCAAGTCGGTCATCGCCTTCGACGTCATCCCCGGCGTGGCAAGCGCTGCCGCCGCAGCCTCGTACGCCGGCATCGCCGTCGGTTCGGCCTACACCACTGTCGATGTCCGATCCGATCTGAATTGGGCGGGACTGGTCACTGCACCGGGCACCGTGATGCTGCAGGCCAGCGCCGGTCACCTCGCCAACACCGCCGCAAGCCTTGTCCAGCATGGCCTCGCGCCAGAGACGCCAGCGTCCCTCACCTGCGGGGCGACACTGCCGACCCAGCGCACCGTCGATGGCACCATTGCAACGGTTGCCGCACTTGGCCGCGATATGGCGGGTCCGCTGGTCGTCACCATCGGGGCGGGCGTCGCATCGCGGGCAAAGTTGTCGTGGTGGGAATCGCGGGCGCTGTATGGCTGGCGGGCGCTCGTCCCGCAGACCCGCGATCGTGACGAGGCAATGTTTGAACTGCTGCGCCGTCATGGCGCCACCCCGGAGCGGGTGCCCACGATCGCTGTGGAACCGCCGCGGACCCCCGCTCAGATGGAACGCGCCATCAAGGGCCTCGTCGATGGCCGCTACCAATGGTTGGTGTTCACCTCCGTCAATGCAGTCCGGGCCGTGTGGGAAAAGGTCACCGAATTTGGGCTGGACGCGCGGGCGTTCTCCGGAGTCAGCATTGCCTGTTCCGATGACGCCAGTGCTGACGCCGTGCGCGCTCTCGGAATCTTCCCCGAACTGGTGGCGACCAACGCGGTCTTCACCGCGGGGCTGCTGGAAGTGTTCCCCGAGTACGACGAGATTCTCGACCCTGTTGATCGAATCCTGTTGCCACGCGCCGACATTGCTACCGAGACTCTGGCCGAGGGTTTGCGGGAGCGCGGCTGGGAAATTGATGACGTGACCGCCTATCGCACCGTCCGCGCTGCGCCGCCGGCCGCGCCGATCCGCGAAGCCATTAAGGCCGGCGGGTTTGACCTGGTGCTCTTCACGTCGTCTTCGACGGTGCGCAACCTTGTCGGTATTGCCGGCAAGCCGCACTCCCGGACGCTCGTTGGCTGTTTAGGCCCGAAAACGGCTGAAACGGCCC
Source organism: Nakamurella antarctica (assembly GCF_003860405.1). Lineage (NCBI taxonomy): Bacteria > Bacillati > Actinomycetota > Actinomycetes > Nakamurellales > Nakamurellaceae > Nakamurella > Nakamurella antarctica. The sequence goes on along the minus strand of NZ_CP034170.1, from coordinate 2,697,054 downwards.
GTGAATTTGGCCTGCGCGTTGACGTCCAACCCGAGTTCCCAGAGATCGACTTGCTCGTGGAGGCGGTCGCCGAACACGCGAATCGACTCCGCGCCGAGGGGGCACTTCCGCCACCGCGTCGCACCCCCAAGCGTCGCTAAAAAGGCGTTTCCCACTCAAGGACGGTAAGTTCAGCTTCTATGACCTCCCCTTCAGACAAGCCGCGCAGGCCCTCCATGCTCAACGGCCTTGCAGGCGCGTTCGCGCCGAGGCAGATTGACTTCGACCCGGATAGCCCTAACGAGCTACCCAAGACCGTCAAGATCGCCGGCCTGCTAGCTCTGGGCGCCGGGCTCCTGAACGTGTTCGCTGGCTTCACTTTTGTCTTCAACCGCAACGCCTACGTGCAGACGTTTAAAGACAACGCGCAGATCTGCAAGTCTTTATTCAATGGCCAGATTGGCGATGCGATTCCGGCAACGGAGACGTCCGCCGACGCGGTCACGTGTCGTGCTTCAGCGGATGCCACTACCGCGACCATCGCAAATTTCAACAGCGCCATCACCACCGTTATCGTGATCTCGATCGCCATCGGCCTGGGGATGTTGGTCGGCGGTTGGTTCCTCCGCAAGGGAAGCATTGGCGCACGCCGGTCGCTCGCGGTTATGGCATTGCTGCTGTTTGCGATGACGGTGCTCAACTTCTCCACCGGGCTCCTGATGTTGCTCTCGGGCGTCATGTTGATTGCTGCCATGGGCATGTGTTTTGTCGGCAAGGGCGCGAATTACTTCATCCGGGCGAAAGCCGCCGGCCGCAAGTAAATGACGCAGCAGAACGCCCGGCGCCACCACGCACTTCCGTGGCTACCCTGTGCATTCGGTGTTGTCGGTTTGCTCACGCTCGTGGGCGCCTTCGCGAGCTACCGACACAGCATGGCGGTGAACCTTTTCCCCGCGTATCTGGCCGCCGGCGACCTGACGCCGATCACCCGCTATTCGCCGCCCTGGGTAGCCGGAGCTGCGGGTCTGCTGATTGTGGGCGGGGTGCTCTTGATGGCAGCGGGTGTCGGATTTGCCCGGCACCCCAGGCGCCCGCAGCCTGCGGCCCCCACCCCCTCCGCGGCCCCGAACGTGAGCCTCGACAAGTTGTAGAAGCCGGCAAACCTGGAACACTGGAGGATGTGCAGCCGGGTAAGTACCGCCAGAGAATTGTGAGCCACCTAATGGAGGCGCGGAGATGACGTTAACCGTCGTACACCTGCTGCGGCATGGCAAGGTGCAAAATCCCGACAACATTCTGTACGGCAGACTGCCCGGGTTTGTGTTGGCAGATTCCGGAATTGAAATGGCGGAAGCGGTCGCCGCCCACTTGGCCGAAAACAACATCACCCGCGTGAGCGCGTCCTCCTTGGAGCGGGCACAGCAGACGGCCGCGCCGATTGCCGCCTCGCATGGCTTAACGGTGGGCACCGACGATCGCGTCATTGAAGCTGCAAATCAATTCGAAGGCAGTCGCGTTGCAGTCCGCGACGGCGCATTGGTGGACCCCCGCAACTGGATGAAGCTGCGGGACCCCTTCACCCCGTCCTGGGGCGAGGCCTACCTCGACATCGCGCACCGGATGCTCGGCGCCATTTACGCCGCGGTAGACGCCGCCGCTGGTAGTGAAGCCGTCATCGTGTCCCACCAGCTACCTATCGTCAGCGCCCGCAGGTTCTTGGCAGGGCAACGCCTCTGGCACAACCCTGCCACCCGCGAGTGCTCTGTCGCCTCCATCACGTCGCTGCGCTTCGAAGACGGGGTCTACCAAGGGGACTCGTATGCCGAGCCCGCCGCGCATATCCCCGCAGTGAACAACCGGATTTCGGCGATGGGGGCACTCTGATGGGCCTGAAGAAGAAATTTGCCGCCGCTGCCCTCGGGTTGCTCCTCATCCTGTCCGGCTGCAGCACCGGCACCGACGCCACGGTCTACGGCGGATCATTCACTTTCACCTCTCCCGGGGGCAAAAGGGAGTTCGTCTACCCTCCAGGTGAACGGCAAACTGTCGGCGACTTCACCGGCACGAGCCTGCTCGATGAGAACACGACCATCAAACTCTCGGACTTCGCGGGCCGTGTTGTCGTCATCAACTTCTGGGGTTCCTGGTGCGCGGGGTGCCGCGCCGAGGCCGCAGATCTCAACGTCGCGGCAGAACTCACTGCCGACGACAACGTGCAGTTCCTTGGGATCAACATCAAGGACAGCCGCTCCGCCGGAGCCGACTTCGTAGCCTCCAAACAGGTCACCTTCCCGTCGATATTTGACCCCACGATGCGCACGCTGCTGTCCATGCAGGGTCTGCCCACGACCGGGATCCCGATCACCGTCATCCTCGACAAGAGCCACCAGGTCGCCAATATCTTCCTGCGCAACGTTTCAGCGCAGGAAGTGGACGTCGCCGCCACCGCTCTCGCGGCGGAAAACTCTTCTACCGCAAGCAGTTCGGCCACCCGGTGATGCTCGCCTCCGGGCTTGGTGACACCATCAGCTCCGGCCCGTTCGTTCTCGCCGCGTTGCTGTCGGTCGCGGCGGGCGCGGTGTCGTTTGCTTCACCGTGCGTGGTGCCACTGGTGCCGGGTTATCTCTCCTACCTGGTGGGGTTGGTCGGCTCAGAAAACGCGGCGGGCACGTCGGACTCGAGCTCTGCGAGCACCAAAAGCTCCGGCACCGTGCAAACCCGCAAGGTCACCACCGCCCGCGCGGTCCGTGCCACCGTGTTTTTCGTCCTCGGATTTACTGCCGTCTTCCTCGCGCAATCCGTTCTGGTACTCGGCATCTCCAGCACCCTCTCCGGGAACCTGGACCTGCTGACCAGGATCGGCGGCGGCATCACCATCGTGATGGGGCTGGTGATGCTCGGCTTTATCAAGCCGTTGCAGCGCGAAGCTCGGCTGCACGTGCGCCCCCGGGGCAGGATCCTTGGGGCTCCACTGCTCGGGGTGGTTTTCGGCCTCGGCTGGGTGACGTGCCTCGGCCCGACGCTGATCGCGGTGCTGTCGCTGGCAAATGCCACCGACTGGAACGGGAACGCTTGGCGCGGGCTGTTTCTCGTCCTTTTCTATTGTCTCGGGCTCGGAGTTCCGTTCGTGTTACTCGCCTTCGGTTTCAGTTGGGCAGCCTCCGCGCTGTCGTTCATGAAGCGTAATTCCCGCACCATTCAGGTGGTCGGTGGATTGCTGCTGATATGCCTGGGAGTGCTGATGGTGACAGGCCTCTGGGGCCAGTTCATCGCGTCATTGCGCGGCGTGGTCTCCGGCGACGGCGGGGTGCTGCTGTGAGCCGGCGCGACTCGACGCACGTCCGGTTGGACGTGATACCGGGTGAGGAAGGCGGCGACCCAGAAGCAGGCGGTGCTGGTACAGGCGGTGCGGGTACAGGCGGTGCGGGTTCAGGCGGTGCCACTTTGCCCGCGGCTCCCGGACTGGCCCGGTCGGTTCTTCAGTTCCTGCGCAATGTGTGGCGTCAGCTCACCAGCATGCGGGTCGCGTTGATCCTGCTCTTTATGCTCGCGCTCGCTTCACTTCCCGGGGCGCTGCTGCCGCAGTGGAACTTGAACACCGCCAAGACGGCGCAGTACATCCTCGACTATCCGACGCTCGGGCCTTGGCTCAACCGGTTGGGCTTCTTCGGAGTCTTCGGCTCGCCCTGGTATGCGGCGATTTATCTTCTGCTGTTTATTTCGTTAATCGGGTGCTTGGTTCCGCGTAGCTGGGAGTTTGTAGGGCAGATCCGGTCGAAACCGGTGGCCACACCCCGCAACTTGGCGCGGCTGCCGCACCACGGGCAGGTCCGCCTGGCGGATAAGCGGAACCCGGACGAGGTGGCCGGCCAGATCGAGGCGGGGCTGCGGGGGTGGCGCCTGACGAGGCGCAGCGAGCCCGGTGGCGTCGTCACCGTGAGCGCAGAGAAGGGCTACCTACGCGAAGTGGGCAACCTGGTGTTCCACGTCTCCTTGCTGGGACTGCTCGCGGCGATTGCGGTCGGGAAAATGTTCGGCTTCGAGGGCAGCCTCATCGTCACCGAAGGCCAAACTTTCTGCTCCGGATCACCTGCCGCCTATGACAACTTCCGGCCCGGGCTACTAGTGGATGGCACGGCGATGGCGCCGTTCTGCGCGACGGTCGACAAGTTCACTGCCGCCTACAATCCCAACGGGATGGCAAGTTCGTTCTCGTCCGACCTGACCTATACCGCCTCGGCTTCGGCGGCGCCGCAACAGTACAACCTGCGCGTCAACGATCCGCTACGGGTGGACGGGGAGCGGTTGTATCTGATCGGGCACGGATTCACCCCGACGTTCAAGGTCACCTACCCCAATGGCCAAATGCGTGAGTACGAGCAGCCGTTCCAGACCCAAGACGGAAACCTGACGTCCGAAGGCGCCGTCAAGATCACTGACCCTCCGGGGTATGTGGGCAAGGAGGTGCGCAACCGGCAGCTCGCGATTGTCGGGATCTTCGCGCCGACAGCGGTGATGTCCCACGGCACGAACATCATGACCTCCGGCTTCCCCGCTCCGGATAACCCTGGTGTGGCCATCCAGATCTACCGAGGCAACTTGGGGTTGGAGGATGGCGCAGCTCAGTCCGTCTATGCCATTGACCCAGGCCAGGTCGCCAACGGCGAACTCAAGAAGTTGACTCGGGCGAATCTTTCGACCGGTGAATCAATGACCATCGACGATGGCACCGTCATTGAGTTCACCGGCTACAAGGAGTGGGTCTCCATGCAGACCTCTTACGATCCGGCGCAGGGGTACGCGTTGGTGTTTGCCATCACACTGCTGATGGGCTTGATGGCCTCGTTAACCATCAAACGGCGGCGGGTATGGTTCCGGATCCTGCCGGCTGGGGCCGATGGTACTGGCCCTGTTTACGGTTCGTTCGTGCAGGTAGGCGGATTGGCGCGGACCGACCAAGCAGGGTACGGCGAAGAGTTCACCTCGTTGCTGGCGTTGCCTGTGACGAAGACCAAAAGCGCAGCCGTCGCGCGCCGATGAGACGTATCGTAGAGGGTGCACGCTGCACCCCTGAAAGGCCGGAACGCGAACATGACAATTGATGCTGGACTTGCGACTGTGTCCGATCAGCTCTTCGGAGCTGCTGCCGCCAGCTACACGCTGGCCCTCCTGTGCGCCGCGGTGGAATTTTCCTCCCAACGGAGCAAGAGGGCACTGGCTCATGCCTCTGCCGAGGTCGGTGTCGAAATGTCCGCCCGTGAATACGCAAGTGTTGGCGCCGCGGGTGGCTACCTGACGAAAGACGGCACCCCGACCGGCGATCCCGTGATCGGTACCGCGATGCCGCACGAAAGCATCGGCCGCGTTGATAAGGCCAGCGAACCGGGCTGGGGTGAGCGCTTTGGCAAGGTTGCGCTGGTCGTCACGGTTCTCGGTTTCTTGGCCCACATCGTCTCCATCGTGACCCGAGGGATGGCAGCGGGTCGCGTGCCGCTGGGCAACATGTACGAGTTCACCTCGCTGATTTGCGCCACCGCGGTCGGCGCATGGCTGTTCTTCAAAATCCGGCAGCGCACGCTGGCCATCGGGGTTTTCGTCATGGTGCCCGTCATTATTCTGATGTACGTTGCCGGCGCCGTGCTGCACGTCGAAGCAATGGACGTTCAGCCGGCTCTTAAGTCTTATTGGAAGTGGATCCACGTCAGCACGGTGTCGCTGTCCAGTGGGATCCTGATGTTCTCCGGGGTCGCCTCACTGCTGTACGTGCAGCGGGCGCGTTTCGAGCGCAAGGGCAGTAACCCCAAGTCGGTCTGGGCGAAACTTCCTGAGCTCGCGACACTCGACCGCATCGCTTACCGCACCGCAATTATGGCCTTCCCCCTGTTCACCTTCGCCGTCATCACCGGCGCTCTCTGGGCCGAGGTGGCGTGGGGCCGCTACTGGAACTGGGATCCGAAAGAAACCTGCGCATTTGTGACGTGGGTGGTCTACGCGGCGTATCTGCACGCGCGGTCTACCGCTGGCTGGCGTGGTTCGCGGGCCGCTTGGATCTCGGTGTTCGGGTTCGTGACGGTGCTGTTCAACCTGTTCTTCATCAACATTGTGGTGGCTGGGCTGCACTCTTACGCCGGGCTGAACTAGGTTCAACCAAGCCTTGAACCGAAGTTGTTGTGTGAGCTAGGGAAATGCAAGCGGGGCCGGCGCGAATATTCATCGCACCGGCCCCGCTTGCATGTGTTAACTGAGGTTCTAGCTCTTATCTTCGCCGCCACCGCCGCGGAGTTTGCGGTCAATTTCGTTCAGGAAGTCCGCGTCGTCGTCCGGTGCTACCGGGCGAGTGGGTCTGGGCCGCGGGCGTGGGCGGGGCGTTCCCCCGTTACCGCCGGATCCATCCCCTTGGGAGCCCAAACCGCGCCAAGTTAAACCAACCACCAACATGGCTACTAACAACGCTATGAGCAGATATGGCATGAACTCCTCCTTCTGCTTTTCAGGATACCTACGGGTACTTCCAGGATACCCACACGCCCAGCGGGCAGGTGGTGGGCCAGTGATAGGGGCCAGATACGCAGGAAGGCTGTGAGGGAATGGAATCTGCCATCAATTCCTTACCTCACAGCCTTAGTTCCTGCCGAGCTCGAGTGCTCGGGGCCTGGTACTCGCCCAGTGTTAAGCGCTGTACCGCGCGTCCTCAGTGAGCTTCTCGAGCATGGAACGGACTTCGGCCTCGCGGAATCGCCTGTGCCCGCCCGGCGTCCGAATAGATCCGATTCTGCCTGCTGATGCCCAGCGTGTCACCGTCTTGGGGTCGACCCGGAACATCAGTGCCACTTCTCCAGGGGTCAAAAGTCGTTCGCTAGTTTCGATCGACATGCTGCCGCCTCCTCATTGGGCCTCAACTGGCCATCCTGCCAAGCGGCAGTACGTCGAGTATGCGACATACGACGCCAAATACTCAATATCGAACGTCGGCGACAAAGGGCATTTCGCGAGGTTTGACTGTTACCCGAATGGCTCAGCGGCCTACAACTAACAGTGAATTAGGGCACAAAGTTCACATCAAACATACGGCTGTATCGGTGGCCCAATGCTCTAAGGAGTGAAAAGAGGATTCAATGTCAACAGAGCGAATGCAAAAAAACTTGCAAAGTTTTTTCTGGCGAACGGTGCAGATTCGGGGCCGGGGGGCAATGCCGCCGAAATTGCTTGTTAGATTTTGTTGAATTCCTGTGGCTTTCTCCTTTATCTGTGCTGAAGGACGCCAGTGCTTTCCACCCGCGCGTGCGTTTAAGTCCGTCCGTGATGGAATCGACCTTGAAATAATCCGTCAGAGTCGTAGTGTGTGCCGAGTGCTTGCAGGTCAGTGATGTGACTACGGTCTGTTGAGCATCTGTAGACAGCGGGTGAGAAGTCGCGTCGATCGGCGCCGTAGGCTCTCCGGCATTTGGAGGGAACGGGAGAAGTGCGGCGCCCTAAAATGAGGAGCTGAGGCGCAACCGGCAAATACTCACGCTGCAGAGAGGCAACTTACGATCATGGACCATCTCGACAAGCAACTCATTGATGCGCTTCGCGCCGATGGGCGGGCCAGTTACGCGGAGTTGGCCAGGGCAGTGGGGCTTTCGTCGTCTGCGGTGCATGAGCGGGTGGCAAAACTCGAGTCCTCAGGCGTCATCACCGGCTATCGCGCGGTGGTGGCGGCGGCAGCTGTCGGATTCGGAGTAACCGCAATGATTGCCATCGAACCGGGGGAAAACGGCAAGGACTCCGATATCGCACGGGCGTTGGAAACCTTTCCGGAAATCGAGAGTTGCTACGGTGTCGCCGGCAATGAGGCGTTTGTAGTCACCGTCCGGGTGCCGTCGGTCGACGACTTGCACCTGATGCTCGGGCGCTTGCGGGCCATTGATGGTGTCGCTCGCACCAGAACGACGGTGGTGCTCTCCACGTGGTTTGAGGGACGACAACATCGACTGACCAGCCCGGGTGAGGACGCCGGCGGATCGCCCGCCAGCGGTCGAGGATCTGCGAAGTAGCTCACTAACGGTCAGGCTTTCCGTCGCCGCGGGGCTGGCTCGCCTACCCTGGGATGTGTGGAACCCACTGACGAGAATCATCCGGTCAAGCCCGGAAATCCGCACAACCAATCTGTCGACCAGGGTGCATCCGCACCACTGGCGGGCTTCGCGCGGACTGAGCCGGACTCCGAGCCAGCCGGCGTTGTCGATGGCCGCGCCGCGGCTACCGCAGCAGCTCCTCCCACGGGCACTGTGTCGCTGGCAGCCAGCCCTGCGTCGAAGAAGCGGCTGCGGAAGGCCATTGCCGTGTACACGGCGTGGCGGCTGCTTCTCATAGTTGTCGTCACTGCCGTGGTGAGCATCTTCCTGCCGCCGATTGTGGCACTGGTATTCGGCATCATCATGCAGATGCCATTGTCTCTGCTGGTGTTGACGAAGCCGCGTAACGAACTCTCCGCGGCGCTCGAGACATCGCGCAACGTCGAGCGCGCCAACCTGCGAGCGGCGCTACGCGGGGACTGAAGCACGCGAGAGGTCTCGGCGGCCTTAGGCTGCTCAAATGACGACTGACATCCCAGCGAGCGTGCCCGATCACACCATCTCGTTGAGCCGCGTCGATCCGGCCGAACGGGAATGGGTGGCGTCAGCAGTCCACAAGATCGAGGCTGACGCACAGCGAAGCGCCGACACGCACCTCATTCGATTCCCGTTGCCGACCTCCCTGGGTGTCGATTTGTACCTCAAGGATGAGTCCACCCACGTCACCGGATCGCTCAAACACCGTTTGGCGAGATCGCTGTTTCTCTATGCGCTGTGCAACGGCTGGATGACCTCGCACACCACGGTGACAGAGAGCTCCTCGGGATCTACCGCGGTGTCCGAGGCATATTTTGCCAGGCTCATCGGGGTGCCGTTCATCGCCGTAATGCCAGCGCGAACATCACAGGAAAAGATCGCCCTGATCCAGGCGCAGGGCGGCACCTGCCACCTGGAGGACGACCCGTGCGCAATCTATGACGTTGCGCGCGCTCTGGCTGCCGAGTGCGGCGGCCACTATATGGATCAGTTCACCCACGCTGAGCGTGCCACCGACTGGCGAAGCAACAACAACATCGCGGAGTCGATCTTCACGCAGCTAAGCAAGGAGGAGCACCCTATTCCACGCTGGGTGGTGGTTGCCGCGGGAACGGGAGGAACAAGCGCAACGATCGGTCGTCATATCCGATACAGCGGGTATCAGACCCAATTGTGCGTTCCCGATCCGGAAGGGTCGGTGTTCTTCGAAGCGTGGCGCGACTCGGATCCGACAAGGACCGGGGTGGGCTCGCGGATCGAAGGAATCGGGCGGCCGCGCGTGGAGCCGTCATTCGTCGGGCAGGTGATCGACGAGATGGTGCAGGTACCGGACGCCGCGTCGGTCGCCACCATCCGCGAGGTTGAAGTGCTGACGAAGCGACGAGTCGGCGCGAGCACCGGGACTCATCTCTGGGCGGCCTTCGGGTTGGCTGCGCAGATGGCTGCGGCGGGCGAGCGAGGATCGATCGTCACGCTGCTGTGTGATGGCGGCGAGCGCTACGGGCAGACGTACTACAACGACGCCTGGGTGGCGGAACAGGGCTGGGATCTGCAGCCCTATCGCGGCATCGTCCGGGAGTTCCTAGCAACCGGAACCTGGCGCGGCTGAGCGGGCGGTAAGCAGGCGCAGGGTCATGCCGCCGTGGTTGTATTCAACAAAAGGCCAGCGGTGAGAAGCACCGCGTAGACCAGTTCTAGGCGTCCGGTGGCGCCGAGGACGGAGATCAGCTTCGGTCCGCGGGCGCCAGCGAGCACACTTCGGATCGGTGGCACGGCCAGCGGCACCGCCAAAAGCGCGATCAGGCACCAAGGATGGCGAATTCCGACTACGACAACTGCCAAGAACGCAACTGCGATGATGACGGCGTAGAGCCGGCGGGTCATCGGCGCGCCGAGTAGGACAGCGAGAGTCCTTTTGCCGCTCTCGGTATCGGATTCGACATCGCGCAGATTATTTGCCACGAGCAACGCGCACGCTAAAAGGCCGATGCCAATGGCCCCCGCGAGCGTGGTGACCGAGGTGCGTCCGGAGAGGATGTAGGCAGTTCCGGTCACGGCGACCAGGCCGAAGAAGACGAAAACGAAAACCTCGCCGTAACCGGCGTATCCGTAGGGCGAGGGACCGCCGGTGTAAAACCAGGCCGCGGCGATGCTTGCAATCCCGACCAAGATGATCCACCAGGCTGATGTCAACGCCAATGTGAGACCTGCTGCGCCCGCGATGCCAAAGAACAGAAAGGCGGCGGCCTTGACCTGTCCGGGGCGGGCGGCGCCGCTGCCGGTGAGGCGCATCGGCCCCACCCGGTCGGTGTCGGTACCACGGATACCGTCGGAATAATCGTTGGCGAAGTTGACCCCGATTTGCAGCGCTAGCGCTACTACCAGGCACAACACCGCCTTCCACCAGGAAAACCCGCCGAGGGCGTGGCCGCAGCCGGAGCCGACTAATACGGGAGCGATAGCCGCGGGGAGGGTGCGGGGGCGGGAAGCGGAAAGCCAATCAGCAGGTGTAGCCACGCCTAGAACCCTAGTTGGGTCGGCGCGGAGGACCGACCGCTGCAGGTCAGGGGCGCTGTGGTGGGCGTCAACACGGCGCGGACTAGCTGATCCTGTGCGACGGTGCCCGATCGGAGGAGCAGGCGCCAGAGCCTCACTTCAGGGTGTGCGCCGCGAGGTCGGCAAGCGCTGCACGGTCATGCTTGCCGGGGCCACGGGTTGGGAACTCATCGACCAACAGCAGGTGTTTGGGCGCGGCGACAGTTCCCAGCACGAACGATGCCGCTGTGCGCAGGGAGGCGAGTGTGGGCGGCTGGCTGTGACTGTTGGCAACTACGACGGCGACGAGCACGTGGCCCCATTCGTCATCGGGAATGGACGTGATCACTACATCTCGGACGCCGGGAACCGCTGCCAGGACGGCTTCTACAGCGATGGGGGCGATCTTGGCGCCGCCGGTGATGATGAGGTCGTCGATACGGCCGATGATCTCCACCCGACCGTCCAGCGAACGGCGGGCAATGTCGTCGGTACGGAACTGGCGCAGCGCGGGTGCCCGCCCGTCACGCTTGCAGGTGGGTTCGGGGGGACGTGTCGTGAAGGCTGGGTGGCCGGGCATGCCGCGGTATCCGCGGGCGACGCTGGGGCCGAAGAGCCAGACCCGGCCTCCGGCGGGGACGTCAACCCAGGAATCAATGCTGTCGAGCGGGAGACCGTCGTAGAGGCAGCCGCCGCAGGTTTCGCTCATGCCGTAGCTCGTGACGATGGTTGCTCCAGCATCGCGTGCCTGCTGGAGTTGGCCGGGCGTGGCAGCCGCACCGCCAACGAGCACCGAGGTGAAGGTTGCGAGCGCCGCCATTGCCTCCGGCACCGGCAACAGTCGCTGCAGTTGCGTGGGAACAAGTGAAACAAGGCGCGGCCCGGACGGCATCGCGTGCACCGCCGCGATGAACTTGCCGGGGGTGAAACTTGTTGCGGTGTCGAGGATGCAGGGCTCCGCTCCGTCCCGGGCGGCGCGCAGCAGCACGTTCATGCCAGCGATGTGGTGAGCGGGCAACGCGAGCAACCACGTGGCGGGTTTGTCGCCAGCGAGCCGGGAGTGGGCCGCAGTCGCCGATGCGGAGAGGGCCCCGGTGGATAGGAGGGCCCCCTTCGGAATGCCACTGGAGCCGGAGGTGGCAATGACGAGGGCGGTGGGATCTGAGTCGTCGTCCTCTCCGGCGTCAAGGGCTTCGCCGGCTCGGAGGGTCTGGCACAGGGTATCGGCGAGCGCGGGGTTACCGGATGGCACGGGAAGCAGTGCGGGCCCCGTGCCAGCCAATGCAGCGGCGAGCGGCTCCAGTAGGCCCAGTACAGCGGGTCCGGTCGGAACCGGGAGTGCCTGCAGGGTCCGGGATGTCTTGTTAGCCAAGGGTCCTCATCTCAGAATGCCCACGGGTAGTCGCTGAAATCAGCAGACCTTTTCTGTAGGAAGGAGTCCCGCCCTTCGACGGCTTCGTCAGTACCGTAGGCCAAGCGCGTAGCTTCGCCCGCGAACAGCTGTTGCCCGACCATGCCGTCATCGGTGAGGTTGAAGGCGTACTTCAACATCCGTTGCGCGGTAGGGGATTTCGCGTTAATCATGGCGGCCCATTCGAGGGCGGTGGCTTCAAGGTCGGCGTGCGGGACCACTTCGTTGACGGCGCCCATCGCGTGCATCTGCGCGGCGGTGTACTCGCGTCCAAGGAAGAAGATTTCGCGGGCAAATTTTTGGCCCACCATTTTGGCCAGGTAGGCACTGCCGTATCCACCGTCGAAGGAGCCGACGTCTGCGTCAGTTTGTTTGAACCTGGCGTGCTCGGCGGATGCGAGGGTGAGATCGCAGACCACGTGCAGGGAATGCCCGCCGCCGGCCGCCCAACCGGGCACCACGCAGATGACGATTTTCGGCATGAACCGGATCAGTCGCTGCACTTCAAGGATGTGCAAGCGGCCCGCACGAGCAGGGTCGGGGACCGACTCGGCGTCGTCCGACCCAACAAGTGCGTACTGGTAGCCGGTACGGCCACGGATCCGCTGGTCCCCGCCGGAACAGAACGCCCAGCCGCCGTCCTTGGCGGACGGACCATTACCGGTGAGCAATACGCAGCCGACACTGCTCGTCATTCGCGCGTGGTCGAGTGCGCGATAGAGCTCGTCAACTGTCTTGGGGCGAAAGGCATTGCGCACTTCGGGGCGGTCGAAGGCGATGCGGACGGTGCCCTGATCGACGGATTCGCCAGCGGCGTCGAGGCCGACGTGGCGGTGGTAGGTGATATCGGTGAAGTCGAAGCCAGCAACCTCACGCCATTGGGTGGGGTCGAAGATCCCGCTTACTGCGGGATGGGTTCCTGGTTCGGCCATGGTTTCGAGAGTACTTGCCTTTGGGCTGTGCCCGGTTCGGCGCTGCCAGCGGGCAGGATGGGCTAAGTGAATGACGATCTGAGCGAGCTGTGGGATACCGCCGAGAGTTTTGCACTGCCAATGAAGATGCGCTTTCGCGGCATCACAGTGCGCGACGGCGTTCTGCTGCGCGGACCTGCGGGGTGGGCGGAGTTCGCCCCTTTCCACAACTACACCGACCAACAATGCGTGCCGTGGCTGCTGGCGGCCGTGGAGGCCGCGACGGTTGGCTGGCCCCAGCGGTTGCGCGACTCTATAGAAGTGAACACGACCGTGCCGGTGGTATCGCCGGAGAAGGCGTATGAGCTTGTGACGGCTTCCGGTTGCCGCACCGCCAAGGTCAAAGTAGCCGACCCTGGGTCGGTGCCGGGTCACGACGTCGAAAGGGTCGCCGCTGTCCGCGACGCATTGGGTGCCGGCGGCAAGGTGCGGGTGGATGCCAACGGTGCGTGGACTGTGGACGAGGCGATCGCCGCGATCCGTGCACTCGATACCGCTGCAGGCGGGTTGGAATACGTCGAGCAGCCGAGCGGGACGGTGGCTGAGCTGGCCGCTGTGCGACGAGCGGTCGACGTACCCATCGCCGCCGACGAGTCCATCCGCTTGGCCGCTGACCCCTTGCTGGTGGCGTTGGCGGGCGCGGCCGATATTGCGGTGCTGAAATGCGCCCCGCTCGGTGGGGTCCGTGCTGCCTTGGACGTGGCGGCGGCCAGCGGATTAACGGTGGTGGTGTCGTCCGCGCTGGATACATCGGTGGGTCTGACCGCAGCGTTGGCTTTGGCCGGCGCCCTGCCAGACCTTCCCTACGCCTGCGGTCTGGGGACAGGAACTCTCATGACGGCGGACGTCTCGTCATCTGCGCTGCTTCCCATCGGGGGCGGATGACGGTCCCGAGAGCGGCGCCAGAGCCCGATCTCCTTGCCCACGTCTGCGCTTCCGGCGAAGTGGCCAATTATTGGCGTGCCCGACTTCGGCGGGTGGCGGCGCTCCTCTGACGAGCCTGGGGCCGTCCCGGCTGTGTACCTGGGGCCGTCCCGGCTGTGCTGCACAATGACAGATGTGAACCCGTCCACCGCGATAGCGCAAGTCCTTGTCGATGAATTGATCGCCTGCGGGGTAACCGAGGCGGTGTTGTCGCCCGGTTCTCGCAACGCCCCGCTGTCGATGGCGTTGCACGCTGCTGATGCTGCGGGCCGGATCAGGTTGCACGTGCGGATAGACGAGCGGACCGCGGGTTTCTTGGCGTTGGGCCTGGCCAAAACCTCAGAACGCCCCGTGCCCGTGGTCACCACCTCCGGTACAGCGGTGGCCAACCTCCATCCGGCTGTGGTCGAGGCCGACCTGTCAGGGGTTCCGCTGTTGGTCCTGAGCGCCGATCGGCCACCGCAGTTGCGAGATGTTGGCGCAAACCAGGTGATTGACCAGGTGCGGCTATTCGGCAATGCGCTGCGCTTTTTCCACGAGTTCGAGACCCCCGCACAAATTCCCGGCCAGAATGCGCGGTGGCGCTCGATGGTGTGTCGATCCATCGCCTACGCCACGGGCGCGGCGGGTGCGCCGGGTCCGGTACAGCTCAATCTCTCACTCGCCGAGCCGCTGATGCCAGACAGTTCGCTTCAAGCCTGGCCGGAATCGCTGCAGGGTGTCGGATCCGCGTGGACCGTCATTGATCTCCCAGGTACGCAGTCTGCCGGAATTGACATGCCCGATGATGACGAAAAGTGTTTGTTCGTCGCCGATTTCGCGCACCCACTGGCGGCAGTGGTCGCTGCCGCTGGGTATCTCGTCATTTCCGAGGCCGGTGGCGCCGCTGGCACCCAGGTGCTTGCCGCTGGCATGCACCTGCTTGCCGACGCCGCGTTTATGGCGGAACACCGACCCGACCGGGTAATCGTGCTCGGCCGCCCGACGTTGTACCGGCAGGTCACCGTGCTGCTGACCAATCCTGCGGTCACAGTCGACGTGGTTGCGGAGCCGGTGGGGTGGCGGGGGATAGCTGGCAACGCCCGCCGGGTGTCGGCGACTCTGCAGCCCCTCGGTGAGGGCGATACGGGGTCGAAGTGGCAGCTGGCCTGGTCGAGGGCCAACATGTTGGCCCTCGACGCACTCACGAAAGTACTTGATGCCAGCCCTATTTCGGCCTCACCCCGGCTAGCCCGCGAACTGGTGTCGTTACTCCCACTTGGTAGCAACCTGATAGTTGGCTCCTCCCAACCAGTTCGAGATGTCGGCCTCGCAGCCGGCTCGCGAGCTACGCTGCAGCTCAGCGCGAATCGGGGTGCGGCAGGTATTGATGGCACCAACTCCACCGCGATCGGCACGGCGCTCGCCGCTGCGGGTCCCTCGTTCGCCTACGTTGGCGATGTCACTTTCCTACACGACCTGACGGGGTTGGTGATCGGACCGGCCGAGCCCCGGCCAAACCTGACGATCGTGGTGTCCAATAACGACGGTGGCGGTATTTTCAGCACGCTGGAGTCGGGGGACGCTGCGCATGCTGCTGCGTTTGAGCGGGTATTCGGTACGCCGCATAGGGTTTCGTTGGCAGGAGTGGTTGCTGGTCTGGGCGCCTCGTACGCGCGGGTGGAGACCCCGGCAGAACTTGCGCGTGCGATAGGTGAGCGTGGTGGTATCCGCGTCATCGAGGTTCGCACTACCCGCGACGACCTGCGCGCACTCAATGGCCAGCTCAAAGCTGCGGTGGCTGCGGCGCTGGCAGGGCTCTAGAGGCAGAAACCCTTCTGGTAGCAAAACAGGCCCGGCACCTCGCGGTGTCGAGCCTGTTTCTTTTGTGCCGTCAGGCGGAATCGAACCTCCCACATCGCCCATACTCAACTGCCACACCGAAGTGTCGTCTGTCGGTGGTCTCCCACCATCGCATCCAGGGCCGGCACTTCATTGAACCTCGGATTTGGGGGCATACTTCCCAATCCGGGCCCGAAGTGGTCTAACTCACGCGCACCAACGCGGGTTATACCCATTTGCTGGCCCACAGGGTTTCACCTTGCACTCGGCGCGATAGCGGGCCACCCGTCTTAAAGCCTGGGCTCTCACCCTTCGAGGGCGTCGCGGACCGGAATCATCTTGATCTGCGCCTCGCGGGCTTCTTTCTCCGGGTCGGAGTCGGCCATGATCCCGCAACCCGCCATCATCCGAACCGTGTTTCCGGAAATCTCTGCGCACCGCAAGGCGATCGCGAATTCGCCTTCGCCGGCGGCATTCATCCAACCCACAGGTGCGGCGTAACGTCCGCGTTCCATCGGCTCGAGCTCGCGGATGAGCCCTCTCGCAACGTCTTTCGGGAACCCGCCCACAGCAGCAGAGGGGTGTAGGGCCGCGGCCAGTGCCAGCGCCGAAGTGGATGGCCCATCAGACTCAGCAGGCAGGGTGCCGGTGATATCGGTAGCCAAATGGGTCAGGTTTGCCAGCGGTAATGCTCGGGGTGCGCCCGGAACCTGCAGGTCTGCGCTGACTGCGCCGAGAACGGAGGCCACGGAATCCACCGCGTAAGCGTGTTCGGCCAAATCCTTGCTCGAAGCGAGCAGCCCCGTTGCGACCGTGCCAGCGGTGTGGGCCCCTGCCCGGTCCGACCAGGCCGTGCCAGCCAGCACCCGGGAGCTGATCCGCAACCCCCTGCGGCGCAACAGCATTTCCGGAGTCGCGCCAACAAGTCCGGCCACGGCAAACGTCCAGCAGGTGGGGTAAGCCTGGGAAAGTCGAGACAACACGTATCGCTCGTCGACGACGTTTTCGGCCGTCGCTACAAGGTCGTGTGCCAGCACCACCTTTTTGAGTTCGCCCGCGCGGATCCGGCTGATCCCGGCGGTGACCGCTTCGATGTAGTCGCTCACCGAGACTGCGGCGTCGGAATAGCTAATCCGCCCGGGCGCGGTGACTGGGACAAGCTGCGCAGGGGGCGCAGCCATAGTTGCGGGCCCGATTGTCGTCCGGAACCTACGCCCGTCCCGGCTCCCAAGCACCGTCTGCGGTACCAATGCCACCGAGGTATCGGTGTCGTCGAATCCCAACGATATGAAGACGATCGGTCCCGATCCGGGCACGCCGACGTCATCGCTCACGATCAGGTCTGCTGAGAGGTCAGCCCACCAGGCGGCGATGTGGGCGGCTGCATCGGGTCCGGATGCGGTGAATGAGGCATATGTGCCCCATCCCACTAAGCCTTCGCCTTCGGAAAGGAAGGACAGCACGCCGGTCGGGACGGGGACGTTGGTGAGGAGGTCGTCACGACTTCCGGGGAGCTGGACCGTCACAGCAGTGAAAGCCGCAGGCCGGGACGCTGACTCGACCGTTGGCTGTGGCGCCAAGTCGATCGTCTGCGCGGAGGGAAAAAGGGAGGCGGACATGACATTCCAGAGTAGTCGGCACCGGACGCAGAGTGCAGTAAAGCTGCGCGGCAAGGTAATCTTAAAGTAATGAGGTGGGCAACTTGGTGCAGCTTCGCAACGGTGCGATCACTGTGCCAACTCAACTCCGCGCCAACTCAACTCCGGGCCAGGCGGGGCCGCGGCGCGCAGCATTTGCCCGCGAGAAATGTGATCGCCTCCTACTAAGTTCTCCAAGGTATTCCAGAGAGTAATTCCAACGCAGTAACCGTGAAAGGGAAGTACATGAAGCTGAGCAACACCGAGCCCATAAAGCCCCAGCGAGCTGTCGTTGTAGGTGCTGGCATGGTCGGGCTTTCGACCGCCTGGTTCCTGCAGGACGCCGGAGTCGAAGTGGTGGTGATCGACCGCGAGGGAGTGGCTGCCGGTTCGTCATGGGGAAATGCCGGTTGGATCTCGCCAGGCTTAGCTATTCCATTGGCCGAACCCAGCGTGCTGCGATACGGAGTGAAAGCGCTGCTGGACAAGAACTCTCCGCTCTACATCCCATTTAAAGTAGACCCCGCGCTGTGGCGCTTCATGCTCGGATTCGCGCGACGCTGCACCATGAGTACTTGGCGCAAGACGATGGCGTCGTATGTGCCGGTCAATCAGATGGCGATCGCGGGTTTTGATGAGCTGGCCGCCGGCGGCGTCACTGCTCCGACCCTCGACGCGCCGATCATGGCCGCATTTGCCAAAGAATCAGATTCCGGCGGCCTCATTGCTGAAATCGGGCATATCCGCGAAGCCGGTCTGGATTTGTTAGTCGAGACAATCGACGGCGCTGCGTTGCGGGCGCAGGTGCCGATTGTCGCTGGCGACGTTGAAATGGCGATCAAGATCTCTGGCCAGCAGTACATCAACCCCGGCGAGTACCTGAAATCCCTGGCAGCATCCTTTGTCGCCAAGGGCGGTCAGATCAAGACCGGCAGCGCGGTGCGCACCATCAATGCCGCTGACGGCGGGGTGGTCGTTGAGATGGCGGACGGCGCCCCGGTCCGCGGGGATGCGGTGGTTATCGCGACCGGCGCCTGGCTGCCAGATCTGGCGAAGCAATTCGGGGTGAAGGTTCCCATGGTCGCTGGCCGCGGCTATTCGTTCAGCGTTCCGGTCGAAAAAAGTGTGCCATGTCCGGTCTATTTCCCGCTGCAACGAATTGCCTGCACGCCTCTCGGGGACCGGCTGCGGGTGGCCGGGACGATGGAATTCCGCAACGCCGACGACCCTATCTACCAGGCTAGGGTCGAGTCGATTGTGACCGCGGGCCGGCCACTGCTGACAGGCGTTGACTGGGACAACCGGCAAGATACGTGGGTCGGTAGCCGCCCGGTAACCGTGGACAGCCTGCCACTGGTCGGCGCCACCAAGGTTCCCGGTGTCTATGTCGCTGGCGGCCATGGGATGTGGGGCGTTTCCCTGGGCCCCATCACCGGAAAGCTCCTGGCCGAGCAAATGATGACCGGGAAGGTCCCCGCTGCGTTAGCGCCGTTCAACCCGGTGCGCTGACGACTCAGCGGGTAGACACCACAACCCCTCGGATGGGCACTAGCTCCTTCGCTGCTACTTTTGCCGGGAGCGACAGCAGATTGAGCTAGGCCCGTTCGATGAGCGGTATGTACTAGATGGCTCGATCTGAGCCCACGGACTCTGGGTGAGAAGGTAACTCCATGTACGAAGGCAACACGTGGGTCCCTCCGCAAGCCGCACCCCCACAGGGCCCACCGCCGCAGCCTAAACCGAGGAAATCACGCACCGTCCCC
Organism: Nakamurella antarctica; assembly: GCF_003860405.1. Lineage (NCBI taxonomy): Bacteria > Bacillati > Actinomycetota > Actinomycetes > Nakamurellales > Nakamurellaceae > Nakamurella > Nakamurella antarctica. The sequence continues at coordinate 2,677,920 of NZ_CP034170.1, read as the reverse complement.
ATACTGGCTGCCGGGGCGCTCGTTGTCGCAGCTGCCATTCTTGCCAGCATTTTTTTAATCAAGCCCGACCTGCAGGCTGGGACAGCAATGGTGGACCCGGTGGCGTCCAGTGCCGCAGCCTCGAGTGCGGCGGCGTCCAGTGCCGCAGCCTCGAGTGCGGCAGCCTCGGCGAGTACTTCCCGTAGCGCCGCCACGCCACCGCCACAAGCCGACCCCAAACCTGGGCGAATCGTGTCCGACATGTATTTCCACGAGGATCTGGGTGCCCAGTGGGATCTCGTCATTGACAAGCCCGGCGAATACACGTTTCAGCACGGCGATACCCCTTGCTTTGTCTATATCGCTCAGCCGGCCGATCTGTATGACGAAGCTTCTATTCCGACTGATTCGCAAATCGCCAAGAAATATCTGCTGCGCATCGCCAAAACGTTTTCCAGTTCTGACCCAGTCGTCAGCGAGGACTTCCAGCGGATGTTCGGAGTCGCTGAGGAGCCAGCGGCTCCGGGGATCAGCAAGGTCACGTTCACGGGTGTCAATGTCCAGTACAACGAGGACACTCAAGGCCAAGTGCTGGCCTACCGCAACGGCGCCTACGCACTTATCGTGGGCATTACCTGCGGGGGTGGTCAGTGGGCCGCACAAAACGATGCACTGATGCAACCAGCATTGGATCAGCTCACCGTCAAATTGTATCTCTAGCTTTTGTACGCCACGCGTTCATTTCGCCCCGGAGCTAAGCTGACGCGCGTGACACCCGACGCGCCCGCTGTAGACGTTCGGCGCCGGTTGCTCGGTCCCACCCTCTTTCACTCCGCAGCCCGCCTCGTTGTTGTGGTGGCTGCGATCCTGACGGGCCTGATGCTGTCCCTCGGAGTTGGGATGTGGCGTAACGACGCAGCCATCGACGCTCACCCGGTGCGGGCCACCGGCACAGTCCTTTCGGTATCGGCGCTGCGGACCGGAGTGGAATATGTTGACAACGAAGGCGTCTCGCAGCGGCCGCCAGCAGGAATTCTGTATCCGGGCGACTTGATTGTCGGGCAGCAGTTCCTGATCGAATACGACGCCGAACACCCCTCCTTGGCCCGAGTGGCCGGCCGCAGCGCTGCTGACGGCCTCGTGATGCTGCTGATCGTTGTCGTGACGAGTTGGGCGATAGCCGTTCCGGCCTTCTGGTTACTGCGGCGGCGTGGTCGCGGGCAAGGGGTGAGGCAGGCACGCAGACACGACGCAGCTATCGCCGCAGTGTTGGGTGGCAGGGCTGAGGGCTCCAAGACCGACGGACGGCCCGTACCGGCCGAGTCGCCTGTGCCGCAGCAAACAACCACCGGCGAACCTGCGAGCCAGTAAGCTGGCGGTTATGGGAAGAGCCGGTCTGGAGAAAGATCCGCAGCAGGTCGCCGGCATGTTTGATGAGGTTGCCGACGGCTACGACCGGGCGAATACCTTTATTTCGTTTGGCCAGGACAGGCGCTGGCGTCGTCATATGGTGCGCACCCTGCAGTTGATGCCCGGTGCCAAAGTCCTCGACGTCGCTGCTGGGACCGCGGTGTCGACGTCCGAACTTGCCACCTCGGGAGTGTGGGCAGTCGCCCTCGACTTCTCCCTGGGAATGCTGCGGGCAGGATCAAAGCGCCAGGTACCCAAGGTTGCCGGTGACGCGATGTATCTGCCGTTCGCCGACGGCACGTTTGACGCGGTGACGATTTCGTTCGGCCTGCGCAATGTGCAAAATCCGAACGCCGCCTTAGCCGAATTCGCTCGCGTCACGCGCCCGGGTGGCCAATTGTTGGTCTGCGAGGTTTCTCGACCCAGGATGGCGATTCTTCGTTTTGGCCACCGCGTCCACCTGCGTAAAGTGCTTCCGATGCTCGCTCGACGGTTCTCTACCAACCCCGAGGCCTACACCTACCTGGGAGAGTCCACCGAGGCCTGGATGGACCCGAAGACGCTGGCGCACACCATCGCCGATTCCGGCTGGAAGTCTGTCGCCTGGCGCAGTATGACGTTCGGCGTGGTCGCGCTGCACCACGCTATTCGCGACGAATCCTGATTCCTTTTCAGCACTGCGTTAGCAGGTCAGCGCGCCTCGACGGGCGAAATCCGGTGCGGTGTGCCCACACCCCGGGTGTCAGCCTCGTGTGAGGCGTCCTACACTTACCCCTGTTGCGTTAGTGAACGACATCACAAGCTCTTCGCTGGGCCTACGCCCCGCCCGAATTGCCAGTAATGATTGTTCTGTGGACACCACTGGAAATAAGGACATCATGCAAGCGCCCCGCTCTGACAACACCGCCGACGTTATCGTCGTGGGTGCTGGCCCGGCGGGCTCGACCACGGCAACCTATCTGGCCAGAGCCGGAGTTGACGTGCTGCTCTTGGAGAAGAGCACCTTCCCCCGCGAAAAGGTCTGCGGCGACGGCCTGACCCCGCGCGGCGTCAAGCAACTGTTGGCGCTGGGCGTAGACGTCAGTTCCTCGGACTGGGTGAAGAACAAAGGCCTACGAGTGGTCGGTGGCGGCGTCAGCCTCGACCTTGACTGGCCAGAGCTGACCAGTTACCCCAACTTCGGGGTAGTACGCGCTCGGCTGGATTTTGACGAGATGCTGGCCAACCTCGCCGTTGGCGCCGGAGCCCGGATGCGGCAGGCCACCAACGTGGGCGCGCCCATCCTGGACGACAAGACCGGCCGCATTACCGGAGTAAACGCCAAGACCGCCGACGGCCCTGTCACCTTCCATGCGCCGCTGGTGATCGCCGCTGACGGGGTCTCCGCGCGCACCGCCATCGGGATGGGCTTGGAGAAGAACGAGAAGCGTCCTATCGGGGTCGCCGTCCGCCGCTACTACCAAAGCCAGGTCCGCACCAACGACGAGTATCTCGAGTCCCACCTTGAGCTCTGGGATCGCTCCGACCCCAAGAATCCGATCCTGATGCCCGGCTACGGCTGGATCTTCGGAATGGGCGACGGCACCGTCAACGTCGGACTCGGCGTTTTGAACTCGTCCAAAGCATTTGGCCGCACCGACTATCGGGCGCTGCTGAAGGCTTGGATGGCTGGCACCCCCGAAGAGTGGCAGCTGAACGAGGAGACTGCCACCGGCGGTATCCTCGGCGCCGCGTTGCCGATGGGCTTCAACCGCACCCCGCACTACAAGGACGGTCTTCTGCTCGTCGGTGACGCCGGCGGATCGGTGAATCCGTTCAACGGTGAAGGCATCGGCTACGCGATGGAGTCAGCGTCGATGGCGGCCGAGGCCATTTTGCAAGCGCTGGGCCGACCCGACGGCTTGGGCCGGGAACAAGCCTTGGCCGGGTATCCGCTCGCAATGAGCGATCACCTGGGGTCCTATTACCGGTTGGGCAACGTGTTCTCTAAGCTCATCGGGCAGCCGAAGATCATGGCGGCGGCTACCAAGCTTGGCCTGCCGCGCAAGAAGCTGATGTACCTGGTGCTGAAGTTGCTTGCTGGCCTGTACGACACCCGAGATGGTGACTGGGCCGACAAGATGGTCGTCGCATTAACCAAGATGGCCCCCCGTGTCTAGCGGGCCGCTTGGGGGGAACCGGGCCTAGAAACCCGGCCCACCCCCACCTCACTGAGATCCATCGCCGCCGCTGGAAGGAAGTACCGCTCGTGTTAGATGCCTATCTGCCGATCTTGATATTGCTGGTTCTCGCCGCCGGATTCGCCATCACCAACGCGACGGTCGTGACTGACAAGATCGGTCCGAGTCGGTACAACCGGGCGAAGCTCGATGCCTACGAATGTGGAATCGAGCCCACCCCCCTTCCAGCTGGCGCTGCGGGACGTTTCCCGATCAAGTTCTATCTCACCGCCATGCTGTTCATCATTTTCGATATCGAAATTGTCTTCCTGTACCCGTGGGCCGCCTCGGCGGAACAACTCGGGGTACTTGGATTGGTGGAAATCGGTACCTTCATGGCCACCGTATTCGTCGCTTACGCCTATGTCTGGCGCCGCGGCGGACTGGACTGGGATTAGGAAACGGGCGCGCTATGGGAATCGAAGAGAAGCTTCCGAACGGTGTTTTGCTCACGAGCGTTGAGAAGTTGGTGAACTGGACCCGCAAGGCGTCCCTGTTCCCGGCGACGTTCGGCCTGGCGTGTTGCGCCATCGAAATGATGACGACGGGCGCGCCGCGCTATGACTTGGGCCGGTTCGGGATGGAAGTATTCCGGGCGTCCCCGCGGCAGGCGGATCTGATGATCGTGGCCGGCCGGGTGTCGCAGAAGATGGCGCCCGTGCTTCGCCAGATCTACGACCAGATGGCGGAACCGAAGTGGGTTATCGCGATGGGCGTGTGCGCGTCATCCGGCGGGATGTTTAACAACTACGCGATCGTGCAGGGCGTGGATCACATTGTGCCTGTTGACATGTACCTGCCGGGCTGTCCGCCGCGACCCGAGATGTTGATCGACGCCATTCTCAAGTTGCACGCGAAAATTCTCGACGACCCGATGGGGCCCAAGCGGGCCGCGGAGTGGGAAGAACAGGGCAGGCGCACCGAGCTGATCGCCTCGAGCATCAAGTACGGCCCAGAGTCTCGGAAAAAGGCCGCCAAATGACGAATCCACCCTCCATCCAACCGGTGGCGAAAACAGCGACCCGGGAGGCCCCGACCACGGGTGTTGAGCGCTCTGGGATGTTCCACTCCGCAGACTCGGGGGATACCTCCGGCTTCGGCGGCCTGGTCACCGCGCCCTACACACCTGTCCCCAGCGACCGTCCTTTCGGCGGCTACTTCGACGAGGTGGCGGATGCGCTGACGGCTGCGATGGCAGAGCGCGCCATCCCGTCAAGTGCGATCTACCAGACGACCGTCGCGCACCGAGAGATCACCTTTTACGTTGCGCGCGAACATCTTCGCTCATTGCTGTGGGCCCTGCGCGACGACGCCGCGCTGCGCTTCGAACTGGCCTCCTCCATCTCCGGAGTGGACTATGGCGAGGGCGTGCCGCAACGACTGCATTCGGTGTACCACCTGACGTCGATGACGTACCGCCGCCGCATCCGGCTTGAGGTCGCTGTCGACGTCAGCGATCCGCACATCCCGTCGGCGGTCGAGATTTACCCCACCGCGGACTGGCACGAACGCGAAACCTGGGACATGTTCGGCATCATCTATGACGGCCACCCGGCTCTCACCCGGATCCTGATGCCGGACGACTGGGAAGGTTTCCCGCAGCGCAAGGATTATCCACTCGGCGGCATTCCCGTCGAGTACAAGGGCGCTACTATCCCGCCACCGGACCAGCGGAGGTCGTATTCATGACAACCCACACCGGACCCACCCCGGCTTCGAGTTACAAGACCACCGAGGGTCGCGTATTCACCGTCACCGGCGGCGACTGGGACGCCATGCTGTCCGACATCGCAGGCGGTGACAACCCCAATGACGAAGAACGCCTCATCATCAACATGGGTCCGCAGCACCCGTCGACCCATGGCGTGCTCCGGCTCGTGTTGGAGATCGAGGGCGAGTCGGTGGTGCAAGCCCGCAGCGTCATCGGTTATCTGCACACGGGTATCGAGAAATCATGCGAGTACCGCAACTGGACCCAGGGCGTGACTTTTGTGACCCGCGCCGACTACCTGTCGCCGTCCTTTAACGAGGCCGCCTACTGCATGGCGATCGAAAAGTTGTTGGACATCGAGGTTCCACAGCGCGCGGAGACGATCCGCGTGCTGCTGATGGAACTGACCCGTATCTCTTCGCACCTGGTCACCATCGCCACGGGCGGGATGGAACTCGGCGCACTGACGGGGATGACGGCCGGCTTCCGCGAGCGTGAAGAAGCTCTGCACCTGATGGAGTTCCTCACCGGCCTGCGGATGAACATGGCGTTCATCCGTCCCGGCGGCGTCGCGCAGGATCTGCCTGCCGGATCCCGCGAGCGAATTCAGGCGTTCCTTGACGTCATGGACAAACGGATGCCGGAGTACGACAAACTCCTGTCTGGGCAACCGATTTGGAAAGCCCGAATGCAGGGCATCGGCGTCCTGCCGTTGGAAGGCTGCATGCAGCTGGGGATCACCGGGCCGATTCTGCGCAGCGCGGGCTTGGCATGGGATATCCGCAAGACCGAACCGTACTGCGGCTACGAAACGTACGATTTCGAGGTTCCGACCTCCACCGACGCCGACTGCTACGCGCGATTCCTGTTGCGGCTAGAAGAGATTCACCAGTCGCTGAAGATCATGAAGCAGGCCATGGAGCGCCTTGACGAGCCGGGACCGGTGATGGTCGCGGATGCAAAGATCGCCTGGCCCGCGCAGCTGTCGATCGGTTCGGACGGGATGGGCAACTCGCTGGAACATGTCCGCAAGATTATGGGCCAGTCGATGGAGTCGCTGATTCACCACTTCAAACTGGTGACAGAAGGTTTCTCCGTTCCCGCGGGACAGGCCTACGTCGCGATCGAGAACCCGCGCGGTGAAATGGGTTGCCACCTGGTTTCGGCCGGCGGCACCAGACCGTGGCGAGTCCACCTGCGCGACCCCGGCTTCGTCAACCTGCAGGCTATGCCCGCCATGTCGGAGGGCGGGATGATCGCGGACCTGGTGGCCGCTGTCGCCTCCATCGACCCCGTGATGGGAGGAGTGGACCGATGAACACCCGGATCGGGGTTCCCGAATTCCTCGACACAGGTTTCGTTTTCGACGCCCTGACCGCCGAGCGAGCGGTGGAACTAATAGGCCGTTACCCGGTGGCCCGGTCGGCGCTGCTGCCACTGCTGCACTTGGTGCAGTCGGTGGAGGGGTGCGTTTCCGTCGCGGGCGTTCAGTTCTGTGCGCACGCGTTGAAACTCGAGACAGCCGAAGTCGCAGCGGTAGCGAGTTTCTACACGATGTACAAGCGCAAGCCCTGCGGCGAGCACTTGGTCAGCGTGTGCACCAACACCCTCTGCGCGGCATTGGGCGGCGACGCTATCTACCGCACGCTGAGCGAGCATTTGGGCGTGGGGCAAAACGGTACCGCTGGGGAGGCGGGCACCACCGGCTCCATCACGTTTGAATCAGCCGAGTGCCTGGCGGCGTGCGATCATGCACCGGTGGTGACCGTCAACTACGAGTTCTACGATCATCAAAGTCCGGACAGCGCACTGGATCTGGTGCAGGCGCTGCAGCGCGGCGAGAAGCCGGACCCCACCCGGGGCGCGCCGTTGACGGACTTTCGAACGGCATCCCTGGAGATTGCTGGCATCTTTGAGAACTTAACTGCCGAGGTTGAGGGCCCGTCCGCGACGGACCAGACCCTGCGCGGCAGTGTTCTCGCGCACGACAACAACTGGCAGGCGCCAGCAATGGCCGAATCCGTCGAGCTCCCCCCGGTGCCCGAAAAGAAGTAGCCCGACCTCGTTTATCGGCTGATTTTTTCGGCCACCCCAATGAAGGGAATGCGTGAGCAGATCATGACCGATCCGAGGCAGGCAACCACGGCGCCGCTGACTCCCGTGCTCACACGACGTTGGTCGTCCCCGCGCTCCTGGTCCATCGACACCTATCTCCAGCTCGACGGCTACCAAGCGCTGCGCACCGCGCTCGCGGCAAATCCGGACCAACTGATCGAGCTGATGAAGGCCTCGGGCCTGCGTGGCCGCGGGGGCGCCGGGTTCCCGACCGGGCTGAAGTGGTCCTTCCTGCCGCTCAACGATGGGAAACCGCATTACCTCGTCATCAACGCCGATGAGGGAGAACCGGGCACCTGCAAGGACATTCCGCTCATGATGGCCGACCCGCATTCGTTGATCGAGGGCTGCATCATCACCTCGTACGCGATCAGGGCGAAGTTTTGTGCAATCTACGTTCGTGGCGAGGCGCTGCACGCGCTGCGCCGACTGACAGCCGCGGTCAACGAAGCAAAAGCCAAAGGCTTCCTGGGCAAGAACATCCTGGGCACCGGCTACGACCTGGAAATTGTGATTCACGCCGGCGCCGGCGCCTACATCTGCGGCGAGGAAACCGCTTTGTTGGACTCGCTCGAAGGCCGCCGCGGCCAGCCGCGGCTCAAGCCGCCGTTCCCCGCGGTCGCCGGGCTCTATGCCGCCCCTACTGTCGTCAACAATGTCGAGACCATTTGCTCCGTCCCGCCGATCGTGCTCGGCGGCGCCGACTGGTATCGCTCGATGGGCCCCGAGAAGTCGCCCGGCCCAAAGATCTACTCATTGTCCGGCCACGTCACGCGCCCTGGCCAGTACGAGGCGCCCATGGGCACCACGCTTCGCCAACTGCTCGAAATGGCGGGCGGGATGAAGGACGGTATTCCGCTCAAGTTCTTCACCCCCGGCGGGTCGTCCACGCCCATCTTTACCCCTGAGCAGATCGACGTGCCGTTGGACTTCGACTCGGTTGCTGCTGCCGGTTCGATGCTCGGCACAACGGCGCTGATGTGCTTCAACGAAACCGTGTCGGTGCCGTGGGCGGTCTGGAAATGGCTTGAGTTCTACAAGCACGAATCGTGTGGCAAATGCACGCCGTGCCGCGAGGGGACCGGCTGGCTGGTGTCGATCCTGCGCCGCGTCGTCAGCGGTCAGGGCGTGATGGCCGATCTCGACGTGCTAACCGATGCGGCAAGCAACATCGCGGGCCGCTCCTTCTGCGCTTTGGGCGACGCCGCTGCCACCCCGGTGCTCAGCTCGTTCAAGTATTTCCGCCAGGACTTCGAGGACCTGATCACCGGTAAGACCCCGCCGATCATCGTGGCGGCCGACCTGGTTGGAGCCCACTGATATGAGCGCCCCCGTGCCCGCTCCGTCTGTTTCAGCTGTGTCTGTACCTGCTCTGTCGGTGCCGTCGGCGAATAACGCCAACTCCGCCAGCACCATCGTCGACGACAAGCCAGCCGAACCGGTCGCGGTTCCCGAAGGCCACGTTCGCCTGACGATCGACGGCGTGGAGATGATCGCCCCGAAGGGCGAGCTATTGATTCGCACCGCGGAGCGGATGGGCACAGCAATCCCGCGGTTCTGCGACCACCCGCTGCTGGAACCGGTCGGAGCCTGCCGGCAGTGCCTGGTCGAGGTCGAAATGGGCGGACGGCCCATGCCGAAACCCCAGGCGGCATGCACCCAAGCAGTCGCGGAAGGCATGGTCGTCAAGACGCAGCTCACATCGCCGGTAGCGGAGAAGGCGCAGCGCTCCAACCTTGAGTTCCTGCTGCTCAACCACCCGCTCGACTGCCCCGTCTGCGATAAGGGCGGCGAGTGTCCATTGCAGAACCAGACCATGGCTAACGGCTCCGCCGAATCCCGGATGATCGACGCCAAGCGGACTTTCACCAAGCCGCTGGCCATCTCCACCCAGATCCTGCTGGACCGCGAGCGATGCGTGCTGTGCCAGCGCTGCACCCGGTTCTCGGATCAAATTGCCGGCGACAACTTCATCGAACTGCTGGAGCGCGGCACGGCCCAGCAGATCGGGATCAGCGCGGATCAGCCGTTCCAGTCGTACTTCTCGGGCAACACGATCCAAATTTGCCCCGTCGGGGCTTTGACGAGCGAGGCGTACCGGTTCCGGGCGCGGCCCTTTGATCTGCTCTCGACCCCGGGGGTCTGCGAACACTGCGCTTCCGGCTGCGCGACGCGGGTGGATTGGCGGCGGGGCGCAGTGATGCGCAAGATGGCCGCACTCGACCTAGAGGTCAACGAGGAGTGGAACTGCGACAAGGGCCGCTTCGCTTTCACCTATGTCACCCAAGATGACCGGCTCACTCGGCCGCTGGTCCGGAGCAAGGACGGCGAACTGGTCGAGGCTTCGTGGACGGACGCGATGGCGAAGGCCGCAGCGGGCCTGTCCGCAGCGGTGGCAGGTACCGGGGCAGGCGTATTGACTGGCGGCAGGTTGACGGTCTCCGACGCGTACGCCTATTCGAAGTTTGCCCGATTAGCACTACGCACCAACAACATTGATTTCCGCACTCGGGTCACCACCGCCGAGGAGGAGCAGTTCCTCGGCCAGCACGTGGTCGGCGTGAACCCGAAAAACGGGGGAGTGACGTACGAGGGCCTCGAGAAGGCGAAGTCGGTGCTGTTGATCGGGCTGGAGCCAGAAGAAGAATCCCCGATCCTGTTCCTGCGCCTGCGCAAAGCGTGGCGGCACAGCCAGACTGCCATCTCTTCGGTGGCCGCGCTGACCTCGCGTGGGCTCGAGAAAATGGGCGGTGTACTGATCCCGGCAGCGCCCGGACAAGAAACCGCAGTGGTCCAGGGACTCGCCGGCGAGTTCGACGTCGTCCTCGTCGGGGAGCGTGCCGCAGAGGTCCCCGGTTTGCTGACGGCAGCTGGCGAGTTGGCCCGGGCGTCGAATGCCAAGCTGGCGTGGGTACCGCGCCGCGCAGGCGACCGCGGCGCCGTCGAAGCCGGCGCGGTGCCGAGCTTACTGCCCGGCGGTCGTCCAGTTTCGGACGATGTGGCCCGAGTGGAGATCGAAACATCCTGGGGCGCATCGGTTCCCGCAACCGAGGGACTGAACACCGAGCAGATGTTGAGGGCCGCAGCTGCGGGCGAGTTGGACGGCCTCGTGATCGCGGGGGTTTCGTTCGAGGACCTTCCCGACCCGTCGATGGCGGTCGACGCTGTGCATCGGGCCAAGTTCGTGGTCTGTTTTGAACAGCGTCGCACCGCTGTGACCGAACTCGCTGACGTGGTGTTCCCCGTAGCGGCGTCGGTGGAAAAGGCCGGTGCCTACCTCAACTGGGAGGGCCGCCTGCGTCCGTTCGATGCCACCATCACGGGCAAGGGCACGCTCGACGACGCGCGAATCCTCGACACCCTGGGCGTCGAAATGGATGTCGACCTCTACACCCAGACCCCGAAGGTCACCACCGCGGAGATGCATCGGATCGGCAGCTATTCACGCCACACATCGACCCCTGAAGCAGCCCAGAACGAACTGGCCCGACACCCGGCAGCGCAGAACGCCCCTGGCCACCACTCAGCGGGCCACCGCCTCGCCACCTGGCAGATGATGCTGGACGGCGGCTCCATGTTGGACGGCGAAACGCACCTGGCGGGCACCGCACGCGCGGACGTCATCCGGCTTTCGACAGCCACCGCCGCCGAGATGGGCGCCACCGACGGAGATCTGGTGCAGGTCTGGACGTCGTCGGGCTCGGTGACATTGCCTCTCGAGATCACCGACATGGTGGATGGCGCCGTGTGGATGCCGTCGCGCACTGGCAAGATTCCGCTCACAGTGAGCTTGCGGGCCCGTCATGGGGACGTTGTGAACGTGGCCGCATTAGTTACTGGAGGCACCCGATGATGCAGCACCTGTTCGCCGCCGCACCCGCACCCGGGTTGGGCGTAGACGGTTCGGTAGCGGGGCTGCTAGCGGGTGATCCGTTATGGCTGAAGGCTGTGAAAGCCCTCCTTGTTTTTGTGCTGTTGCTCCTTATGACGTTGTTCGCGATTTGGTTCGAGCGCAAGGTCGTGGGTCGCATGCAGCATCGGCCCGGCCCGAACTGGCACGGTCCGTGGGGCCTTCTGCAGTCGCTGGCGGATGCGTTCAAGTTGATTTTCAAAGAGGGTATTATGCCCACTCGGGTCGACAAGTTCGTCTATATCGCCGCCCCCTGCATGATTGCGATCCCCGCATTTTTGACCTTCTCGCTGATCCCTCTGGGTGGTCCGGTGCGAATGTTCGGTCACGACACAGCCCTGCAGATGACGGACCTGCCGGTGGGTGCGTTGGCGCTACTGGCTTTTGCCTCGATTGGGGTCTACGGAATCGCGCTCGGCGGGTGGTCCTCCGGTTCCACGTACCCGATGCTCGGCGGGCTTCGATCTGCGGCGCAGCTCATCTCGTACGAGATCGCGATGGGTCTCAGCTTCGTCGCAGTGTTCCTCTACGCGGGTACCGTGTCCACCTCGGCCATCGTCTACCAGCAGGAAACAGGCTGGTACGTCTGGCTTTTGCCGGTTTCCTTTATCGTCTACTCGATCGCAATGGTCGGTGAAACCAACCGGGCTCCATTCGATATGGCGGAAGCCGAAGGCGAGTTGGTAGCCGGGTTCAATACCGAATATTCGTCGATGCGGTTCGGGCTGTTCTTCCTCGGCGAGTACATCAACATGATCAACGTATCGGCGATCTCCACCACCCTGTTCCTCGGCGGATGGCAAGCGCCCTGGCCGCTTTCGCGCTGGGAAGCGGCGAATACCGGGTACTGGACACTGCTGTGGTTCTTCACCAAGGTGCTGCTCGTGATGTTCTTCTTCGTCTGGCTCCGCGGCTCGCTCCCTCGGGTGCGCTACGACCAGTTCATGGCACTCGGGTGGAAGGTGATGGTGCCGATCTCGCTGGTGTGGATCGTGCTGGTCGGCACTGCGCGGGTACTGAACAATACGACCGACATGAGCACCCGGGAGGTGATGCTGTGGATGGGAATCCCGATCCTCGCTCTCATGGTCATCTACCTGTTGTGGCCAGCTAAGAAACCGGGATTAGACGAGTTCGACATGTCTGGTGATCCGGACTGGGATTCTGACGTCATTGAACCCAGTAGCGTCGTCATCCCCGCGACACCCGGTTATCCGATCCCACCGTTGAACCTCAAAGTTCCTCCCAGCCCCGTCAGAAAGGCTGATCACAATGTCATTTCTTGATCCGGTCAAAGGTTTTGGCGTCACTTTCGCCACGATGTTCAAGACCGTCGTGACGGAGGATTATCCCCGAAACCCGGTACCCACCGCCGAGCGTTATCACGGCCGTCACCAACTCAACCGTCATCCGGATGGGCTGGAAAAGTGTGTGGGCTGCGAACTCTGCGCATGGGCCTGCCCGGCGGATGCCATCTACGTCGAGGGCGGCAACAATACAGAGGAGGAGCGCTACTCCCCGGGTGAGCGATACGGCGCGAATTATCAGATCAACTACTTGCGCTGCATCGGGTGCGGCCTCTGCATCGAAGCCTGCCCCACCCGCTCGCTCACCATGACCAATGAGTACGAACTCGCCGACGACGAACGTCAAAGGTTGATTTATACCAAGGACATGTTGTTGGCGCCCTTGCTGCCGGGTATGGAGCAGCCGCCGCACCCCATGCGGCTGGGCGAGGAAGACGACTACTACGTGAATGGCCCGGAACTCTTGCGCCGGCGCCTGCCGATGGAGCCGGTCGAAACCACCCAGGCACACGCGTGACGACGACGGGCGAACAAATCGCCTTCTGGATCCTCGGCCCACTGTCCCTCTTGGGCGGGGTCGGAATGATTTTTGCGAAAAACGCGGTGCACTCGGCGCTCTGGCTGGTGATGAGCATGTTGTGCCTCGGGTGCATGTACCTGACCCAGGGCGCCCAGTTCCTGGGCTTCGTGCAAATCATCGTCTACACCGGTGCCATCATGATGCTGTTCCTCTTCGTACTGATGCTTACCGGACGCGAATCCGGCGACTCGGTGATCGAGAGCCTTCGCGGGCAACGAGTTGCTGCCCTGCTGGTGGGGCTTGGATTCGTCGGTCTCGTGGTCGCTGGTCTGGTCCACGCGGTGAGCGGGATCGAAGCGGTCGGTCTCGAGGGAGCCACCGCAGAGCGCGGTGAGATGGGTTCGATCGCCAACACGTTATTCACCACCTTCCTCTTCCCCTTCGAACTGACATCGGCGCTGCTGATTACGGCCGCCGTCGGCGCGATGGTGCTGGCCCATGTGGAAAAGCGCCCCGGCGAGAAGCGCAGCCAACGGCAAATGGTCCAGGCGCGCATGCGTTCGGGCCGGATGTCGCCGCTGCCTGGCCCCGGCGTCTTTGCCACCTCGTCCTCTAACGCCACCCCCGCACTGCTCCCCGACGGATCCGTGGCTCCTGAGTCGGTATCGACACTGGTCGATCAACATGAGAGCCAACTGGTGGCCATGCGTCATCGGGAAGCGGCGGATCTGGTTGCCATCGACGGGGTCGACCACCCCGTAGCCCTGGTCAAAGAACTGAACACGGGAGGTGAAAAGCCGTGAACCCGAACTACTATCTGGTGCTCTCAGCGCTGCTGTTCGGGATCGGCGCTGTCGGCGTCCTTGTCCGGCGCAACGCCATCGTCGTGTTTATGTGCATCGAGTTGATGTTGAACGGGGTCAACCTCTCGTTCGTCACCTTCTCGCGGATCAATGGCGACCTCGACGGGGTGGTGATGGCCTTCTTCGTGATGGTGGTCGCAGCCGCCGAGGTCGTGGTTGGCCTGGCCATCATCATGTCGATATTCCGCAGCCGCCGATCAGCGTCGATCGATGACGCCAACCTGTTGAAGTATTAGGGGACTGACGCGATGACTGAATCTGTGGGGGCTGTCGCAGCCTCCGGTACGGCGAGCCTGGCTATCTGGTTGGTCCTGCTGCCCTTTATTGGTGCTGTGATCCTGCTGATCGGCGGCCGCCGGCTGGACCGAGCGGGCCACTTGGTGGCAATCGTGATGGTGCTGCTCGCCTTTGTCCTCGGTGTGGTGATGTTTGTGAACCATCCGAGCAGCGGCGGCGGCGGTAACCACGTGATGGACTCGCACCTGTTCTCCTGGATGCCAGTGCAAGCGCTGCAGCTGGAGTTTGGACTGCGGATCGATCCGCTGTCGCTGACCTTCGTTCTGCTGATCACCGGGGTTGGCTCGCTGATTCACATCTACTCCATCGGTTACATGCACCACGATGCCGAGCGTCGAAAGTTCTTTGCCTACCTCAACCTATTCGTCGGCTCCATGCTGCTCCTGGTCTTGGGCAACTCGTTCGTGGCCCTGTACGCGGGCTGGGAGGGCGTCGGCTTGGCGTCTTACCTGCTGATCGGTTTCTGGTCGGATCGGCCTAGCGCAGCGTCGGCGGCGAAGAAGGCCTTCATCATGAACCGCGTCGGCGACGTCGGCTTGGCGCTCGCCATTTTCCTGATGTTCAAGGAAATGGGTACCACCTCGTTCGATGGCGTGTTCTCCCAGATCGGCGCTGTCGCCGAGCAGTCCCCGGGCACCGTCACCGCGATCGCGCTGCTGTTGTTGCTCGGTGCCTGCGGTAAATCCGGCCAGTTCCCCTTGCAGGCCTGGCTTCCGGATGCGATGGAGGGGCCGACCCCGGTGTCGGCCTTGATCCACGCGGCCACCATGGTGACGGCTGGCGTCTACCTCATCGCCAGGTGCGCGCCGATCTACAACCTCACCGCGGACGGCCGCTTGGTGGTCACCATCATCGGCGCCATCACGCTGTTGATCGGCTGCATCGCGGGCTGCGCCAAGGACGACATCAAGAAAGTCCTTGCCTACTCGACGGTTTCGCAGATCGGCTACATGTTCTTGGCTGTTGGACTCGGCGCCGGTGTCTACGCGTTGGGAATCTTGCACCTGTTGACTCACGGCTTCTTCAAGGCTGGTCTCTTCCTGGGCGCGGGCTCCGTGATGCACGGCATGAATGACGACGTCGACATGCGCCGCTACGGCGGTTTGTGGAAAAAGATGCCGGTCACATTCTGGACGTTCACCGCCGGATACCTTGCGCTGATTGGGTTCCCGTTCTTCTCCGGCTACTTCTCCAAGGACCCGATCATCGAGGCGGCATTCGCCGCAGGCGGTATCAAGGGCATTCTGTTGGGCAGCGCCGCATTGATCGGAGCTGGGCTCACCGCGTTTTACATGACACGCCTGATGCTGATGACTTTCTTCGGCAAGCCGCGGTATGAGCAACTGAAGTCCGCCGACGGCCGCGATTATCACCCGCACGAATCGCCCGCATCGATGACGGCGCCGATGGTGATTCTGGCCATTGGCTCGGCTGGCGCAGGCGCGTTCCTTGCCCTCGGCGACCGGCTGCCTCATTGGCTGACTCCATCCCTCGGCGAATTCGAACACCCGGAGCCGCCCATCGCGCCGATCCTCATTACGATCGGCACTCTGGTCTTGATCGCAGCCGGAGTGCTCGTGGCCTACGCCATGTTTGGCCGACGCCCCATCCCGGTTCTCGCCCCCGAAAACGTCGCGTGGCCGGTTCGCTGGGCGCGAGCAGATGTCGGCGGTAACGCCCTGAACGAGGCGCTGTTCGCTACCCCCGCCATTGCGTTGACCGCGTCGCTGGTCGATGTCGAGGAGAAGGTGGTGGATCGCACCATGACGGGCTTTGGGACAGTGCTCGCGGCGCTGTCGGAAAGAGCGCGTAGGACGCAAACGGGATACGTCAGGTCGTACGCCCTGTCGATGCTCGGCGGTTCGCTAATACTCGTGCTCGCCCTGCTCGCCGTGAAGGGATTCTGACAATGAGCGATTTCCCGTTCACCCTGTTAATGGTGGCAGTTCCAGCTGCGGGCGCCGCAGTGACCGGGGCGATGCGTCACGCACCCGCCAAGACGGTGAAAACAATGGCGTTGGCGTTTTCGCTGGCCACATTCGCCATCGGTGTGGCGCTGTGGATCGGGTTCACCCCCGGCGCGCCCGGCTTCCAATATGTGTCTACGGCGCAATGGATCCCGACCCTCGGACTCAACTTCTCGGTCGGCGTGGACGGCGTCTCGTTGGTGATGATCGCACTGATCGCCCTGCTTGTGCCGATTGTGCTCGGCGCCTCCTGGGAGGAAAAACTGCCGCCGGGACGCTCCATCGGGAGCTACTTCGCGCTGCTGTTGATGCTGGAGTCGCTGATGATCGGCGTTTTCGCCGCCACCGACGTGTTCCTGTTCTACGTGTTCTTCGAACTGATGCTGATCCCGATGTATTTCCTGATCGGCGCCTACGGCGGACCGCGGCGGACCTACGCGGCGACCAAGTTTTTCCTGTACTCCTTATTCGGCGGACTGATGATGTTGGCCTCCGTCATTGGGCTGTATGTCGTCAGCCGTGACCATGTTCCCGGTGGAACTCTGGACTGGGAGACGCTGCGCGGTATTGCTTCTCAAATCCCGGAGTCCACCCAGATGTGGATCTTTGCCGGGTTCGCGATTGCGTTTGCGATCAAGGCGCCATTGGTGCCGTTCCACACGTGGCTGCCCGATGCCGGTGCCGAGGCGCCAGTCGGTTCCGGCACGTTAATTGTAGGTGTTCTCGATAAGGTCGGCACCTTTGGGTTCCTGCGGATCTGCTTGCCGCTGTTGCCCGCGGCGTCCTCGAAACTCGCCTGGCTGATCATCACTTTGGCGGTGATCGGCATTTTCTACGGTGGCATAGTCGCTGCGGGACAACGGGATTTGAAGCGCTTCGTGACCTACACGTCCATCGCACACTTCGGCTTCATCGCCATGGGAGTATTTGCGTTCAGTTCGCAGGCCATGTCCGGCGCCGTCATTTACATGGTCGCCCACGGTCTCGCCACCGGGCTCCTCTTCCTCGTCGTCGGCATGCTGACCTCCCGCGGAAACTCCCGGCTGATCAGCGACTACGGCGGTGTGTGGAAGGTGGCGCCGATTCTCGGTGGAATGTTCCTGATCGGATCCCTTGCCACCATTGCGCTTCCAGGGACCAGCTCCTTCGTGGCCGAGTTCCTGGTGTTGCTGGGAACGTTCTCCACACAGCCTGCCTGGGCCATCGCGGCAACTGTGGGGATCGTGATCGCCGCTGTTTACATGCTGTGGATCTTCCAGCGCACCATGACGGGCCCTATCCGCGGCGCTGGAGTACTGGGATCCCCCGCTGATGCAGCTGTTGCTGAGGGTGATTTCGGGGTCGGCTCCGGGTCTGCCGGTTCTGGCTCGAGTTCCGTTGCACTGGGGCACAAAACGATCTTCCGCACGCCGACCAAGTTCCGGTTCGGCGACCTCAACATTCGCGAGATCGCTGTTTTGACACCGTTAGTGCTGTTGATTGTGGTGATTGGTGTGTACCCGAAGCCTCTTCTGGACGTGATCAATCCGGTGTCCGCCCAGATCATTGTGGACTCCGGGCATAGCGATCCGGCACCGAGCATCGAAGGTGGCAAATGATGTCGTTACTGCATACTCTCGCGGCGCCATTGGGCGGCGATATCAACAGCATCAAGGCGCCCGCGGTGAACTTCGGGGTCATCATGCCGATCCTGATCATCTTGGGCGCCGCCTGCCTGGGCGTGTTGGTCGAGGCCGTCGTACCCAAGCAACTGCGGTACGTGGCGCAACTCATCGTGACGGTCGGCGCCATCGTGGCCGCGGGCGTCGTGACAGTAATTCGCGCCATCGGGAAGGACTACGCGCTTACCTTCGACGGATCGCTGGCAGTGGATCAAGCTACCTACATTATGTGGGGGGTGCTGCTGGTGCTTGCGTTGGCGTCGGTGCTGTTGATGGCGGATCGGGTGTCCGAGCCCGGTGGCGCCTTCGCGGCGCAGGCTGCCGCGCGCCCGGGATCAAAACGAGACAGGGCCTTCACTGCGACGGCAACGAAAATGCAGACGGAAATCTTTCCGCTGGCGCTGTTCGCCATCGGCGGGATGCTGGTATTCCCCGCGTCTGCAGACTTCATCACTTTGTTCGTCGGCCTCGAAGTGCTTTCGTTGCCGCTGTATTTGATGTGCGGTATGGCCCGCCGTCGACGGTTAATTTCGCAGGAAGCGGCCGTTAAGTACTTCTTGCTGGGAGCATTTGCCTCGGCAATCCTGCTGTACGGAATTGCGCTGCTCTACGGCTACGCCGGTGGGTTGAAGTATTCCGATGTCGCGCTGGCCAGCCAGGCGGGCGGCCGCAGCAACACGATGCTTTTGATAGGGATGGCGCTGCTGGTCGTTGGACTCTTGTTCAAGGGTTCGGTGGGCCCGTTCCACTCGTGGACGCCGGATGTCTATCAAGGCGCACCGACCCCGGTCACTGCGTTTATGGCGGCCTGCACCAAGGTTGCCGCGTTTACCACGATGGTGCGGGTGTTCTACAGCGCTTTCGGTCCCAGCAAATGGAACTGGGAAGGGACGATGTGGGGGATCGCCATCGCATCGATGGTGATCGGCGCCGTCATAGGTATCACCCAGACTGACATCAAGCGGATGCTCGCATATTCCTCGGTGGCCCACGCTGGGTTCCTGATGCTGGGTGTTATTACCCTGACCGCAGATGGCATGTCAGCCACGATGTTTTACCTGCTGACCTACGGTTTTGCCACCATCGGCGTTCTGGCACTGCTCACCTTGGTGCGGACTCCGGACGGGGAAGCATCGTCGATGCAGGCGTGGGCGGGGCTCGCGAAAAAGTCGCCCATGCTTGCGGCTCAGATGACGATTTTCATGCTGTCGTTTGCCGGGATTCCCCTCACCGCAGGCTTTATCGGCAAGTTCCAGGTATTCACCGCCGCAGCCGAGTCCGGCATGGGGGCGCTGGTCGTCATTGCCATGGTGGCCACCGCCGTGACCGCATTCTTCTACCTGAAGATCGTGGTGTTGATGTACTTCGCCTCGCCCGTCGATGACGGGCCATCCGTGCTGGTCCCAGGCCCGTTGACGATGATCGTCACAGCGGCCTGCTTCGCCATCACCGTCCTGCTGGGGCTCTTCCCATCGTGGGTCATCGATCTCCTGAACGTGCACTTGCCGCTGTTGGGGTAAGCGCCGACGCCGGAAGTTGGGCGGTGCTGTCAGGGGTGTGGGACGAGCTCGTGGGACGACAGCGCCGCTGGGACGACAGCGCCGCTGGGACGGCAGCGCCGTGTAGGTCAACCGGTGTGTAGCGCGGAGTACGGCGCCGTTTGTGCCATTGTTCCGAAACCAATGGTCCCTCTGAAGGCTGCGGCGCTCAATCCTTTGGCCAGGGTGAGGCTGTGATGCAGCGCCCCGGTGACAGAGGACCGACTACCCCCGTGGCGGGTCGAAGCGGCCGTCTACCGCAGTCCAGCCGCCGTCCACATACAACACCGTGCCCGTCACGTAGCTCGCCGCGTCCGAGGCCAAGAACACGACCGCGCCCGCTAACTCACTGGGGACAGCCCAGCGGCCCAAGGCACCTTTGGCGGCATAAGCGTTGTACCACTCGGGGTTTGCCTTAATGGGCGCGGTCAAGGGCGTTTCCACCACCCCCGGCGCGATAGCATTAGCGCGGACGCCGGAGGGCCCGAACTCGGCCGCCGCTGTGCGCAATAACTGGACGGTAGCGGCCTTCGTCGCGGCGTATACCCCCTGGCCCGGCTCTACCACCAAGTGCCGGATCGACGAAAACCCAATAATGCTGCCGCGTTTGCGCTCTACCATCGTCGCGCCAAATGCCCGGATCAGATCGAAGCTGGATCGCATATTCAACGACACAACTCGTTCGTACTCTTCGGCGGAATAGTCGAGCAGTCGCTTTCGGACATTGGTCGCGGCCGTGAAGACGAGGGTCTCACTGTCCGAATGTTCCTGTGCCGCGACCGAAATCGCCTCGGCGTCCAGCACATCAAGCTGGTAGACAGACGCTAGCCCGCCGGCAGCCTCTATCAGTTGGGCGGTCTGGGTGGCGCCCGCGAGGTCCCGATCCGCGCACACCACGACGGCGCCCTGTGCGGCCAGCGCTAACGCTGACTCCCGCCCAATTCCGCTGCCGGATCCGAGAACGAAAGTTTTACGATCGTCCATCCGAAAAAGCTTGCTGTAATCCATGTATGGTGCCTGTTCTACTCGGGCCGGATGATGGCCATCCGCGTGACTGTGAGCTCTTCTATGGCGAAACGTGGGCCCTCGCGGCCAATCCCGGAATCTTTGACGCCGCCGTAGGGCATGATGTCGGACCGGAAGCCGGGTATCTCGTTCACCACCACGCCGCCCACTTCCAGCTCCTCGATGGCTCGAAAGGCCGTAGCGAGCGAACGAGTAAAGATGCTTGCCTGCAACCCGTAGCGGGAGGCGTTTGCCACGGCGATTGCTGTGTCCAGGTCAGGAACGGTGCGGATAGCGACTACTGGTCCGAAGATTTCCTCATCCCATGCCCGCACGCCGTCGGGAACGTCGAACAGGACGGTGGGAGCCACGGCCGTGCCGGAGTTAACAACGGCTCCACCACCGCCCACCTTGGCGCCCGCGTCCACGGCCTCGTTAACCCAGTCCAACACCCGAGCGGTTGCGGCCGCGTTGATCAAAGGCGCTACCCGAGTGGCGATGTCGCGGGGGTCGCCGAGGAGCACGCGGGGCATCCCGGCAAGGACGAGTGCACCAAATTCATCGGCGACGGCGGCTTCCACCAAGACGCGTTGGATGGAAATGCAGGCCTGCCCGTTGGCGTAGAAGCCTCCACGGATAACAGCGTCAGCAGCCTTGACGAGGTTGGCGTCGGCAGCGACGATCAGCGCGGAGCTGGAGCCCAACTCGAGCAGTACCTTTCGGGGTGCGCAGTCTTTCGCGATCTGGTGTCCCACCGCAGCGGAGCCGGTGAAGCTGACAGCACCTATCCGCGGATCAGAGGTCAGCGTGTGCCCTACTTCCACGCCCCCGGTGACGAGCTGGACAAGGTCAACAGTGAGCGAAAGCCGTTGCAGCACAGTCTGGATCAGATAGACCAACCACACAGTGGCAAGGGGCGTATTAGGTGCTGGCTTAGCAATTACGGCGCAGCCGGCGGCGATACATGGCGCGATCTTGTGAGTGGCGAGGAGCAACGGATAATTGAACCCGGCGATCCCGACTACCAGGCCAACCGGTTTACGCGTCCAGTAGCCGATCATTCCCACGCCCGAGGGTTGCAGGTCGAGCGGCACCGTCTCGCCGCGTTGGTGCGAGATTTCCTCTGCCGTCGAGAGCCAGGTGAAAAGCGTTCTCTCCACCTCTATGCGGCAATCGAACAATGGCTTGCCGGTCTCGAGGACCAGCAGATCCTCGAACTCGCTGCGGCGGGCCGCGAGCTCGGCGTGGACCCCGAGCAAGATATCCCGGCGCTGCGCAGCCGAGAGTCGAGCCGCCACCGGCTGCGCGCGAAGACCCGCGTCCAATGCCAGTTTTGCGTGTTCGACATTTCCCACGGGAGCCTTCGCGACCACCGAACCGTCATAGGGGAAGAGGACGTCAACGGTCGCGACGCCGTCTGTTATCCATTGCCCCGCGATGGGCAGCCCGGCCGGATAGGCGGGGACGAACGCGTCGGTCATAACACCCCAATCTAGAGTCGTCTCAGGGTAGCGCGACCCCGCAGTTCCCGGCGGCCAGGCAGTGTGTACCAAGATAGGGACACCCCCGCAACGGGAAACAAGCTACCGAAAGAGTTCACGTGACTGTCTACGATCTGGCCATCCTGCGCGGCGACGGTATCGGCGGTGAGGTCACGGATCAAGCGCTGAAGGCCATTGACGCTGCGGGGAACCGATTCGGATTTCAGACGCGGCAGACGGACTACGCGCTCGGCGCAAATCACTACCTCGCCACCGGCGTCGTCATCGATGACGACATCATCGCTGAACTAGGTAGGCATCAAGCGATTGTGTTCGGTGCAATGGGCGACCCGCGGGTGGCCCCTGGAGTCCTCGAGCGGGGCCTGATCCTGCGGCTGCGCAGTGCTTTTCGCCAGGCCGTCAACCTGCGGCCGGTCCGCCTCTACCCCGGCGTGCCGACCCCCATTCGCGACCTCACGCCGGAGCGCTGCGACATGGTGGTGATCCGGGAAAATATGGAAGGCATGTACGTCAGCGGCGGCTCAACGCTGTACGCGGGGACGAAAAACGCAGTGGCGCTGCAGGAGTCGATCAATACTGCCCCGACGATCACCAATGTAGTGGACTACGCCTTTCGGCTCGCTACCCACCGGAGGAATCGTTTGACGTTGTGCCACAAGAAGAACGTCCTGGTGCACGCCGGTGAACTGTGGCAAAGCATCGTCGACGAGGTCGGAGCGAACTACCCGGACGTGACGGTCGACTATGTTCACGCCGACGCGATGTGTCAACACATGCCGATGAACCCAGAGCGGTTTGACGTCATCGTCACCGACAACCTTTTCGGCGACATCATTTCCGATCTCGGGGCGATGATCCAGGGCGGCCTCGGAGTGGCAGCATCCGGCAACCTCAACATCGATGGCAGCGCTCCGAGCATGTTTGAACCTGTCCACGGCAGCGCGCCCGACATTGCAGGCAGGGGCTGGGCCAACCCGGCCGCCGCGGTACTGTCCGCAGCCCTGTGTTTGGCTTCGCTCGGTGAAGGCCAAGCCGCCCTCGCGCTGGAAGCCGCGGCCGCCAGCGTCCTGGCTGAGCTTCCGGCGCTTGCCGGCGCCGAAATGGGCGCCAGCACCGACGAGCTGGGGGACAGGATGGCCCAGCGGATCACCGACACCGCACTTGCCACCGATGGGGCGCAGGGGCCCTCTATCATGACCGCGATGGCCGCAGTGTCGAAGGACCCTCGCCAAGCACTGGACGCGCCAGACTTACGGGTTTAGTGCGCCTTCGAGCATCCGTGCCAGGGTTTCTGTCAACACGTCGACTCCTGTGACCAGGTCCTCGTTGTTCGTGAATTCATTCTCAGCGTGGGAGACCCCGTCTACGCTGGGAATGAACAACATCACCGACGGCACAATGTCTTTCATGTTAGTGGAGTCGTGTCCTGCCCTGGTCTGCACCAGCATCTGCGACACCTCCAAATCGGCAGCGACCTGACGAGAGAGCTCGACGCCTTCCGGTTGGTAGGTGTGGCCCTTCCAGGTGTGGGCGTATCGACGTTCGATGTGGACGTCAGCCTTCAGTTCGATCATCGCAAACTCCTGCCGCAGCACTGCGTCTGCCTCGTCGAGCAGCGTGTCGGAAGGGGAGCGAAGGTCCAGGTGCATGTGCACCTCGCGTGCCACCACCACCGGGGAGTTCGGGTAGACGGTGAGCTGCCCGCACGAAGTGTGCAGATCCTCGCCATAGCGCTCGGCGAGCTCGCGGACGGCGACCACCGCCAGCGCCGCTCCGTACAGCGCGTCCTGGCGGTCCACCATGGCGGTGGCGCCGGTGTGTGCCTGCGCGCCGATGACGGAGATCTCGTATTTGTTTGCGGCCCAGGTCTTGTCGACTAGTCCGAGGGTAATTCCGCCCTTGTCCAACTCGCGGCCCTGTTCGATATGGATCTCCGCGTAGCAGGCAACCGATCGGCCGGTGCCTGCACCGAATACATCATTGCTCGAAATGGTACCGATGTCGATCAGAGCTTGCTGCGCGGTTACTCCCGCCGGATCAGTGGCGCAGAGTGCGGTTTCCAGTTCGATTTTGCCGGCGAATACACTGCTGCCCATCATGGACGGTTTGAATCGGGAACCCTCCTCGTTGAACCAGTTCACGACTCCGATGTTGAAAGTGGGGGTGGCTGCTCCCGTGGAGTAGTACTGCACCAGCCGCTGGGCTGCGTGGGCAGCGGCGAGAACGCCGTAGGCTCCGTCATACTTGCCGCCTCGAGGCTGGCTGTCCATGTGGGAGCCGGCCAGCACGTATGGCGCACCCGGCACAAATTCGTATAACCCGAACATGTTGCCGATCCGGTCGTAGCTGACCGAGAAGCCGCGTGCGGTAAGCCATTGCGCAAACCACGCGCGGGTGTGGCCATCCTCCGCTGTGGCCGCCTGCCGCTCGACCCCGCCCGCGGGGGTCGCTCCGAATTCTGACATCGTGAGGAAGTCAGCCAGGAGGGCTGCGTCGGCGACGCTATTGCGGGGGACCCGAATCGAAGTGGCGGCGTCGGTCATGGTGTGCTCCTGAGGGTAGGTGGCATTTTTTGAACGTGATTGGTACAGAACAGGTTTGAGCCCCTCACCGTAACCCCCGGGGTCCGCGTCCTGGGTAACGGGAGGCGCGATGAGCGTCAGCTTGGGGTAGCGGTGCGGTGGAACTTCGTCATCAGATGCGGGCCTGCGACGGCTGATTCGTACTTCGGGCTTTCGCCAGGAGGCAAGCATGACGGGAGGCATTCGACGATGGCGTCCCAGTTGGCGTTGTAGAAGAAGGGCACGCTTTGCCTGCGCGCCGCGGACGCTTCCCCCTCCACCGGATTGACGACGCGGTGCAACGTGGAGCGCCAGGTGTCGTTGGTCCAGCGGGCCATCAGGTCGCCGATGTTGACCACGTAGGCACCGTCGATGCTCGGGACCGCAACCCACTTACCGCTCGAGTCAACAACTTCCAACCCGCCGACGGTGTCCTGATGCAGGATCGTGAGCAAGCCGTAATCGGTGTGGGCGCCCGCGCGGAGTTGGCCTTTCGCGAGCGGTGTCTCGTTAGCCGGGTAGTTGACGGCGCGCAAGGCGCTGGGTGCGTGGGTAATCAGAGGGTTGAAGTATTCGGCTGGCAAGTCCAGCGCCAGCGCAAATAGTCGCATGATGCGTTCGCTGAGTAGCGTCATCGCGTCGTAATACTCGCGGCAAGTCTCTTTGAGTTCGGGAAGACTCTCCGGCCAACGGTTCTCGGTATAGATAATTGCTTCGTCGGGGCCGGAGAGTTCGTGGGTCGGTGGATCGATCGGTCCGATGTTGATACTTTCTTTGACATCGCCCGGGGTTTCGACCCCCAGGGAGGCGGCTAGCGACTCCGCGCTTACGGGGATGTACCCGTAAGGGTCGCCGATATTTTCTGGCGTCAAGGCCAGCTTCTCCGCCAAGGGCAAATCGAAGAACGCCGTCAGCGCCGACCACGTGCGTTGCTCCACCGCGCTGGGCATGCCGTGATTGATCACCTGAAAAAAGCCGACTTCGGTGCAGACCTGGCTCAGCACCGGCGCTAACTCGAGGTCGTCAAGGCTGAGATCGATGACGGGGACGTAGGCCACGGGGCATCCTTTGTTCGCCGCTGAAATTGGATAGAAGTGCAGATTAGCCTGCAGTATTGATCGCTGATGTACTCGGCACTTCAAGTTTGTACTGACAACAGGAGGAGCACACGTGGTGGCGACGCCCAAGAAGGTGATTCTGGACTGCGACCCGGGGCACGACGACGCGTTCGCGATGTTCGTCGCACACGGCCATCCCGCCCTGGAAGTGGTTGCGGTAACGACGGTCTGCGGGAATCAAACGGTGGAGCGGGTTACCCGCAACGCGCTCGGGGTGGGGGAGTTGGCAGGCATGCACGCGGTGCGCTTTGCCCAAGGCGCCGCCCGCCCGTTGATAAAGCCGCACCAGGCCGCGCCCGAGATTCACGGCGACAGCGGCCTCGACGGGCCATCCCTCCCGCAGACGTCCATCTCCCTGGACCCGCGCAGCGCTGCCCACCTGATCGTCGACCTGGTGATGGCAAGCGAACCCGGTGAGATCACCCTGGTGGCAACAGCTGCGCTCACCAACTTGGCCCTCGCGCTGCGACTCGAACCCAGGATCGCCGAGCGAGTCGCCGAGGTCGCCATCATGGGCGGCGCGATCGGGCAGGGGAACGTGACCGCCAGCGCCGAATTCAATATCTACGTCGACCCGCACGCGGCCCGGATAGTCTTCGAGGCACCCTGGAAGATCGTGATGATGGGGCTAGACGTGTCGCATCAGGCGCTCGCCACCCCCGCAGTATTGGATCGGCTGACCAGTTTGTCGTCGCCGGTGGGTGATTTCTGTGTGGAACTGCTCGACTACTTTGGCGCACAGTATCTTCAGCATCAGGGTTTTGAGTCGCCCCCGGTGCACGATCTTTGCCCGGTGATTTACCTGATTGACCCGACAGTGTTCAACCTTGTCCGCGCCCCGGTGGCAGTGGACACCACGAGTGAGCTGACCATGGGACGCACGGTGGTGGACTTACGCCTGCCCGCCGCGCCGGACTGCCGACACCAGGTTGCTACCGGCCTTGACCACAGCAGGTTTTTCGACATTGTGGTGGAGTCGATCGGCAGACTTGGCTGAGTTACGGTTCTTGATGGCTCAACGACACAACAAGGGAATACACCTATGACGCAGGGTTCGGTTGTCTCCATTTCCGCAGAGGTCCGCGACGCGCTCGCAGCGGGCCAGCCGGTTGTCGCGTTGGAGTCGACAATCTTTACCCACGGACTGCCGAAGCCGCGCAACCTGGAAGTGGCGATGGAGGCTGAAGCGTCCTTGCGTGCGGCGGGTGTCGTGCCTGCCACCATTGGCGTGGTTGACGGGGTCCCCGTCATCGGGCTCTCCACCGCAGAGATCGAGCGCCTCGCTGCTGCAGAAGACAACGTGAAGATCAGCATCCGCGACTTGCCGATCGCGATGGCGCGCACCCTCTCGGGAGGCACCACGGTTGCGGCGACCGCATTGCTCGCGCACCGTGCGGGGATCGCCGTCTTCTCCACCGGCGGCCTTGGCGGTGTGCATCGCGGCGCGTCCACTACTTTCGACGAGTCCGCCGACCTCGTCGCGCTGTCCGTCACGCCGATTTTGGTAATTAGTGCGGGCGTTAAATCGATTTTGGACATTCCAGCGACGTTGGAGCGGCTGGAGACGCTCAACATCGGCGTCATCGGCTACCGCACCACCACCTTCCCGGGCTTCTACGTTCGTGATTCCGGTTACGAGATCGGTTATCGGGTCGACACCCCCGCCGAGGCCGCAGACGTCATCCGGGCGCGCAACGCACTCGGGCTGGAGTCGGCAATTTTGCTGGCCAACCCGATCGACGAGGACAAGCAGTTGGATCCGAAGGTGCACGGCGAGGTTTTGGCGAAAGCCCTTGCTGCGGCAGCTGAACAAGGCATCACCGGCAATGCGTCGACCCCGTTCCTGCTCGACTACGTGCAGCTCGCAACCGGCGGGCGCAGCTTGGATGTCAACATCGACGTCTACCGCGGCAACGTGGCGCTGGGCGGCCAGGTAGCCACCGAAC
This sequence comes from Nakamurella antarctica, assembly GCF_003860405.1. Taxonomy (NCBI): domain Bacteria; kingdom Bacillati; phylum Actinomycetota; class Actinomycetes; order Nakamurellales; family Nakamurellaceae; genus Nakamurella; species Nakamurella antarctica. The sequence goes on along the minus strand of NZ_CP034170.1, from coordinate 2,650,291 downwards.
TGGCCAAACAGTAGCCCTGGGCCGCTGACGAGAATCACGTGCCCACGGCTTTCTCCCGTAGGGTTTAAAGGGTGAGTTCAACGGGTGTGATTGCAGGCATCGATCTGGCAGATCCAGGTCTCGCTGGCCGAGCGGCAACGGGATTGGCCGTGGTGGAAAAACTTCTCGACCAGGAGCTTGCCTCAGACTTCCCGTTCGTTACCGAAGCTGCCCTGCACCTCATGCATGCGGGCGGAAAGCGGTTCCGGCCGTTGTTCACCCTCGTTGCCGCTGGCATCGGTCCGCATCCCGAAGCACCCGAAGTCGCCACTGCCGCAGCGGTTGTCGAGCTGATCCATCTTGCGACCCTGTACCACGATGACGTGATGGACGAGGCCGAGGTACGCCGCGGGGCCACCTCGGCGAATGCTCGTTGGGGTAACTCGGTTGCCATCTTGACGGGTGATTTCCTCTTTGCCCGCGCCTCCAGGCTGGTAGCCGACCTTGGCCCCGACGCTGTCCGCATCATTGCCGATACCTTCGCCGAACTCGTTACGGGCCAAACACGCGAAACCATCGGCCCAGCCGAAGGTGTGGACCCGATCGAACACCACCTACTGGTGCTGGACGAAAAGACAGCCTCGCTTATCGACACGTGCGCCCGGTATGCGGGGATGTTCTCCGGCGCTACCGACGATCAGATTGCCTCGCTGCGCCGGTACGGCCGGGCCGTCGGGGTGGCGTTCCAGATCTCCGACGACATTATCGACATCACCTCCACCGATTCCGGCAAAACCCCCGGTACTGATCTGCGCGAAGGTGTCCCAACGCTGCCTGCGCTGTACACCATTCAGGGCGGGTCCGATCTTCGGCTCATCGACTTGGTAACCCGCCCGTTAACGAGTGAAAGTGAAGTGGCGGAAGCTGTTTCGCTGCTGCGCGCATCCGATGGGATGAAGCATGCGGTCGCTACGCTCGACGGGTATGCCGCTCAGGCAGCGGCCGCGCTGAGCGAACTTCCACAGTCACCGTCCCGGGATGCGCTCGGATCACTCACCCAGTTCGTGGTAGCCCGCTCCCGCTGAGGAAGGCTTCTGGGCCCCCATCAGCGGCGTCGCCGGTAACGTCAGGTGCATGACGGGGGATCTGCGGATAAAACTTGCCGGCATCGGCCTCTGTGCGCTGATCGCTAGCTGCTCCACCGGTGATGTCGGGGTTGCGACAAATGTGGCCACTAATTTTGCGCCGATCAGTGCGGCTTCTTCCGCTGACACCAAGGGCCTTCCCGGATACAGCTCCAACCCGAGCAGCGCCAACCCGAGCAGCGCCGCTGGTGCCAGTGATCCGCAGCCGTCGAGCGTCGCGGATGCCAGCTACCCCACAACTCCAGCACCGCTGCCGCCAACCGCAGGCAGCGAGGCTGCCGGCCGGATCGCCGAGGGAGCTCGTCTGGCCGCCTATGTGCTTGTTCCCACCTTTGTTTTCCCGGAAATGACCGCCAGCGCAGCGCTGTCCACCACGATTCTCAAAAACCCGGATGCCCTGGCAATCCTGGTGCCGCGCGCCACGCCGCAGGTGGCGGCGAAACACGGCATGATCGCCGGGTTTTCCTCCGCCAGGAAGACCGTCGCCGATTCCAGCGGCCGGAGCGACAGCGTCATTAATGCTGTTTTGAGTTTTGCCACACCCGCTGCGGCAGTAGTGGCGGCCACCGATCTGAATGCCAGCATCGGTATCGCCAAAGGCGCAGACTCCGCAGACGTGGTGCTGCTGAACGGTTTTAACGCCGCTGTGACGGCGCGCGTGGCGGCAGAAGCCACCTCGAAGTCGGTGGATGTGTTCGTTGCGCGGGGTTCCGTCGTCAATTATGTCTGGGCATCATCGTCAGGCGGATCCTCTCCGGACAGCATCGAACTGCTGGCGCAAAAGGTGGCATCCATGCTGACCGCGCAGCTACCGATCAGCGAAGTATTTGTGCCCACGCAACTAGTCGATCTCGCGGGGATTCCCGCGGACCGAGAAGGGCTGCTGGCGCACACCGTGCTTGGCAGCAGCGAAGGCGGAAGTGTCAACAAGAACCAAGTATTCGATTTCCAAGGGATGAAACACTTTTTCGTCAACCCGCTGGATGACGAAGAGGCTCTTACCGCGGCCGGAGTCGACCTCGTCAGCCGCGGTGTCACCACCATGTACCGGGCGGCGGACCCGGCCGGAGCACTCGTGGTGCAGGCCGCTTTTTGGTCCGAGTACGGCACCTACTACCCGGCCGCCCCCGAATACGAGGGGCCCACCGACGTTCCGGGGGTCCAGTGCGCCGGAAGCGCGGGAACGTTCTTCGTCTGCGTCTTTTCCCGCGGCCGATACGCGGTAGAGGCCGCGGCGGAAACAGTGGAAGACGTCACTGCCCAGGTGCGGGCACAGTACGCACTGCTTGCCGGTTTCTAGGGGCGCGCTTTTGGGCGCGAAGCGCGTCAAAGGTGTACAGCGCCAACGCGCACCAGATGATGATGAAACCGATCCACCGCGCAGGCGGCATCTGCTCCTGGAACACCAAGATACCTAAAAGGAACTGGAGTACCGGCGTCAAATATTGCAAAAAGCCCATGGTGGACAGGGGGAGTCGGGGCGCCGCCATCGCGAACGCCGCCAGTGGAACTACCGTCACCAGTCCGGCGGAGGCAAGGAGCGCCACGTGCCACGGACCGTTGGTGAGCAGGTTCGATCCGCCGCTGATCTGCAGGTAAATGAGGTAGCCCAGGGCCACCGGCATCAGCACCATGCTCTCGGCGCCCAACGATTCAGTAGCCCGCAGCGGCACTACCTTTTTGATCAGTCCATAGGTGGCAAACGATGCCGCCAGTCCCAAGCTCAGCCACGGGATCTGTCCAGTATCAACAACAATGACAACAACGGCGCTGGCGGCAACCGCGAGCGCAGTCCACTGCAGGGGGCGCAACCGCTCCTTCAACACCAGCACCCCCAAGCAGACGCTCACCAATGGGTTGATGAAGTAACCCAGCGCGGCTTCGACGACGTGCCCGTTATTGACCGCGTAGATGTAGATACCCCAGTTCGCGGCGATAAATACTGCGGCGGCGCAGATTTGGGCCCACACCTTGATCGGCAACTGAGAGAACGTGCGCCAACGCCGCACCACGAGCAGCACAATCGCCATCGTGACGAACGACCAGACAACCCGGTGCGAGAGGATCTCGAGGGCCGAACCCGGTTGCAACAGCGGGAAGTACAACGGGAAAGCGCCCCACAGCACGTAGGCCGTAAGCCCGTACAACACACCGCGTTTCATCAGTGTCTGTCCACCGGGGAAGGCCGGTCGATCAGGGTCGACAACACAATGGTGGATTCGGTGCGGTCGACCGAATCAAGCGCGCGTAGGCGCTCCAAAGCCTGCTCAAAATGCTGCATATTTGACGCTCGAATATGCACCACCAAGTCCGAGTCGCCTGAAACCGTGTAGGCAGCAACCACTTCCGGAATGGGGGCCAGCGCTTCTTGCATGCGAGCCGGGCTCACGTTGTTGCGAAACGTGACGTTGACAAACGCCTGCGTATTCCAGCCCAACGCTCCCTGATCCAGCCGTGCGGTGAAACTGCTGATCACCCCGGAGGCTTGCAGGCGGTCTACCCGGCGTTTGACGGCAGGCGCCGAGAGACCGACAATTTCGCCGATCTCCCGAAACGAGGCCCGCCCGTCCACTACCAAACACGAGACGATGTGCTGGTCTATGTCGTCGATAAGCACGGAGCTCAGCGGTAGTTCGTGAACTGCAAGGCGATCTCGAAGTCAGCGCCCTTCAGCAGCGCGATCACTTCTTGCAGGTCATCGCGCTTCTTACCCGAGACGCGCAGCTGCTCGCCCTGGATCTCTGCCTTGATCCCCTTGGGGCCCTCGTCGCGGATCAACTTCGCGATTTGCTTCGCCTTGTCCGAAGCGATTCCTTCAACGATTTTTCCGGTGACCTTGAAAATTTTGCCAGACGATTGCGGTTCGTCAATCTCCAGGGACTTCATCGAGATTCCACGCTTGATCAGCTTCTCGCGGAAGACTTCAATGGCGGCCGCGCACCGCTCCTGGGTGTCGGCGGTGATGGTCACACCGTCGTCACCGGCCCAGACGATGCTTGCGTTGACCCCGCGGAAATCGAATCGCTGGGACAGTTCCTTAGCCGCCTGGTTGAGGGCGTTGTCGGCCTCCTGGTGTTCAACCTTGCTCACTACGTCAAATGACGGATCGGCCATGGTCCCTACCTCTTTCCTATGATGAAGCGTCGCTGGCGGTGAATCTTGCCCGGATGCCCATTGGTGGCTGCTCCTAGCTCATTGTTCACGGTGTGAGCTCGCGAGGCACCATTGCACCGTGCTCGACCGGTTGGACCTGCGGATTGGGCTCTGCGCGCGCCGTCCTTGTATTATTCTCCCGAGCGCGACCGCATGGCAGCGAGAGCGCTAGCAAGAAGCACGGCAGGTTGCCCGAGTGGCCAAAGGGAGCTGACTGTAAATCAGCCGCGCAAGCTACGGGAGTTCGAATCTCTCACCTGCCACACCAGTAGTCGATAGGCCAGACGCCCACCTTCGAAGGACCAGAAGGGGGGCGTTTGTGCTTTTAGTTGGCCGGATGGGTGGCCCGAGGCGACACAGAACGGTAGAATCAGGACAAACACCGCATATGCAGCGGTTCTTCTTTCGACCGCGATCGAAAGGGTACAAAATGTCCCCCGATTGGGTGGAAGCAGGTCGTCATGAATTCTTTTGTTCCACGGGTGAACTTATCGACGCTTAATGCAGTTACGCTGCTGTGATGTTGCGGTCGTCACTGTGAAAACAGTTTGGTGCTCACGTGCGAGCAGCAACCCCAGTCTCGGGTTTCCCGGTAGGGGATGCAGGACCATGCGATGAGACAGACCGAATCCACCATCACCAACCGTAGGCCGCGGCGCTACCAGTCACCGTCGGTAATTTTCCCCATCACGACTGCTGTTATCGCCGCACTGAGCCTTCCGCTGTGGATCTGGATCAGCGTCGTCGGTATTGCTTCGCCCACCGGCATCGGTCTCGAGACGCCTCTCAAGTTAGCTGCCGGTTTTGCGGTGATGTTCACCGTTTTCGTGTGGTCTGAAGTCGTACCCGTCAAGGTCGAAGTCCGCCGCGAAACCCTGATGGTAAGCCTGTCGGAGTTGCCCCTGGTCATCGGATTACTGGTGCTGCCGTGGTACCTCGTCATTGCGACCCACGTGATCTCCGGGATCGCGGTGTACATCTTCCGCAAAGACGGCTGGCGTAACTCCTTTCTCAATCTCGCCCTCATCTCTGCTGAAACGGGCACGGCCCTCGGCGCCATGGTTGTGGTGCATGCCATAACCGGCGAAGCAGCAACGGGTTTGCTGCCGGTTGCAGTGGGCGTGCTCGCCGGGGCGTTGATGTCCTCGCTGATAGTCGGGGTGGCTTACCAACAACTGGGCCCCGCCGAGCCCTTGGGACATGTCGTCAGTCGCGCCGCGTTTTCCGCTGGGTTCGTCATCATCGTGTCGCTCGCGCTATTCACACTCTGGAACAGCGGCACTGCCGGGCCACCTTTGGTCGCCGCGCTGACCGTCGTCATGGTGGCCATTTATTTGACGTTCCGGGCCATGATGACCAAGCACGCCAACCTGAACCAGATGTACGACATCGTCAAGGCCGTCGGTATCGCCCGCGAAGACACCTCCCGTTGGCCCGAAATGCTGGAGATGGTGCGGCAGCACCACAACGCAGCCATCGCGGCGCTCTACCTGGAAACGGGTTTCGGAGACGTCCGGCCCGTAGCGGATCACCTCGTCGCACTTGCCGTGAATCCAGAGGGCACGCAGGCTTTGCCAGCGATCCCGACGACCGATGCGTTGCTTGAACAGGCCCGCACCGGCGGTCCCGCACGCGCCAGCGTCGATGAGGCTAACTCCCCAGAGATCGCCGAAAGCCTTCGGATCCGTGGCGCCAGCGACGTCATGGTTGTCGTCCTGCGGAGCAACGACGAGATCCGCGGGTACCTCGAAGTTCGCAACCGGCTGAGCCGATGGGGCGAATTTTCCGACGAGGACGCGGAATTCCTGGAAACGATGTCGGGCCACCTCGCCACCGCGCTCGAAAATGTCCGGCTGATGTCGAATCTGCGTGATGAGGCCTACCGCGACTCCGTCACTGGATTGCGCAGCCGTACGGGCATGGCGGTTGACGCCGAGCTCGCGTTAACGTTGGGCAAGCTTGGATCCGTGGTGCTGATCCAGCTGGGAACCATCTCTGCCGTGAATAACGCACTGGGGTACCAACACGGCGAAGAACTTTTAGTGGCAGCTGGCAAACGGATCCGAAACCTCAACCCGGCAACCCGCCGAGTTGCGCGCTTGGAATCGGATCTGTTCGCCATCTTGATGGAACCGATGGAAGAGGAGATCCTGACTCGTCAGGTGCGGGACGTCCTGAACTCCGTCGGCGCCGCGTTCTCGCTGGCCGGCGTCGATGTCGAGGCCGAACCACATGCCGGAATCGCGTTTGTCCAGCCAAACGCAAACCCGGCCCTGGAAGGAGTGGCGCTGTTTCAGCGTGCGGAGATGGCGCTTCTTGCCGGACGGAACCGCAACGAAAGCCTTGAGATCTACCGACCGACAATGGGTGAAACATATCGGCGCCGATTCAACCTCGTCACCCAGTTCCGGCAAGCCGTTGAATCAGGCCACATCTCGGTGTACTACCAACCGCAAGTTACGCTGCGAAACCAGGAGCTTCGCGGGGTGGAGGCTCTTGTCCGGTGGCAGCATCCCGAGTTCGGGATGGTTAACCCGGCCGAGTTCGTCAAGGCGATCGAGGCCACCGGTTCGATCGACATCCTTTTCGATCACGTTCTCAACACCTGCCTCAAACAGTCGAATTTGTGGCTTGGGCGCGGCTTGCGGATACCGGTCGCGGTCAACGTCTCCGTCCGCAACCTCACCGCCGACTTCCCGGACCGCGTCGCCGCGGCGCTTGCCACACACCAGGTGCCGGGGGAGCTGCTCACACTCGAACTGACCGAATCCAACATGATGGCCGACCCCGAGCAGTCGCTGCCGATCCTCAGCGCGCTGCACGCCCAGGGCATCAAGATTGCGGTTGATGATTTCGGCACCGGCTATTCCTCGCTTGCCTACCTTCGCCGGCTACCGGTCGACGAACTCAAGATCGACCGGTCGTTTATCCAGGGCATGTCTACCGCTCTCGGTGACCTGGCCATCGTGCGGTCCATCATCGATCTAGGGCACTCCCTCAACCTGCAAGTGATCGCGGAAGGCGTCGAGGAGGAATCATCCCGCGAGGTTCTGCGGTCGATGCGCTGCGATGGCATGCAGGGCTTCCTGTTCAGCCGCCCGCAGCCCATTGATCGGTTCGAGGCCTGGCTAGCGGCTCGGACCGTCCGATCCGTACACGAAAGCACCGAGGCTCCAGTGCTGCGGGTGGTTGGCTGACCAGCCGTTTTCTTTCCGAGGGCAGTACTGCTGTACAGTCATCCAAGTCCGCCGCTGACGTTGTGCCCCTAGGGTATGAGCAGATACGGCGGGTGAAGCATGCCCCCTTAGCTCAGTCGGTAGAGTGACTCCATGGTAAGGAGTAGGTCAACGGTTCGATTCCGTTAGGGGGCTCAGGATGGCGGCTGTAGGACATTCGCTGGTTTAGCAATTGTCTTGCGGCCGTTTTCTGTGGGGACAGGTGTCGGCTGACTGTCTTTCACGCACGGCGGTGTAGCTCAGCTGGTTAGAGCGAGCGACTCATAATCGCTAGGTCGCCGGTTCGAGTCCGGCCATCGCTACTAGCGGTTATAGCCCCGAGATGGGGCTAGTGACCGTAGCCGACTGCTCGTGGGTCACCGCGAAGCAGCCCGATACCAAAGATAGACGTGGACCACTTCGGTCCCCGCAGCTGAAGAAAGAGGCCCCACCGTGGCCGCGACCGACGTACGCCCGAAGATCACTCTCGCCTGTGAAGAGTGCAAGCACCGTAACTACATCACCCGTAAAAACCGCCGCAATGACCCAGATCGTCTTGAAATCAAGAAGTTCTGCCCGAACTGCGGCACCCACAAGAACCACAAAGAAACCCGCTAAAAGCCGTGCCGATGGACCAGGCATTCTTGGGCCGCAGCTTCCCCTTCGCCGAACCTTACGAGGTGGGCATCGAGAAGATCCGCCAATTTGCGGAAGCCATCGGTGATGACAATTTGCTCTACCACGACAGGGTGGCCGCGCAACACGCCGGCCACCCTTCCGTCGTTGCACCCCCGACTTTCGCTATCCAGGTGATCGCCCGCGCGCAAGATGCCGTGATGTTTGATCCGGCGCTGGGACTCGATTTTTCCCGCGTCGTGCACCTTGACCAACGGTTTGAACACCTTCGCGCTATCTACGCGGGCGACGTGCTGTCCTGCGTCGTGACGGTCGAGTCGATCAAGGTCCTCGCGGGTAACGACGTGTTGACCGTGCGAACCGATGTGACTGATATCGAAAATGCCCCCGTGTGCAGCGCATGGGGAACTCTCGTTTCCCGGGCCGCAGCGTCATGATCGCGTTCGAATCGGTTCCGGTAGGCACCGCGTTGCCGTCCTTGAACTTGACGGTGGACCGCGCTCAACTCGTCCGTTATGCGGGAGCTTCCGGCGATTTCAATCCCATCCATTTCAATCAACGCATCGCAGAAGCGGTAGGTCTGCCGAATGTGATTGCCCACGGCATGCTCACCATGGCGCTTTCGGCCCGAATCGTGACCGGCTGGATCGGCGACCCATCGGCGGTCCGCGACCTCTCGGTGCGCTTCACCCGTCCCGTGATAGTCCCCGACGACGACCACGGCGCCGCGCTCGAGATTTCTGCCGTTGTGGGCGCAGTTGACGCCCAAGCGCGGACCGCCAGAGTCGACATCACTGCCAAGTTCGAAGGCCAAACGGTACTGGGCAAAGCCCGCTGTGTTGTTCAGCTGAGCTGATTCTTAGTCGGGCGGCCACCACGGGGGCCTGACTCGTCGCTGAGATTGTCTGACAGAACCTCGAGTACGAGGTCCCGAGCTGCGCGTCCTGCGGCGCCCAAACGTTCTGCCACCTGCGGTAGCAAGGCGTGCAAAAAGACCGTATGGGCAATGCGCGACGGGTGCTCAAGCTCCCCACCGAAGGAATCATGGACCGACGCAATCACGATCGCCACATCAGCCAATTCGGTCAGCGGGGTGGCCGCGAACGACGTAATGACGATGAGTGTCGCCCCGGTGAGCGCCGCCGCCTCCGCCACAGCCAGGCTGCCTCGGTTTGCGCCGGATCCACTGATCACGACCAGCGTGTCCTCAGCGGTAAGTTGGCGGGCGGCAATTTGCTGCCCCAAGCTGTCGCCGATGTATTCAGCTGGCCGGCCCGTCGCGGTGAGACGGAGCGCAAGGTCCACTGCCAGCGGCCCGGAGAGACCGTTAGCCACGCACAGCACCCGAGTACTCGTGGCGATCGCGGTCACCGCCGCGTTCAGTACCTCTGTCGTGAGCATCCCCAGAGATTCGGGCAGCCTGGCCGCGATCCGTGCCACGTCGGCTCGCAGGGCGCCGAGCGCGTCATCAGGTGCCACGGGCGGGGGAGGGGCGACGGCGAGTTGGCGTGCCAGCGCAACCCGCAGCTGCGGATAGCCGCGGTATCCCAGCCGTTGGCACGTGCGGATGACGGAGGATCGAGCCACGCTGAGTCGATCGGCGAGCTCCTGCGCCGTCGACTCCAGGACACCGTTCGGATCACTGGCGATCTCGTTGGCAACCTTGCGCTCGGTGGGGTGCAGCGAATCAGCAAGTGTGGCTAGGCGCGCCGCCAGCGTCGAAGTACTGGTTGCCTCAGGCATCGTCGTGGTCCTGTTCGTGCTCGTGCTGATAACCCGGGTATGGCGCATCGCCCGAAACGTGCTCCGCTTCGTAGCCACGAGAATACGTGCCAGACACTCGAGCTTCGGTGACTGCCAGTTCCTCAAACCAATCGATGACCTCGGCCCGTTGAACCCGCCAGGGTGGAAGCACCGCGTTCAGCGCGGCATTGGCAACGAAATCTACGGCTGCGTCCTGATTGCCGCCGGAAGGCCTGACGTCCAGTCCCCACATTGTCCACCGCGGCGCCACTTCGAGCGCTGACACAAGCTCGCGTCGAGGCATCCGATAGTGCTGAACGCCGTATGGGGCCTGAAAAGCCGCACTGATTTGCCGCCAACTCCTAGGCTCCGGGGGGAGAGCCAGCACCGACGCCGGGCCACCAAGCCTCGCGGCAACCGCTGCGTGAATCTGCGTATCGGTGAGCGAGCACAGGCTGTCGCACCACTGTTGAGCCTTCCGGTCGAGTTCGGCCAACGGCGACGCCGGTCCAAAGGCACCGTCGGCGGTCCTTGGTGCGGTATCGAGCCCGGTGAGAGGCACCGCTGTGGCGGTCCGTTCGATGATGACACCGTCAAGGAGCGTGAACTTAAGCACTCCGATGTACTCGCCGCCATACCCGGGCTGCACCACCGCGACACTGCTGGCCGGGGCGGGGACGCCGCTGACCGGGGCGGGGACGCTGCTGACCGGGGCGAGGACCGCTGCGGTGCGGTGTTGATGTCCAGCTACCAGGCCATCGATTCCTCGAACCTGCGCGATGATGCGGGCGGCCTGATCCTCGCCCGTGTCGTACTGAGTGGGCTTCCCGGTAACGAGATCTCGTTCAAGCCCGCCGTGGTAGCTCACGAGCAGGAGGTCCACCTGGGGCCGTAGGCGTTCGGCTTCGGCGCGCACCGCCTCGACCGGATCGACGAAATATGCGCCGTCCAGCTCGTCATAGATGCTCAGCCGCTGGACGTGACCCGTGACGACACCGATGACGCCAATCCGGACGCCGTCGCGGACCAGCACAGTTGAGGCGGGAAGCGCTGCAGACCCATCAGAATTTCGCCAGTTTGCGCAGAGGAACTGTATCTGGCCGGACGCACCGATGTGCTCTCTGAGCTGTTGAACTCCACGGTCGAAATCATGATTCCCGGGCACAGCAACGTCAAAACCGAGGCGTTCGATCTCCATGACCATGGGATGCCCCCGCGGCCAGTCTTGCCGAGCGATCCACGAACCCAGCGGCGAGCCGGTAAGCAGGTCGCCATTGTCGATTATCAGGCAACGCTCGCGGTCGACGCCCGCAAGAAAGGCCCCAACGTGCGCCAACCCGCCCGGGCTGGCACCAGTACCCCGAGCAGGCAGCCGCCAGTGAGCGTGCAGATCACTTGTCGCGTAGACCACGATGTGCTTGGGTGTCATCGCAGGCGTCGGCGCAACATGCCCGAGATCCAGTCGATCAGACTGACCATAATCACCACCCCAATCAGGATGATCCCCACCCGATCCCAACTGCGAGATGCCACAGCAAAAATGATGGGCGTACCGATTCCACCCGCGCCCACAATCCCCAAGATGGCCGCCGAACGCACAGCGATCTCAAACCGGTTGAGGGCCAGCGAGAGGAACTGCGGGATGAGGCGCGGTAGCTGCGAGTAGATAAGAATCTGCGCTCGCGTCGCCCCCACGGCCACCATCGACTGATCCGGGCCGACGTCGAGTTTCTCGATTTCCTCGGCATAGAGTCGGCCCAGCATGCCGATGGTGTGCACGCCGATAGCCAGGGCCCCGGCGAAGGGGCCGGGGCCCACCATCTTGACAAAAATCACCGCCAGCACAATTTCTGGAAATGTCCGCACGATGGTGAAGAAAATGCCAGTCGCCACGGGAACCGGCGCGCGCCGTCGGCCGGGTCTGGTGGCCGCAAGAAAGGCGAGTGGGGCAGCGCCGAGGACGGCGATCACCGTGCCGCAGAAGGCAATTGCGAGCGTGAGGAGTAGCAGGCTCAGTAGATCCTCGCTGGTCCCGTCCTCGACGTAACCCCAGTCCGGGTGCAGGAAGCCCCTGACGATAGCGCCCAGCACCAGCGACCATGACGAGCCGATGCGCACCCAACCGATCCCGGCAAACGCCCACACCACCACCGAGACCACCGCGATGATCGTGAGGATGCGGCCAAGGGAGAGTCGTGGTTTTCCCGCCAAAGGCGGTCGTAATTCCTTCACCGCCATCAGAGCAACCTCCGTCGAGCCCACGCGCTGAAAGCATCAATGGCCAGCACGACCACAAAGATCGAGATGATGATGACTGAGACCCGGTCATAGCGCATCAGGCCCATGGATGCCTGCAAGGTGACGCCAACGCCGCCGGCGCCGACGTAGCCCAACACGGTGGATGCCCGCACATTGATTTCGAACGCGTACAGCGTGTAACTGATCATGTTGGGCAAAATCTGCGGAACGACGGCGTACCGGGCTACATGGGTGCGCGTCGCCCCGACCGCCGTTAACGATTCGACCGGGCCTTGATCAATGGTGTCGATCGCCTCGTAGACGAGCTTGCTGACGACGCCAAAGGTGAAGACGGCGATAGCGAGCATCCCCGTGAAAAGGCCGATGCCCACCACCGCCACGAAAAGAGCGGCCAGCAGCAGGTCCGGAACGGTACGGATGATGTTGAGGAAACCCCGGACAATCGTGGAAAGGAGCCGGCTACCCGTCATCGGGGCGGTTGCCAGAAATGCAATGGGGATCGCTGCGGCAGCGCCAAGAATGGTGCCGGTGATCGCCATCTGCAACGTCTCGGCGACGGCTGGCAGCACTTTCGGGAGGTAGGACCAATCCGGGGATGCCAACTTGCTGAAGACAACACCCATCTGGTCGAGGTTGCCTGCCAGTGAGAAAAGGTCAGTGTCTATCGCCTTCGCGCTTGCCACCAGAATCACGATCACCACTGCTGCAATCGCCGCTTGCACCGGCAGTTTCCGGTGGATGCTGGCGGCTAGTTTCACGACGCGTCCTCGCTCTTGAGAGCTGCGTACTCGTCGCCGTAGATCTCGGCGAGCCGCGCGTCGGTGGCCTCTTCCGGGAGGCCATCAAAGACCACACCCCCGTCGCGCATACCGATCACTCTCGTTGCCCATTTTCGGGCCAGCGCCACGGAATGCAGGCTGGTGATGACGGTGATCCCTAATTGCTGGCTGATCGCCCGAACGTCGGCAAGCACTCGATCGGTGCTCACCGGGTCCAGGGATGCTACGGGCTCGTCGGCGAGCAGGACACTCGGCTGCTGTACGAGAGCGCGGGCAATTGCCACCCGCTGTTGCTGGCCGCCGGAGAGCTGGTCTGCGCGGCTGAAAAGTTTGTCGCTGAGCCCCACGCGCGAGAGAGCGTCATCGACGAGCGCGTAATCGGCCTTGCTGAAAAGCCCCAGACTGCCCTTCCAGGCGGGCATATGCGCGAGCCGCCCGACGATGACGTTGCGCTGCACAGTGCTGACCCCGACCAGATTGAAGCTCTGAAAGATCATCCCGATCGTGCCCCGAATACGGCGCACGTCGCGGGACGATGCTCCCGTAACAGATTCGCCGTCAACGAGAACGACGCCTTCGGTCGTCTCGGTCAGCCGGTTGATCGTGCGCAGCAGCGTCGACTTTCCGGCCCCGGAAAGGCCGATTAACACAATGAACTCGCCACGGTTAATGGTCAGGCTCACGTCACGGACCCCGACCACACCGTTGGGGTAGGTCTTGCTGACGTTCTGGAAGGTAATCATTGGCTTATCCCTTTCAGCGGAGCGGGTGGGCGAAGATCACTCCGCCCACCCGGCCGGTGGCTTAGAGCTTGGATGCCCGGGCGATGTAGTCGCGCACTACGTCGTATGCCGCTTCGTCCGCAGGCACATAGCCGCGGTGTGAGTACAGCGTCGAGATGATTTTGAGGCCGGCGGGGTCGGCAGCGATGGCCAGGAAGGCCGCCTTAACGGCATCCTTGGTCGCGGCGTCCAACTTGGTGTTGACCGCGATAGCGTCATTGGGAATCAGCGACTTGGTGAGGTAGAGCACCCGGACCTTATCGGTGATATCGGGGATGTCCTTCTTCAACAGAATGCGGCCGCCTTCGAAGGAGAATGCTGCATCCACGGTGCCGTCGAGTACCGCCAGGATCGAGCTATCGATCCCCGCGACGGTCGTCAGTTTGACGTCTTTGTTGATATCAAGGCCGGCTTCGGCCATTTCAACAATCGGGAAAATGTACCCGCTCGCCGAAGCCGCACTCTGGGTGGCGATGGACTTGCCCTTGAGGTCGGCGAGGGTCTTGATGTCGCTGTCCGCTTTGACCAAAATTTCACCGTGGAATCCGGCAACAAGCTTGTCGGGGTTCGGGATAGCAGTGACCGGGTCGGCCGCCGGGATCTGCGCCTGGAGGATGGCGTCGGCAGCGCCAGCATCGTGGGCCAGTACGTAGCTGGCGGGCGGCATGATCCCGACATCGACCTTGCCGGACGACATTGCCTCAATGATGGTCGAGTAGTCAGTCGCGATGTTGACCTTGACCTCACGCCCGAGTTGCTTCGAGAGAAGGTCGGCCAGGGGCTGAGCCTGCGCTTGCATGTCTTGGTCAGTGCGGGTGGGGACAAACTGGACGACCAACGGGCCCTGTTTTGCTGCAGCGTCGCTCGAAGATGAGCAACCGGTGAGTGTGATGGCGGCGATGGCGCCAAGCGCAATGACCGTACGGAATTTTTTCATGACTGGTAGTGCTCCTTATCGGTGGCGGACTGAGTTCGGACGGCAGCGTGAGTGGAGTTGCCGGGTGAATGGAGGACGGGTGAGTCGGTCTCGGCCCACGCGATGATGGCGTTGTAGAGGCCGGGCAGGGTGGGGCTGGCGAAATCCGGTCTGGCGTTGCCTGACGGATTGCCAACAAGTGCGGTTTGGCCGCCGAGCTCAGCGACGGGGGCAAGATCGTTTTCCCAAATGTCGCCGATACTGAGCACTCGGCCCTCGGCCAACCAGTTCTCGACGCGCACTCGCAACCCGGCCGGCTTGGCCGCCGAACTGTGCACCGCGTGAAAATGGCCGTCGAGTCCTAGCGAGGAGAGCGCGTAGTCCAGCTGGATGTCGGGGGCATTCGTCACGAGGACGACGCGGCTGGTTGCGCCGATCCGCGCGAGTACTGCTGCAAGGTCCTCTGGTGCCCTGATCGGCGCATCCTGAGTGCCGAGCAACGCGCGGCTTTCTTGGTAGGCGCTGTTCATCATCTCCGGAGTGGCCCCGGCGGCAACTGCTAGCTTGTGCACGAGGCCGTAGCCGTCCGTGACATCGCCGGCGAAGAATCCCAGTTGATCGGCGCGTTGCACCCCGCTGGCAACTGCTTCTTCAAGGGTGGCGCCGTCGGGCCCCAGCAGTGCAGCGGCGGAGCGCGCGTAAGCGAGAACGGGCCCGTGGCCGATCGCCACTGTGCCGTCGAAATCGAAAATGATGGTGTCGATGGTGCCCGCCTCCGGACTCTGAGGGACCGTAAATCACTGATGACCGGAGACGAGGGAAACAGTGGTTGCCGCGTCGGAAGTCATTGCGTCCACGATAAGGGCGTCTCAGCGACGAAACGTCCTCCTTTGTGTGAACACTAGGTGAAATCGAATGGGCCGTCTATAGCCGCGATGGACTATCTGACCGGACCAGCTGCCGTCATTTCCGAAGTCGTCATTTCTCAAGCCCCCATTCAGGGCTTTGCTTCAGTTGCAGGTGGAGCTTCTTCCCGCGAGTGGAGTGACCAGGGGGGCGTCGGGGTGGCGCCGCGCGGGGTGCCAGCCGAAGGGAGAGTGGGCGTGCGGCAGGAGCGCTATCGCCCGGTGCGGAGGAACGCCCCCATGCGCTCGATTCCAGCGATCAGATCCGCATCGCCGAGGGAATAGGACAGCCGAAAGTATCCGGGTGTCCCGAAAGCCTCGCCCGGAACCACCGCGACCTCGGCTTTCTCGAGTACGAGCGCCGCCAATTCGGCAGAAGTCTCGGGTCGGAATCCGTCGAAGTCCTTGCCGAGCAGTCCGACAACGCTGGGGTAGGCATAGAAAGCTCCGAACGGTCCCGGCAGGTCGATTCCGGGGATGGCGCGCAGCATTTCCACCATCGTTTTACGCCGACGATCGAACGCGCCCCGCATTGCTTGGACGGCCTTGAGGGAACCGGATACCGCAGTGAGGGCCGCTTGCTGAGCGACGTTTGAGACGTTCGACGTCAGGTGCGACTGCAGATTGGAAGCCGCTGCGATGACGTCATTCGGGCCGATCATCCAGCCAACGCGCCAGCCCGTCATGGCATATGTTTTCGCCACCCCGTTGATGACGATGCATGTGTCGGCCAACTCCGGCACCACCACCGGCATCGATACGTGTGTTGCCTGGCCGTACACCAAATGTTCGTAAATCTCATCGGTGATCACCCAGATCCCGTTCGCCACCGCCCAGCGGCCGATGGCTTCCACCTGGGCTGGCGGGTAGACCGCGCCCGTCGGGTTAGATGGTGAGCAGAACAGCAGCACTTTGGTGCGCGGGGTACGAGCGGCATCAAGCTGAGCGACGGTCACCAGATAGCCGCTAGAGGCATCGGTGATGATCGGAACCGTCACACCCCCGGCCAAAGTAGTCGCCTCGGGATAGGTGGTCCACTACGGCGCTGGCAACAGGACCTCATCGCCCGGGTCGAGTAGTGCTGCGAAGGCTTGGTACACCGCTTGTTTGCCGCCGTTGGTGATAAGGACCTGGGAGGCGGTGACCTGGTATCCCGAGTCGCGCATGGTTTTGACCGCTATTGCCTCCCGCAGGGTGGGTAGGCCGGCTGCTGGTGTGTAGCGGTGATTTGCTACTACCGAACACGCCGCGATTGCCGCATCCACGATGGGCTGGGGCGTCGGGAAGTCGGGCTCGCCCGCCCCGAATCCGATGACGGGTCGGCCCGCGGCCTTGAGCGCCTTGGCTGTGGCGTCGACGGCGAGAGTGGCTGAAGGTGCGATGCCGGCTACCCGGCGGGAAATCCGGCTCCGGGGGGTGGGCGGCGTAGTGGGCTCTCCTGGTGTCATGCCATCATCGTTTCACGGCCTTGCAGAGTGCTCCAGGGCCGGTCAGCAACCCGCACGCCCCGTTTCCCGTTCAGTTCAGATGGCATGGATCTAGGATGCGGTGGGTGCAGTTAGTCGATCCGGCACGCGGTGCCTTACACTAAGACGTCCAGGGTGTACTCCGAGCGTGCGCGTGAAAAGGGCCGTGACGGATTGCGCCCTGCTTTTGCCTGTGCGAGTGGCTGGTTTACTCACAAGGCGAAGGTAGTGAAGGGGTGTAGCTCAATTGGTAGAGCAACGGTCTCCAAAACCGTAGGTTGCAGGTTCAAGTCCTGTCACCCCTGCAGAGCTTTAATGACACATTCGGCAGTTCAGAGCAGAAGACGAGGGTTGTGTGAGCAAGGATCGGGAAGGGCATG
Organism: Nakamurella antarctica; assembly: GCF_003860405.1. Classification (NCBI taxonomy): domain Bacteria; kingdom Bacillati; phylum Actinomycetota; class Actinomycetes; order Nakamurellales; family Nakamurellaceae; genus Nakamurella; species Nakamurella antarctica. The sequence goes on along the minus strand of NZ_CP034170.1, from coordinate 2,632,933 downwards.
AGGACGATAACCTCGACCCCACCGCTGGTGCTGAGGCAGCTGACAGCATCGCTTCCGGCGCTGAGCCGTCGAATGATGCACGAGCGGACGAGGTAGCAGCAGAGGAAGTTGCCGAGCACGATTTTGTTGCCGAGCACGATTTTGTAGCTGAGGGCGCCGACGCAGACTTGGCCAACCCTGAGACACTCACCCCCGACGTGTACGAAGTCGAGGCTGAAATCGACGAAGAGGCAGCAGAGGAAGGCGTCGCGCCCGACTCGCACATCGACCTGACGAAAGCCGAAGCCGAATTTGACGGGGTGGATTCCACCGTTGAAGCCGAGTTCGAAGCCGCCGCTGTCGGCGCCGCGGCAGGAGCAGGTTCCAACCGAGCCGCCGCACGCCGCGCTGGGGCTCGCTCCGGTGTAACGGAGAAGAAGGGTGTGGCCACCCGCGCCCGCGACACCGAAGAGGGGCGCGACAACCCGTTCTCGCGCCTGGGTCGGTTCGTCCGCGAGGTAATCGCTGAGCTCCGCAAGGTGATCTGGCCCAGCCAGAAGCAGATGGTGACTTACACGATTGTCGTCATTACGTTCCTTATCTTTATGGTCGCATTGGTTGCCGGGCTCGATCTCCTGTTCCACTTTGGTGTCAAGGAGATTTTCGGTTAAATCTGTCCACGCGAATTTCAGTAGTGCACAGCAGTTCCCATGTTCTTTTCAAGGAAAGTGAGTCAGGCATGTCGACCCCCGACCAGCCCGTAAGCGACGAGCAGGAATTTGCTGCCGACGCCAGCACGGCCGCCGGTGCGTCGCTGGCTGACAGCGATTCCAGCGACGGATCGATCGATTACAGCGAAGCCGAATCCGAAGGTCTGCTGGTCCCCGACGCGTCAGATCTAGCCGCGGCCGAATTGGCTGACGTTTCTGAGCCCGTCATCGAAGCTGCAGTAGATGGTGAGCCCGACCCCACCGCAGAAATGCGTCAGGCCTTGGCTCGAGCACCGGGCGACTGGTACGTAGTGCACTCTTACTCTGGGTACGAGAAGAAGGTCAAGGCCAACCTCGAGAACCGCATCAAGTCCCTCGACATGGAGGATTTCATCTTCCAAATTGAGGTCCCGGAAGAAGAAGTCACCGAGATCAAGAACGGTCAGCCCAAGAAGGTCCTGCGTCGGGTCTACCCCGGTTACATTTTGGTCCGGATGGAACTGACCGATGGCTCTTGGTCAGCGGTGCGGAACACCCCTGGCGTCACCGGCTTTGTCGGCGCCAACTCCAAACCTTCGCCGTTGTCCATCAACGACGTCGTCAAGATCTTGGCCCCGGTTGCCCCGAAGAAGGCATCCGACAAGGCCAACTCGTCCGGGCGCGCCCCGGTCATCACTGAGGTCGACTATTCGGTCGGCGAGTCGGTCACGGTCATGGATGGCCCGTTCGCCACCCTGCCGGCGACTATCAATGAGATCAACGCTGACCAGCAGAAACTGAAGGTCTTGGTGTCCATCTTCGGACGTGAGACCCCGGTGGAGCTGACATTCAGCCAGGTCTCGAAGCTCTAAGGCTCATCGGCGCGAAATAACCCTGGCAGTTATTTCGTTGCAGCATTGTTGAGCCACAACACCCCAACCCCCCAGGAAGAAAAATGCCTCCCAAGAAGAAGAAGCTTGCAGCGGTTATCAAGCTGCAGATCAAAGCGGGTCTCGCTAACCCGGCACCGCCCGTGGGCCCAGCCCTCGGCCAGCACGGCGTCAACATCATGGAGTTCTGCAAGGCCTACAACTTGGCCACAGAATCCCAGCGCGGCGACGTTGTTCCCGTCGAAATCTCCGTATACGAAGATCGCTCGTTCGACTTCAAGCTCAAGACCCCGCCCGCTGCACGCCTGATCCTCAAGGCTGCTGGCGTCGAAAAGGGTTCCGGCACCCCGCACACCGTCAAGGTTGCTTCGGTGACGGATGCCCAGATCCGCGAAATTGCGGCTTTGAAGCAGGTCGACCTCAACGCCAATGACGTTGATGCCGCCGCGAAGATCATCGCCGGTACCGCCCGCTCCATGGGTATCACCGTCACCGCGTAGTAGTGAGCTTTCGCAGTACACCACAGCAGTACGTGGTTGGGGCCCGCGCTGGCTCCGAATAACCACAACTCCCTTTAACGAAGTATTGGAGATACACCATGAAGCGCAGCAAGGCTTATAACAAGGTTGCAGAGCTGGTTGACCGTGATCGGCTGTACTCGCCGCTCGAGGCTGCCAAGCTGGCCAAGGAGACCTCACCCACCAAAATGGATGCCACCGTTGAGGTCGCCATGGTGTTGGGTGTCGATCCCCGCAAGGCCGATCAGATGGTTCGTGGAACCGTCAACTTGCCGCACGGCACCGGTAAGACCGCTCGCGTTATCGTCTTTGCCGTTGGCGACAAGGCCGCTGAAGCTGAAGCAGCTGGCGCCGACGTCGTTGGCTCAGACGACTTGATCGCCCGCATCCAGGGTGGCTGGCTTGAATTCGATGCCGCTGTTGCTACCCCGGACCAGATGGCAAAGATTGGCCGAATCGCGCGTGTCCTGGGGCCGCGCGGCTTGATGCCGAACCCGAAAACCGGCACCGTCACCGCCGATGTCACCAAGGCTGTCACCGAAATCAAAGGCGGAAAGATCAACTTCCGCGTTGACAAGGCTGCCAACCTGCACATCGTCATCGGCAAGGCCTCTTTCCCGACCGAGAAGCTTGTCGAGAACTACGCTGCTGCATTGGACGAAATCCTTCGCTCGAAGCCCTCCACGGCTAAGGGCCGCTACCTGAAGAAGGTCGTCTTTGCGACCACGATGGGCCCCGGCATAGCCGTTGACCCGATGCGCCAGCGCAACCTGATGGAAGTTGCTGAATAGTCCTTCGAAACGCTCTCGCGAGCACAGCTTTTTCACTCAGCCCCGATGCGCCTGCCAGGTGCGCATCGGGGCTGAGTGCGTTGGTGGGCAGCTACGCTGACGTCTCACGACAAGTTGTACGGGGGACGGTATGACGCAACAGGGGTGGATTAATCGAATGACGCGCCCGGTGCAAGCGGTGGTGTCAGTGAGGGTGCTGCGGGCGCGGATAGTGCTTATCATGGGATTGCTTCTGCCGGGGATAGTGTTGCCGACCGGCTGCGGCGTGCAACTTGAGGCGGGGAACGCCGTCGCAGTCAGTCGGTCTCTGGGAAAAACCTCAGCGCCTGTTACTTCGGCGCCTACTTCCGCTGGGCCTACTTCCGCTGGGCCTACTTCCGCTGGGCCTACTTCCGCTGGGCCTACTTCCGCTGGGCCTACTTCCGCTGGGCCCGCTTCCGCTGGGCCTACCTCCGCTGGGCCTACTTCCGCTGGGCCCACTTCCGCTGGGCCCGCCAGTCTCGACGACATTAGCGACCCTATCGCCGCTCAACTGCTGCAGCGGATGGAAGAAGGCATGACGGGCCTGTCGAGAATGACTGCGGTGACGAGCGTCCGGAGCAACGGCTCGATCGTCGATATTGCCGATATGAGCCAGATTTTCGAGTCGGGAAATATCACCGCGAGCAGCCAACAGTTGTACGGGTCGGGCACCCGGGACTTAGCGACGATCTATGTGAATGGCGTCATCTATTTCTCTGCCACCGGGATCACCCAGCCTGGCGAATGGGTGGAACTGTCGGAGCAGGCACGAGACGCCCAAACAATGGGCCTGTACGAGTCTTTGCACCTGGCGGCTACCACCACCGCGGTAGGGATCTACGCGGAACTTTTGAAGCTGGCCTCTGATACCACGCATCTTGGCGTCGGCTCATTGAACGGAACAAATGCCGACAGCTACCAGTCTTATATAGATCTGTCCCGTATTGAAGAACTGGCGCTTGCCGAACAGCACAAAATGTTGTTCCGCGACATAGCTGAGCGAGGCGGATCAACACTGCCGATCACCTTCTGGCTTGATCCCGATCGCGGGCTGCCGATACAGATCATGCAAGACGTCGGCGCTGGTCCCGGGGCCGAACAGAACATCATCGCGTTTGCTCACTTTGACGAACCGCTCACTATTCTTGCCCCGGACCCAGCGGTCGTGACAACGCGGTAAGTGCGGCCTGTCAGGCGCGCGCTCTGCGCCGTGCGGCGATTAAGAAGCCGGCGCCAGCCAACACCAGCATCGCTGTCGCCGCGATGGCGCCAGCTACGTTGAAGCCAGTGGTAGCGAGGGCCTTGCCGCCTGATTGGATCGAGCCAGCAGTGCCAGCTGCGGCTGAGGTAGTGGGAGTTCCGGAAGTCGACACGCTGGTGGTCGAGGCAGTCGAGGTCGCCGATGTCGGCGATGTCGCACTCGAGGTGGGTGTCGTGGAAGTGGTGGGTGTCGTGGAAGTGGTGGTGACAACCACGGGTGTGTTGGTGACGGTGCACAGGATTGGCTTGGACGTCTTCGAGGCGTTGACCAAGTAGCCTCCGCCGTCTGCCTTCAGCGCGGGTACTGCGTTGGCGCCGTCTGTGCACTGCACCGTGTAGGTGTAGTCATGAATTTCTTTCCCGGTCGGATCCTCGCGGACCAGCATTTGTTCGCCAGAAAATCCGGTGACAGAAGCGATGTGGGCTACGTCGGTGTAGAGCCCGGCCTGCCCGGTGGCGGTTGACGCCGTGAGTCCCACGTTGCCGGGTGTCTCGGAGGCAACCCGGATGTTGGCGATGTCACCAGCAATGCCGTTATTCCACGCCTTTTGGGCGCTGACCGTTGCCTGGGTGCGCGTGTTGGTCAAAGTGCAATCGACGTCCGACGGTTCGCCCGACACTTCAAATGTCGCAGGAAAGAGTGTGACCTGACCCTCTTCGCTGGTGTTGAGCAAGCCCGACGTATCGCAGAATAGCGACGATGTGTAACCGCCGACATTGTTTGCGCCAAGAACTTCGTTGAGATCGATGGAACCCATTGGAAGTGGCACGGTCACGACGTTGGTCATGTCCTCGTAGACGGGGCCAGGATTAGCCGGGACTGTAGAGGACGCGGTGACGGTGCCCAAGTTATCCGGGGTAAGACCCGCTAATTGGCTCATGGGGGTGAGACTGAGCTCCGCGCTGTCGCCTTGTTGACCGTTGACCCACACCTTGTGCAGAGTGAGGGTGGGGGTGCTGTTGGTGTTGGTAAGAGTGCAGGTGATAGCGACGACTCCCTGGCCAGCAACGAGGGACCAGCCGCCCTCGGTCACCTTCGTTGTCACGGGGACGGCATTCGCGTCGATACAGTTGACCTTCGCGTTGTAGCTGGCCACGTTGCCTTCGCCGAGGGTCTCATAGATTCCAACGGTCGAATTAGGATCGACGGTGATGGAGGCGACGTGAGCAGTGTCTACGAAAGTTCCTGGCGCACCCGTAGCGGTGGAAATAGCGCTATTGCCATTCTCTCCGCTGAAGATGGTGGGGGTTGCGACGTCGCCTTGCTGGCCATCGACCCATGCCTTCTGCACCGAAACGGCGACACCTGCGGGCGCTGCGGATGCTGCGGGCGCGAAAGCGAGGGCGACCATGGCGCCCAGCGCGACGGTCGCGACAAGAGCGCTCGCCTGTCGCCCTGTTGAACGAATTTCTAGACCTGTGGACACGGGGATCTCCGATGACGGTTGGGACTTTAGAGTGGATTGTCTGATTCAACTACAAAAGTTGTGAACCGTGGTCGAAATTCAAAATTTGCCCTGCGCAGGCCCCTGTACTAGTGTCTATCTAGATCCACCACAGACCGTCGGTTGCTCCGCGCCCTTATGGGGTTGCGAAGACGAAGGTTCGGCCCAGCCGGACGCCAGCGTAGGAGGACGAGGTTAGATTGCGCTGATCAGCGATATTTCACGCCCCGTGCCACCGCGCCGGGGCGTTTTTCTTTGTCCAAGCCCTCTGCAGCCTATTTTCAGTGGCCGATAGCTCTTCGCTATCGGGACGCACAGATTTCAAGGAAGGAGACGAGATGGTAAAGGCACAATCGGTTGCGACCGTCGCCGAGATCGCGGAAGAATTCCGCACCTCCTCGGCCGCAGTCATCACCGAATACCGTGGCCTCACGATGAAGCAGCTCACGCAGCTTCGCCGCGACCTCGGTTCGACCACCAGCTACACCGTCGCCAAAAACACCTTCGTCAAGCGCGCAGCCGCCGACGCCGGAGTGGAAGGTCTCGACGACCTGCTCATCGGTCCGACGGCCATCGCATTTGTGAAGGGCGAGCCCAGCGAAGCGGCCAAGGCCATTCGTGATTTCGCTAAGACCAACCCGCTTCTGGTGATCAAGGGCGGTGTGCTTGATGGCAAGCCGCTCCAGGTCGCCGATGTTGCGAAGCTGGCAGATTTGGAGAGCCGCGAGGTTCTCTTGGCCAAGTTCGCTGGCGCAATGAAGGGCAACCTGACGAAGGCTGCTGTTCTCTTCGCTCAGCTTCCGTCCCAGATGGCCCGGCTTGCCCAGGCTCTCGCGGACAAGAAGGCCGAAGCTGGGGAGACCCTCCCCGATGGCGCCGAGGCCGAAGATGCAGCAGGCGAAGCTGCATCAGTCGATGAAACTGTCGACGCCGCTGACGCTCCCGCTGCAGACATTCCTGGTGGAGACATTCCTGCTGAAGAAGTCCCCAACGAGGAAGTTCAGCAGGCAGAAGCCGCAAGCACCGAGGCCCCGGCCGACCAGGCCTGAGCTGACACGTTCCACCTAAGTCAGTTCAGCCCGATCTGACACCACACCGACTACCCGCATCGCGGGCGTTGTATTGAAAGGACGCCATCATGGCAAAGCTCTCCTCCGACGAATTGCTCGAAGCCTTCAAGGAACTGACCCTGATTGAGCTCAGCGAGTTCATCAAGCAGTTTGAAGACACCTTCGGCGTGACCGCGGCCGCTCCGGTTGCCGTTGCCGCCGCCGGTGGCGCTGCTGCTCCGGCCGAGGCCGAAGCCGAGCAGGACGAGTTCGACGTCATCCTCGAGTCCGCTGGCGAGAAGAAGGTCCAGGTCATTAAGGCCGTCCGCGAGCTCGTCTCCGGTCTGGGACTCAAGGAAGCCAAGGACCTGGTTGACGCCGCTCCGAAGGCAATCTTGGAGAAGGTCGACAAGGCCGCTGCAGAGGCAGCCAAGGCCAAGCTCGAAGAGGCCGGCGCCAAGGCCACCGTCAAGTAGTTCGTTGTTCACACTCCGGCTAGCCGGAGTTAGTAGTGCCGCACCACGAAAAGGGGCGGGTCCGGTATTCGGGTCCGCCCCTTTTTTCTATAGTGGGAACTTGGGAAGGTGGGGTTATGGGACGCAGGGAAGAAGTGCTAGACGCGGCTATTACGGTCGTGGCACGCGGCGGTATCCGGGGCCTCACACACCGAGCCGTCGATCTGCAAAGCGCGGTACCCGCTGGGACCACGTCCAACTACTTTCGCACTCGGGCCGATTTAACCACCGCAACTTTCGGGCGTCTCGCCGAGCTGATCGAGGCAACAATTTCCTCTGTTGATGCTGCCCCGGTGTCCGATATCGAGGGCTTGATCCAGGCCTTAGGTTTCAGCATGAAGATGACGCTCGGCCCCGGAATCACCGTCGCGGGCGCTGCCGCAGTGATGTTTACCGAGGCGGCCATCGACCCGTCACTGCACGCCAGTGTGGTTGCAACGAACGAACTTTGGTGCGGAGCCATGGAACGACTGCTGCGGCGCGCAGGCATCACAGATGATGTTGAGCGCCGAGCCCGTTGGCTCCTTTCCTACGCCAACGGTCTCGTAGTGGATCAGATGGCAATGAATGAGATGCATTTCGATCCGGTGGCGGCGATGCGCGCCGCGATTATGGGCTTTGGCCACCCTGGCGACGGGTAGATTCCAACCATCAATAATGGATGGAGAACCTCACATGACTTCCTCAATGCCGGTGATCACCTCGGCTGCCGCGTACGATTCGCCGGCGAGGGTGCACGACCCCGAACGCGGATCGCTTCGGGTGGGCCTTGTGCAACACCGGTGGCGCGCTGACCCGGCGGAATTGGTCGACGTACTGACCGGCGCAATTGGCCAGGCCGCGGACGGCGGCGCAAAGATCGTCTTCCTGCCTGAGTTGACGCTGTCCCGGTACCCGGCCGATACGCTGCCGACAGGTGTGGCTAGCGACATCGCCGAAGACCTGATGACGGGTCCGACTTTCGCTTTTGCGACCGCCGCCGCTGCGCGCCACGAGGTGCTGGTGCACGCCTCGCTGTACCAAAAGGCCGACGCAGCTGACGGGTTGGGCCTGAACACCGCGTTCGTGGTGAACCCGGCGGGGGAGTTGGTGGCGCGCACCCACAAGCTGCATATCCCTGTCACCGAGGGCTATTACGAGGACAAGTTCTTCCGCCCCGGCCCGGCTAATCCGGAAAGCTATGCGGTACACCGTTTCTCGGATCTGGGCGACGTGGGCGTGGGGCTGCCGACCTGCTGGGACGAGTGGTTCCCCGAGGTGGCCCGGATATACGCGTTGGGCGGCGCCGACCTGCTCGCCTACCCGACCGCGATCGGGTCGGAACCGGGCCACCCGGCCTTCGACACGCAGCCGCTGTGGCAGCAGGTCATCGTCGGTCACGCGATCTCCAACGGTGTGTTCATCGCCGTCCCCAACCGGATCGGGCACGAGGGATTGGTAGAGTTTTACGGTTCGTCATTCATCGTTGATCCGTACGGTCGGATTCTGGCGCAGGCCCCTCGGGATACAGAGGCGGTGCTGTTGGCAGATTTGGATCTGGACATGCGCAGGGACTGGCTCGATCTATTCCCGTTCCTTCGTACCCGCAGGCCTGAGACGTATGGCGCCCTGTCGGTGCCGGTCGCGGGAATCGCGCAGTGACCCCACCACCAGAGGATGCGCCCCGGTGGTTGATGCCGGCAGAGACCGCGCCCCACGCCGCGACCTGGATGGCGTGGCCCAGCAGTGGGTACACGCTGGGGGAGACTGCGGCAGAAGCTGACGCGGCGCGCGCGGCATGGACCTCGGTAGCGCACGCCGTCGCTGAGTTCGAGCCGGTGAAGATGGTCGTGGATCCGGCGGCACTGGAGGTCGCGAGGAAGTGGCTGAGCGGCGACATCGAGTTGCTCTGCTGTCCGCTCGATGACGCCTGGATGCGCGATATGGGCCCCAGCTTCGTCATCGACCAAGCCACCGGGACCCTGGGTGCCGTGGATTGGGTGTTCAACGGCTGGGGGCAGCAGTCCTGGGCGAGCTGGGAGAAGGACGCAAAGGTGGCCCGTCAGGTCGCCGAGTGGGCGGGCGCGACCATCGTCAGCTCCCCGATGGTGAACGAGGGCGGCGCGATCCACGTGGACGGCGCCGGCCTGGTGATGGTCACCGAGACCGTTCAGCGCGGCGCGGGACGCAACCCGGATTGGACCCGCCAGCAGGTGGAGGCAGAACTCTCCCGCACCATCGGCGCTTCCACGGTTGTCTGGTTCGAACGCGGTCTGAGCAGGGACTATGACGAGTTCGGCACGCGCGGCCATGTTGATCTGTTGGCCACTGCTGCCGACTCCAGCGCTGTATTGCTCCACGACCAGCGAAACAGCAGTCACCCCGACTACACCGTCAGCGCCGAGTTGCGTGCCAGGTTGACGGCTGACCTTCCGGACTGGGAGATCCTTTCCCTGCCGGCGCCCCAGACCTTGCGCGACGAGCACGGCCCGGTCGACTACAGCTACGTCAACCACCTGGTCTGCAACGGCGGCGTCATCGCGTGCTCCTTTGGCGACCCGCACGACGACGCGGCCGCGGGGATCCTCGCCGACGCCTATCCGGGACGCACGGTGGTTTCGGTTGATGCGCGGGAGCTATTCGCCCGCGGCGGGGGAATCCACTGCATCACGCAGCAGCAGCCCGCCTAGTTGCTCCCCTATCGCCGAGCGGTGGGCTGTGCGAAGAAATCCGCCGAGATTCTCGTAACAGCGCACCGCTCGGCGCAGATGTGGCCCACCGAGCGCCTCCCCGGTTGCGTACCTTTACAAGGGTGAACACCGACAGCGGCAGCACCGCGTGAGCGACCCTGATGTCGTCGTCGTCGGGAGCGGGCCCAACGGGCTTGCAGCGGCTGTGACGATGGCCCGAGCGGGACTGAAGGTTTCCGTTCTGGAGCAGGCGCCTACCCTCGGCGGCGGGCTGCGAACGACCGAGTTGATGATGCCCGACGCGGTGCACGATATCTGCTCCGCGGTGCATCCGCTGGCGTTGGTGTCGCCCTTTTTCCGAGATTTCGAGCTCGTCAACCGCATCGAGTTGGTCGTGCCGGAGATCTCCTATGCCCATCCGCTACGGCAGGGGGTATCCGGAATTGCGTACAAGGACCTGGACCGGACGGCGGCTGAACTGGGCGTCGACGGCGACTCCTGGCGCAGACTGTTTAATCCCCTGGTGGGCCGGTACCGCGACATTGTCGAGTTCACTTCGAATCAGTTGTTGCAGCTCCCGCGTCACCCGGTTACGACCGCGCTGTTCGGGCTGCGGGTGTTGGAGCAGGGCAGCCCGGCGTGGAACATGCGATTTCGTGGTGACGTTGCGCCCGCGATGCTGTCCGGGGTCAACGCGCACTCCATCGGTGCGATGCCCAGCCTCGCCACTTCCGGCGCTGGCCTGCTGCTCGCCACCCTGGGCCACGCCGTAGGGTGGCCGGTCCCCATCGGCGGCTCGGTATCGATCGCCAACGCGATGATCGACGACATCCTCGAGCATGGGGGAACGGTCGAAACGGGCGTGCTGGTAACGGATCTCGCCGAGTTAGGACGCGCGAAGGTCGTTCTGCTCGACGTCGCCCCGAGAGGGCTGCTCGACATTGCCGGCTCGCGGCTTCCGGACAAATATCGGCGAACCCTCAAAGGCTTCCGGTACGGGGACGGCGCGGCAAAGGTCGACTTCGTGCTGTCCGGACCCGTCCCATGGGCAGACCCGCAACTCGCGGCGGCCCCCACCCTGCACCTGGGCGGCAGTCGGGCGGAGGTAGCTGCGGCCGAAGCGGATGTGGCTGCCGGGCGGGTTCCGGAGAAGCCTTACGTCCTGCTGTCGCAGCCTTCGATCTGCGATCCGGGGCGCGCACCGCAGGGCTTTTCGACGCTCTGGGCGTATTGCCATGTGCCATCGGGCAGCGGCTTGGATATGACGGAGCCGATCATCAGACGGATCGAAGAATTCGCGCCCGCCTTCCGCGACGTCATCGTCAGCAGTAGGAGCGTCACCGCCGCAGGCCTGGCCGACTACAACCCGAACTACATCGGCGGCGACTTCAGCGCTGGTGAGGTAAGCATCCGGCAGTTGCTGAAGCGGCCCATACTAAGCCGTACCCCGTGGCGTACCCCCCTTCCGGGGTGTACCTGTGTTCGTCATCGACACCGCCGGGTCCGGGTGTGAACGGGATGGCCGGGTATCTGGCGGCAAAAACTGCCCTGAAAGATGTGTTTGCGCAGGCCGCGCCGGATTTGGGGGTGCGGAACGCGAAGCGAACAGGTCACGGAAAGGACTCGCGCAGCGTGTGAGTCTTGACGAATCGACGCTCAGGGTTCAGGCTTGGTTTCAGCAAAGTCGGTCCACTCATTGCCGGTTCTGACCAGCTCTTTCTACGACTCGAGCGCGATTACCAAGGCTTCGCGGCCCCCGCTTGATCAGGGAAGAGGATGTGCCCGCTGCGCACCACCCCAGGGCAGGGGAGGCAGCAGTGTAGCGGGTCACAGGCCCGATGAGTGGACATAGTTGCTTGCCGTCGCTATGCTGGAACTTTGCGCTGCCCTCTTTGTGCTGCCCTCGTGCTGAAGCCCCTCGACCCTTGAGTCACCCTTGTGCTCGCACAACGACGACTTGCCTGGTCAGCGGTCATCAGAGCGAGTGTCAGCAGACAGCGAAGGCAGTTTCGGAAGAACAGCTTCAGATTTACAGCACCACAGATCTACCAGGCCGTGGTAACGCACCTCGCTGCGGCCGCCAGAAAAGTGAAGATACAGACGGCGCATGTCCTTGGAAGGACGAATCTTGGCAGTCACCAGCACGCCCGAAACCTCCGGTAACTCTTTGTTGAAGAGCCATCCCGGTGCTCCCAGAAGAGTTTCCTTTGCGAAGCTCCGGGAACCGTTGGAGGTTCCCAATCTTCTCGCCCTGCAAACCGATTCGTTCGACTGGTTAGTCGGCAAAGCGGAATGGAAGGCGCGTCAGGAAGATCCAGCTACCCTCAGCGGACTCGACGAGATCCTTGCCGAAATTTCCCCCATCGAAGATTTCTCCGGCGAACTTTCGCTGCGCTTCTTCGACCCTAGATTCGACGAGGTCAAAGCTACCGAGGAGGAGTGCCGCGACAAGGACATGACCTACTCGGCACCACTGTTCGTCACCGCCGAATTTATGAACGGCGAGACCGGCGAGATCAAGTCCCAGACAGTCTTCATGGGTGACTTCCCCATGATGACGAGCAAGGGCACCTTCATCATCAACGGCACCGAGCGTGTCGTGGTTTCCCAGCTCGTCCGTTCCCCCGGTGTGTACTTCGACCGCACCATGGACAAGCTCGCGGGCAAAGAAGTGTTCGCCGTCAAGGTGATCCCGAGCCGTGGAGCGTGGCTGGAGTTCGACATCGACAAGCGCGACACCATCGGTGTCCGCATCGACCGCAAGCGCCGCCAGCCCGTCACCGTGCTGTTGAAGGCCCTCGGCTGGGATGCTGACCGCATTCGTGAGCGTTTCTCCTGGTCCCCCGTATTGATGGGCACCTTGGAAAAGGACCACATCGCCGGCACCGACGAGGCACTGCTGGATATTTACCGCAAACTTCGTCCTGGCGAGCCGCCCACCCGCGAAAGCGCGCAGGCCCTGCTGGAGAACTTGTTCTTCAAGGACAAGCGCTACGACCTGGCCAAGGTCGGCCGTTACAAGCTGAACAAGAAGCTCGGTCAAACCGCGCCTATTTCCGTCGGCACCCTCACCGAGGACGACTTGGTCGCCACCGTTGAGTACCTGTTGCGTTTGCATCAGGGAGACGAGATGTGGGCACCCAACGGCGTCGAGCGCGTCGTTGAAACGGACGATATCGACCACTTCGGTAACCGTCGCCTTCGTACGGTTGGCGAGCTCATCCAAAACCAGATCCGCGTGGGTCTGTCCCGGATGGAGCGCGTTGTCCGCGAGCGGATGACCACCCAGGATCGCGAAGCCATCACCCCGCAGACCCTGATTAACATCCGGCCCGTCGTTGCCTCCATCAAGGAGTTCTTCGGCACCAGCCAGTTGTCGCAGTTCATGGACCAGACCAACCCGCTCGCGGGCCTGACTCACAAGCGCCGGCTGTCCGCACTCGGCCCGGGTGGTTTGTCTCGTGAGCGAGCCTCCCTCGAGGTTCGCGATGTGCACCCGTCCCACTACGGCCGGATGTGCCCAATCGAGACCCCGGAAGGCCCGAACATCGGCCTCATCGGTTCGCTGTCCACGTTCGCCCGGGTCAACCCGTTCGGCTTCATCGAGTCCCCGTACCGCCTTGTTGAAGACGGCCAGGTCACGGACCAGGTCGACTACTTGACAGCGGATGAGGAAGACCGCTTCATCATCGCGCAGGCGAATGCCAAGATCGATGGGAAGAACAACTTCACCGAGGCTCGGGTTTTGGCTCGCCGCCGCGGGGGAGAGGTCGACTCTGTCGCACCTTCAGAGGTCCAGTACATGGACGTCTCGCCGCGCCAGCTCGTCTCCGTCGCAACCGCCATGATTCCGTTCCTGGAGCATGACGAAGCCAACCGCGCGCTGATGGGCGCCAACATGCAGCGCCAGTCGGTGCCGCTGTTGCGCTCGGAAGCTCCGCTGGTCGGGACCGGCATGGAACTGCGCGCCGCAGTCGATGCTGGCGACGTTGTTGTCAACGAAAAAGCCGGCGTGGTCGAAGAGGTTACCGCCGACTTCGTCTCGGTGATGGCAGATGACGGACAGCACCGCACCTACCGCCTCCACAAGTTCCGCCGTTCCAACCAGGGCACCAGCTTCAACCAGAAGCCGGTCGTCCACGAGGGACAGCGCGTGGAAGCCGGCCAGGTTCTGGCTGACGGACCGTGCACCGACGAAGGCGAAATGGCCCTCGGCAAGAACCTGCTCGTGGCCTTCATGCCATGGGAGGGTCACAACTTCGAAGACGCCATCATTCTGAGCCAACGCATCGTCCAGGACGACGTCCTCACCTCGATTCACATCGAGGAGCATGAGATCGACGCCCGCGACACGAAGCTTGGCCCGGAAGAGATCACCCGTGACATCCCCAACGTCTCCGACGAAGTTCTGGCCGACCTCGACGATCGCGGCATCATCCGCATCGGCGCCGAGGTCCAGGACGGCGACGTGCTGGTCGGGAAGGTCACGCCCAAGGGCGAGACCGAGCTGACCCCGGAAGAGCGTTTGCTGCGCGCCATTTTCGGTGAGAAGGCTCGCGAAGTTCGCGACACCTCGCTGAAGGTCCCGCACGGTGAGACCGGCAAGGTCATCGGTATTCGCGTCTTTAGCCGCGAAGATGAAGGCACCGAGCTGCCCCCCGGCGTCAACGAGCTGGTCCGCGTGTATGTGGCCCAGAAGCGCAAGATCCAGGACGGCGATAAGCTCGCCGGCCGTCACGGCAACAAGGGCGTTATCGGCAAGATCCTCCCCGTCGAGGACATGCCGTTCCTGGAGGATGGCACGCCCGTCGACATCATCCTCAACCCGCACGGTGTGCCGCGACGGATGAACGTCGGTCAGATCTTGGAGACCCACCTCGGTTGGGTGGCGAACCAGGGTTGGAAGATCGAGGGCTCTCCCGAATGGGCTGAGAACCTGGGCGAAGAACAGCGCGAGAACGGTCCTAAGACCCGCACCGCCAGCCCCGTGTTCGACGGCGCCACCGAGGAAGAAGTCATCGGTTTGCTCGGCTCCACCACCCCCACCCGGGATGGCGAGCGCCTCGTCAAGCAAGACGGCAAGGCTCAGCTGATCGATGGCCGTACCGGGGAACCGTTCCCGTACCCGGTCTCCGTGGGCTACATGTACATCATCAAACTGCTGCACCTCGTTGACGACAAGATCCACGCTCGTTCCACGGGTCCGTACTCGATGATCACGCAGCAGCCTCTCGGCGGTAAGGCGCAGTTCGGTGGACAGCGCTTCGGTGAAATGGAGTGCTGGGCCATGCAGGCTTACGGCGCCGCCTACACCCTGCAGGAACTGCTCACCATCAAGAGCGATGACATCGTCGGCCGCGTCAAGGTCTACGAAGCCATCGTCAAGGGCGAGAACATCCCTGAGCCAGGCATCCCCGAGTCCTTCAAGGTGTTGTTGAAGGAACTGCAGGCCCTGTGCCTGAACGTGGAAGTCCTGTCCAGCGATGGCCAGACCATTGAAATGCGCGACAGCGATGACGACGACCTCGAGCGGGCCGCAGCGAACCTGGGAATCAACCTTTCCAGGAACGAATCGGCTTCCGTTGATGAGATTGTTAACTAAATAGTCTGCTTTTTACCCCGGGTGGCCGCCGGGCTGTCGACATCGACATCCGGCGCCACCTGGGAAAAAGGTAAGACACCCCCGAACGGGTATGCGTGACGCGGCCCGTTCACCTGAAGATTAAAAGATAGGGACAACATTCAGTGCTGGACGTCAACTTCTTTGATGAGTTGCGTATTGGCCTCGCTGCTGCCGAGGACATCCGCGCGTGGTCGCACGGCGAGGTTAAGAAGCCGGAAACGATCAACTACCGCACCCTGAAGCCGGAAAAGGACGGACTCTTCTGCGAGAAGATCTTCGGTCCGACCCGCGACTGGGAATGCGCCTGTGGCAAGTACAAGCGTGTCCGCTTCAAGGGCATCGTGTGCGAGCGGTGTGGCGTCGAGGTCACCCGCGCTAAGGTGCGCCGTGAGCGGATGGGCCACATTGAGCTCGCCGCTCCCGTCACCCACATCTGGTACTTCAAGGGTGTCCCGAGCCGGTTGGGCTACTTGCTCGACCTGGCTCCGAAAGACCTCGAGAAGATCATCTACTTCGCGGCTTACTTGATCACCTCGGTGAACACGGAGCTGCGGCACACCGATCTGCCGACCATCGAAGCTGAGATGGGCGTCGAGCGTAAGCGGATGGAAGACGATCGCGACGCCGACATCGACGCGCGCGCCAAGAAGCTCGAAACTGATCTGGCCGAACTCGAAGCTGAGGGCGCCAAGTCCGACGTACGCCGCAAGGTGCGCGAGGGTGGAGAGCGCGAACAGCGTCATATTCGCGACGCCGCGCAGCGTCACATCGACCGTCTTGACGAGGTCTTGACCACGTTCAAGAAGCTGACCCCGCGTGAACTGATCATCGACGAGGTGCTCTTCCGCGAACTCCACGACCGTTTCGGCGAGTACTTCGAAGCTGGCATGGGCGCCGAGGCACTGCAGAAGCTGATCGCCGATTTCGATATCGACGCAGAGGCCGAGAGCCTTCGTGACACCATCAAGAACGGTAAGGGCCAGCGCAAGATCCGCGCCATCAAGCGGCTCCGCGTCGTCGCAGCGTTCCAGGCGACGAAGAATTCACCGCTCGGCATGGTTCTCGACTGCGTCCCGGTCATCCCCCCGGATCTGCGCCCCATGGTGCAGCTCGACGGAGGTCGTTTCGCTACCTCCGACCTCAACGACCTGTACCGCCGTGTCATCAACCGCAACAACCGGTTGAAGCGACTGCTGGACCTCGGCGCACCGGAAATTATCGTCAACAACGAAAAGCGGATGCTGCAGGAGGCCGTCGACGCACTGTTCGACAACGGTCGCCGTGGCCGGCCAGTGACCGGACCGGGTAACCGTCCACTGAAGTCGCTGTCCGATCTGCTCAAGGGCAAGCAGGGCCGGTTCCGTCAGAACCTTCTCGGCAAGCGCGTGGACTACTCCGGTCGTTCCGTCATCGTCGTCGGGCCGCAGCTCAAGCTGCACCAATGTGGTCTGCCCAAGCTGATGGCCCTCGAGCTGTTCAAGCCGTTCGTGATGAAGCGCTTGGTTGACCTCAACCACGCACAGAACATCAAGAGCGCCAAGCGCATGGTCGAGCGTCAGCGCAGCCAGGTGTGGGACGTCCTCGAAGAGGTCATCTCCCAGCACCCGGTGCTGCTCAACCGTGCACCCACCCTGCACCGCTTGGGTATCCAGGCCTTCGAGCCGATGCTCGTCGAAGGTAAGGCGATCCAGCTGCACCCGCTGGTCTGCGCCGCGTTCAACGCCGACTTCGACGGTGACCAGATGGCAGTCCACCTGCCGCTGTCCGCCGAGGCCCAGTCCGAGGCTCGCGTGTTGATGCTCTCGAGCAACAACATTTTGTCCCCCGGATCCGGCAAGCCGCTCGCAATGCCATCCCTCGACCTCGTCACCGGTCTGTACTTCCTGTGCGGCTGGGACGACAACGCGGTAGGCAACAAGCACATCCAAGACGGTTCGGTTGACGAAGCCGCTGGCCAACTGCGCACATTCTCGTCCACCGCCGAAGCTTTGATGGCCTTGGACTTGAAGCAGATCAGCGTCCGGACCCCGATCAAGATCCGCCTGAAAGATGTTGTGCCGCTGCCTGAAGTAGTCATGCCCGAAGACTGGACTGCGGGCGATCCCTGGATCGCGCACACCACACTGGGGCGCGTGCTGTTCAACGAGTTGCTTCCCGCGGACTATCCCTTCATCAACGAAGAGATGCCGAAGAAGCGTCAGGCGACGATCGTCAACGACCTGGCCGAGCGGTACCCGATGTCGCTGGTAGCCCGCACCCTTGATGCACTCAAGGAGGCCGGTTTCCACTGGGCCACCCGTTCGGGTATGACGATCGCCATCGGCGACGTCATCATCCCCCCGGCGAAGGCCGAGATCCTGGCCAAGTTCGATCTGCAGGCGGAAAAGGTGGAAGCGGCTTACCAGCGCGGAAACCTGTCCCACCCGGAGCGCAACGAGGACCTGGTTCGGATTTGGGAAGCTGCCACGAAGGAAATTGAAGCTGCGATCCCGCTGGCCTACCCGAAGGACAACCCGGTGTACACCCTGGTTGCCGCCGGCGCCGCTGGTAACTGGATTCAGGTTCGGTCGCTGGCCGGGATGAAGGGCGTCGTGGCTAACTCCCGCGGCGAGCAGATTCCTCGTCCGATTCGGTCATCTTTCCGTGAAGGCCTCTCGGTGTTGGAATACTTCATCAACACCCACTCCGCCCGTAAGGGCTTGGCCGACACCGCGCTTCGTACGGCGGAGTCCGGTTACCTGACCCGTCGTCTGGTCGACGTGTCCCAGGACGTCATCGTTCGCGATACAGACTGTGGCACCGAGCGTGGCGCCGAACTGGCCATCGCGCACAAGGGTATTGGTGGGGTGCTGAACAAGGACGAGTTCACCGAAACTTCGGTGGTCGCCCGGATCCTGTCCTCCGACGCGGTTTCCGCTGATGGCACCGTCATCGTCACGCGCGGCACCGACCTGAAGGATTCGCACGTCAACGACGCGATCGCCGCTGGCATCACCAGCATCAAGGTGCGCTCGGTGTTGACCTGCGAGTCGATCATCGGTACCTGCGCAGTGTGCTACGGCCGCTCGTTGGCCACCGGTGAACTGGTCGATGTGGGTGAGGCAGTCGGTATTGTTGCCGCACAGTCCATCGGCGAGCCCGGTACCCAGCTGACCATGCGCACCTTCCATACCGGTGGTGCGTCCGGTTCCGCAGACATCACCCAGGGTCTGCCCCGAGTGCAGGAGTTGTTCGAAGCCCGTATCCCGAAGGGACGTGCGCCCATCGCGGACGCCGCCGGTCGGATCCGGATCGACGACACCGAGAAGTTCCTGAAGATCACCATCGTTCCGGATGACGGAAGCGAAGAAGTCGAATACGACAAGCTGCCCAAGACTCAGCGTCTGGCAACTACCGTCGTGGACGGCTCCGAGCGATTGCTGCAGGATGGCGACACCGTCGTTGTCGGGCAGCAGTTGATGGAGGGCAACGTCGACCCGCACGAGGTTTTGCGTGTGATGGGTCCCCGCGCCGTCCAGCTGCACTTGGTCCGCGAGGTCCAGCAGGTGTACCGCTCGCAGGGTGTGTCCATTCACGATAAGCACATCGAAGTCATCATTCGGCAGATGCTGCGCCGCGTCACGATCATCGATTCCGGTTCGACCGAGTTCTTGCCCGGCGCCGTCATCGAGCGTCGCGAATTCGAAACGCAGAACCGTCGGATGCTCGCCGAAGGTCTGGAGGCCGCAGCTGGCCGCCCGGCTTTGATGGGTATCACCAAGGCCTCCTTGGCCACCGACTCGTGGCTCTCGGCCGCCTCCTTCCAGGAGACGACCAAGGTCCTCACCGACGCGGCTATCAACGCCAAGAGCGATAAGCTCGTCGGCCTCAAGGAGAACGTCATCATTGGTAAGCTCATCCCGGCCGGAACCGGTATCAATCGGTACCGCAACCTCACGGTGCAGCCGACCGAAGAGGCCCGCGCAGCTGCCTACGCACTGCCGAGTTTCGACGACAACTATTACTCCTCGGACGGTTTCGGTCAGTCTGCCGGCGCTGCGGTGCCGTTGGACGACTACGACCTGGGACGCGATTACCGCTAGAAGGCAACTGGTCGCGCTTGTCGTGACGGCGAGAGGCCGGTACCCCCGCGGGGGTCCCGGCCTTTCGGCGTTTCTAGGCGGGGTGCGGTGTGGAGCCGGGTGCGGTGCGGGCGACCCGCTTCGTGCGATCGGTTTCCGCTCGTGCGATCGCAATAGTGGTCGCACGAAACGAATGCGATCGCACCAAGCCCGCCAGGGCGGGGCCTCAGCCCCAGTCCACCCCACTCAGCCCAGGCCACCCCGCTCAGATTGAACCCAGAGCGATTAACCGGTATCGTCACTAGAGGCCCTGCACAAAACCCTTCGCGCGCGTAGTTGACTGCGCCGCCGGGGGTAGTTCGAGTTTCCCGCAGACTCAACAGTGAGGCCAAGAATTGCGTTGCATGGCGTGCGTAGGCATCCGCTTGCGACACGCCCGACCTCGGGGGAGGGTGCGCCGCAGTTGACCTGGGCTTTTAGCCCAGGATCAGCACACCCCCGAATTATTCACAAGCCAACGAGGAAAGAGCACTAGTACATGCCCACGATTCAACAGCTGGTCCGCAAGGGCCGGACGGACAAGATCTCCAAGACGAAGACTCCGGCGCTCAAGGGTTCGCCCCAGCGTCGCGGTGTGTGCACTCGCGTGTACACCACCACCCCGAAGAAGCCGAACTCCGCGCTTCGTAAGGTGGCTCGCGTCAAGCTCACCAGCCAAGTCGAAGTCACCGCCTACATCCCGGGCGAAGGTCACAACCTGCAGGAGCACTCCATCGTGCTCGTGCGTGGTGGCCGGGTGAAGGATCTCCCCGGTGTCCGTTACAAGATCATCCGCGGCTCCCTCGACACCCAGGGTGTCAAGGGACGCAAGCAGGCACGCAGCCGCTACGGCGCGAAGAAGGGCAACTGATATGCCTCGTAAAGGCCCAGCACCGAAGCGCCCACTGGTCGCCGACCCGGTCTACAACTCCCCGCTGGTCACCCAGCTGGTGAACAAGGTTCTGCTCGACGGTAAGCGTTCCGTCGCCCAGGCAATCGTCTACGGCGCCCTCGAAGGTTGCCGCGAAAAGACCCAGACCGACCCGGTCGTCACGCTCAAGCGTGCGCTTGACAACGTCAAGCCCACCCTGGAAGTTCGCAGCCGTCGTGTTGGTGGCGCCACCTACCAGGTCCCGGTCGAGGTAAAGGCCGGCCGCAGCACCACGTTGGCGTTGCGCTGGTTGGTCGGATTCTCCAAGGCTCGCCGCGAGAAGACCATGACCGAGCGACTGATGAACGAGCTCCTCGACGCCTCCAATGGCCTTGGTGCCGCAGTGAAGCGTCGCGAGGACACCCACAAGATGGCCGAGTCGAACAAGGCCTTCGCGCACTACCGCTGGTAGTCGAGGGTTCTGCTGGCTCAGGCTGGCATTTTTGAGCTTTGCGTGTCGCTACAAGCCTTGCGGCACAACACATCAACAAGACGAGAAGAGAAGCGCAAGTGGCAATAGCCCTTGACCTTGATATGACCCGAAATATCGGGATTATGGCGCACATCGACGCGGGTAAGACCACGACGACCGAGCGCATTCTGTTCTACACCGGTGTCACGTACAAGATCGGCGAAGTGCACGACGGCGGCGCCGTCATGGACTGGATGGAGCAGGAGCAGGAGCGGGGTATCACCATTACCTCCGCCGCCACCACCACGTGGTGGAAGAAGCACAAGATCAACATCATCGACACCCCCGGTCACGTTGACTTTACCGTCGAGGTGGAGCGCAGCCTCCGCGTCCTCGACGGCGCGGTCGCCGTGTATGACGGTGTTGCCGGTGTCGAGCCGCAGACCGAGCAGGTATGGCGTCAAGCTGAGAAGTACAAGGTCCCGCGGATGTGCTTCGTCAACAAGCTCGACCGTACGGGCGCCAACTTCTTCCGCTGCATCGACATGATGGTCGATCGGCTGAAGGCCAAGCCCGCAGTTCTGCAGCTCCCGATCGGCGCCGAAGGCGACTTCATCGGTGTTGTCGATCTCATCGAAATGCGTGCGTTGACCTGGCGCGGCGAGACCGTCAAGGGCGAGGACTACTCGATCGAAGAGATCCCTGCCGATATGCATGACGACGCAGTCGAGTGGCGCGAAAAGCTGATCGAAGCGGTCTCCGAGGGCGACGACGAAGCCATGGAGTCCTACCTGGCCGGCGAAGAGCTCACCATCCCGCAGATTCACGCCGCGATCCGTCGGGCCACCATTGCAGGCAAGCTCAATCCGGTGGTGTGCGGCAGCGCGTTCAAGAACAAGGGCATTCAGCCCATGCTCGACGCGGTTGTTGCCTACTTGCCGTCGCCGCTGGACATCGGTGCGACCCATGGTCTGCTGAAGGACGGCGAGACCGAGGCGATCCGCGAGCCAGATGCAAAGGCTCCGTTCTCCGGCCTCGCGTTCAAGGTTCAGACCGACCCGCACCTGGGCAAGCTGACCTTCGTCCGCGTCTACTCCGGCACCCTTGAGGCCGGTACCCAGGTCACGAATGCGACCAAGGACCGCAAGGAACGGATCGGCAAGATCTACCAGATGCACGCCAACAAGCGTGAGGAGCTGGCCTCGGTCGGCGCCGGCGACATCGTTGCCGTCATGGGGCTTAAGCAGACCACCACGGGTGACACGTTGGCCGATCCGGCCAACCCGATCATCTTGGAGTCGATGAGCTTCCCCGCACCGGTGATCTCGGTGGCTATTGAGCCGAAGACCAAGTCCGATCAGGAGCGGTTGGGTACTGCCATTCAGAAGTTGGCCGAGGAAGACCCGACGTTCAAGGTCGAGAATGACGAAGAGACCGGCCAGACCGTTATTTCCGGTATGGGCGAGCTCCACCTGGACATTCTGGTTGACCGGATGCGCCGTGAATTCGGTGTCGAGGCCAACATCGGTAAGCCGCAGGTCGCCTACCGCGAGACCATCCGCGGCACAGTCGAAAAGTACAGCTACACCCACAAGAAGCAGACGGGTGGATCCGGCCAGTTCGCCAAGATCCTGATCACCGTCGAACCGTTGGACATGACCACGTCCAATGGTGCGACGTACGAATTCGTCAATGCTGTCTCCGGTGGACGTATTCCTCGCGAATACATTCCGTCGGTCGATGCGGGTGCACAGGATGCTCTGCAGTACGGCATCCTGGCCGGCTACCAGATGCTCGGCGTCAAGCTGACCCTGGTTGATGGCGCCTACCACGACGTTGACTCGTCCGAAATGGCGTTCAAGATCGCCGGTTCGATCGCAATGAAGGAAGCGGCCCGGTTGGCCAAGCCTGTCTTGCTCGAACCGATGATGAGTGTCGAAGTCGTCACCCCCGAAGAAAATATGGGCGACGTCATCGGCGACCTTAACTCTCGCCGTGGCCAGATTCAGGGCATGGACGAGCGCAGTGGCGCCCGCGTGGTTACCGCGTTGGTTCCGTTGTCTGAGATGTTCGGCTACGTCGGCGATTTGCGTTCGCGCACCGCCGGTCGCGCCAGCTATTCGATGGTGTTTGATTCCTACGCCGAGGTTCCCGCGAACGTGGCCAAGGAAATCATCGCCAAGCAGAACGGCGAATAGTCACCACTTACGTGAGTAGTGGGTTTCGGCCCATCTCGCATTACGATTGATCGGGCTGCCGGTGCGCTTCATGTGCCCCGGTAGCTACCACCCTTGTACAAGCCCTGCAGACGTCACAACCTAGAAGTCGCACGGGTAGAAAAAATATAGTCCTGAGGAGGACAGCAGTGGCGAAGGCAAAGTTCGACCGGAGTAAACCGCACGTCAACATCGGCACCATTGGTCACGTCGACCATGGCAAGACGACCCTGACAGCGGCCATCACGAAGGTCCTGCACGACAAGTTCCCGACATTGAACGCCGCCGCGGCGTTCGATCAGATCGACAAGGCGCCGGAAGAGCGCCAGCGCGGTATCACCATCAACATCGCGCACGTCGAATATCAGACCGAGAAGCGTCACTACGCGCACGTCGACGCTCCCGGCCACGCTGACTACATCAAGAACATGATCACCGGCGCTGCACAGATGGACGGTGCGATCTTGGTCGTCGCCGCCACTGACGGCCCGATGCCGCAGACCAAGGAGCACGTGCTCTTGGCTCGCCAGGTTGGGGTTCCGTACATCCTCGTGGCCCTGAACAAGTCTGACATGGTCGACGACGAGGAAATCCTCGAGCTCGTCGAAATGGAGGTCCGCGAACTGCTGTCCTCGCAGGACTTCGACGGCGACAACGTCCCCGTCATCCGCACCTCGGGCCTCAAGGCACTGGAAGGCGACCCCAAGTGGGTTGCCACCGTCCAGGAACTGATGGACGCAGTCGACGAGTCCGTGCCGGAGCCCCTCCGCGACACTGACAAGCCGTTCCTGATGCCGATCGAAGATGTCTTCACCATCACCGGTCGTGGAACTGTCGTCACCGGCAAGATCGAGCGTGGAATTCTCAACGTTAACGAGACTGTCGAAATCGTCGGCATCAAGCCGAAGTCCTTCCAGACCACCGTCACCGGCATCGAAATGTTCCGCAAGTTGCTCGACAACGCGCAGGCTGGCGACAACGCCGGACTGCTGCTGCGCGGCACCAAGCGCGACGACGTCGAGCGTGGACAGGTTGTTGTCAAGCCGGGTTCCATCACCCCGCACACCGAGTTCGAAGCTCAGGTCTACATCCTGGGCAAGGACGAAGGCGGACGCCACACCCCGTTCTTCAACAACTACCGCCCGCAGTTCTTCTTCCGCACCACTGACGTGACCGGCGTCGTTACCCTCCCCGAGGGCACCGAAATGGTCATGCCCGGCGACACCACCGAGATGACCGTGAAGCTGATTCAGCCGATCGCCATCGAAGACGGCCTTCGCTTCGCCATCCGTGAAGGTGGCCGCACCGTTGGTGCCGGCTCCGTCACGAAGATCCTGGTCTGATCCACGATCTCGTAGTTCGTTGAAGGAACCCCCGCAGCTCTTGGCTGCGGGGGTTCCTTTGTCTGCGGGGGAGGGGGAGGTGTGTCTGGCAGCACTGTGTGGCTGTCGATTTGCCCTCGACCGGCGCTATGGGGCATACTCGTCAGGTTGCCTTTTGTAGGGCTCGCTAGTGACACGTGCTTTCAGCATGACGACAACGCAGCCCGATCCCAGCGCAACAGCTTGACTTGACAGCAGCACCAGGAACCACCGCGCTCCCCGTGAGCGCATTCGGTCCACCCACCCGTCAGTCGCCTCCACGGTGAATGGCGCGTGAGCGCAGTAGGGCGACACGCCCGACAGCGTGGACCGGAGGACCCCGGACATGTGAATAGTGGCAGCGGAAACGAATACGTACGGCAGCTTTTGTTGCGCCTCCTGGCTAAGGACGTGCGCTGCCCCGCCAGGGTGAATTTCGCCCTCACGCTTGCACGACCAGCTTCACCAAAACCACAGCGTCACCAGAACCACAGCGTCACCAGAAATTACGGCAATTCCCCAGTAATGACCATTGCTTCACCCAAGACAAAGGACGGCAAGCGTGGCGGGACAAAAGATCCGCATCAGGCTTAAGGCCTATGACCACGAAGCGATCGACGCCTCAGCGCGCAAGATCGTGGAAACGGTGACTCGTACGGGAGCGCGTGTGGTCGGCCCAGTGCCGTTGCCCACGGAGAAAAACGTGTACTGCGTTATCCGCTCGCCGCACAAGTACAAGGACTCGCGGGAGCACTTCGAGATGCGCACCCATAAGCGCCTCATCGACATTCTCGACCCCACGCCGAAGACCGTTGACGCTCTCATGCGTATCGATCTGCCGGCGTCGGTTGACGTCAACATCCAGTAGGGATCTCACGACCCCTTGGGATGAGAAATCTCGAGGAGAAAAGGTTTTTCAACTATGGCTAACACGATCAAGGGAATTCTGGGTCACAAACTCGGAATGACCCAGGTCTTCGACGAGAGCAACCGGGTTGTCCCGGTCACCGTCGTTGCTGCTGGCCCGGTCGTCATCACCGCCGTCCGGACCGTAGAAAAGGATGGCTACTCGGCCGTCCAGTTCGCGTTCGGGGCGATCGACCCACGCAAGGTGACCAAGCCCGAGGCTGGTCACTTCGCCAAGGCAGGGGTGACGCCGCGTCGTCACCTCGTCGAAATGCGGACCGATGACACATCCGGATACGAAATCGGCCAGGAGCTGACCGCTTCGCAGGTGTTCGAGGCTGGCGTCGAAGTTGACGTCACCGGCACCAGCAAAGGTAAAGGCACCGCCGGTGTAATGAAGCGCCACGGGTTCAAGGGCCTCGGCGCTGGTCACGGTGTGCACCGCAAGCACCGCAGCCCCGGCTCCATCGGTGGCTGCTCGACCCCCGGCCGTGTCTTCAAGGGCATGCGCATGGCGGGCCGGATGGGGCATGACAAGGTCACGACCCAGAACCTCACCGTTCACGCAGTCGACGCTGACAAGGGTTACATCCTGATCAAGGGCGCCGTTCCCGGCCCCAAGGGTGGACTACTGCTGGTGAAGACCGCCATCAAGAGCGTCGCGAAGACCGCCAAGCCAGTGAAGGGTGCCTGATATGACAACCGTTCAGATCACTTCCCCCGCTGGTAAGGCCGAGGGCAGCGTTGAATTGCCAGACAGCATCTTTGATGCTCAGGCTTCGATTCCGCTCATGCACCAGGTGGTAGTGGCCCAGTTGGCTGCAGCTCGCCAGGGCACCCACTCGACCAAGACACGCGGCGAGGTTTCCGGTGGTGGCAAGAAGCCGTATCGCCAGAAGGGAACAGGTCGCGCCCGCCAGGGTTCCACCCGCTCCCCGCAGTTCGTCGGCGGCGGTATCTCGCACGGACCGGTTCCGCGCAAGTACGACCAGCGCACCCCCAAGAAGATGAAGGCTGCCGCCCTGCGCGGTGCTTTGTCCGATCGGGCGCGCGGCGGAAACATCCACATCCTGTCCAGCTTGGTGGCTGGCGCAGCTCCTTCCACGAAGGGTGCTCGCTCCGCACTCGGCTACGTGTCCACCGCGAAGAACATCCTTGTGGTGATCTCTCGTGAGGACGAGGTTGGCGTGAAGAGCTTGAACAACCTGGAGCAGGTTCACCTGCTGTGGGCCGATCAGCTCAACACCTACGACGTGCTGCGCTCCGATGACGTGGTTTTCACCAAGTCTTCGTTCGATGAGTTCCTGACCTTCCACGGCGAAGAAGCTGCGGTTGTTTCGGGTGCATCGGTCAGCACCGAGAAGGCACCCAAGGCTGACGCCGCAGTGAAGGCACCCAAGGCTGAGAAGGCTGACGTGGCTGAGAAAGCCCCCAAGGCTGAAAAGGCAGAAAAGGCCCCCAAGGCTGAGAAGCCGGCAAAGGCAGACAAGCCTGCGAAGGCTGCTAAAGAAGAAAGCGAGGACGACAAGTGAGCGACCTTACTGATCCTCGCGACATCATCCAGGCGCCCGTAGTTTCGGAGAAGAGCTACGCACTTCTCGAGACCGGCCGCTACACGTTTGTTGTGCACCCGGACTCGAACAAGACGCAGATCAAGATCGCTATCGAGAAGATCTTCAACGTCAAGGTCGTTTCCGTGAACACCTTGAACCGGACTGGTAAGCGCAAGCGGACCAAGGCCGGATTCGGACAACGCAAGTCGACCAAGCGCGCGATCGTCACGCTGTCTAAGGACAGCAAGCCGATCGAGATCTTCAACGGCGCCTGAAAAATAGGGACGCAGAGAAAACACCATGGGTATACGTAAATACAAGCCGACCACTCCTGGTCGTCGTGGCGCCTCGGTTTCAGACTTTGCTGAAATCACTCGTACGACACCAGAGAAGTCGCTGATCGCCCCACTGCACTCCAAGGGTGGTCGTAACGTTCACGGCCGAGTTACCGCTCGCCACCAGGGCGGCGGGCACAAACGTGCCTACCGCATCATCGACTTCCGTCGTGCGGACAAAGATGGGGTGCCCGCCAAGGTCGCCCACATTGAGTACGACCCGAACCGCACAGCGCGTATCGCGCTGCTGCATTTCGCGGACGGCGAGAAGCGCTACATCATTGCCCCGAACAAGCTGGTTCAGGGCGCCGCGATCGAAACTGGTCCGGGCGCTGATATCAAGTTCGGTAACAACCTGCCGCTGCGCAACATCCCGGTCGGTACGGTCATCCACAACATCGAGCTCCGCCCAGGTGGCGGCGCCAAGATCGCTCGGTCCGCAGGGACCAGCGTGCAGCTCGTTGCCAAGGACGGTCCTTACGCTCAGCTTCGTTTGCCGTCCGGTGAAATCCGGAACGTCGACGTCCGCTGCCGCGCCACCATCGGCGAGGTCGGCAATGCCGAGCAGTCCAACATCAACTGGGGCAAGGCCGGCCGTATGCGCTGGAAGGGCAAGCGCCCCTCCGTCCGTGGTGTCGCCATGAACCCGGTCGACCACCCGCACGGTGGTGGTGAAGGTAAGACCTCCGGTGGTCGTCACCCTGTTAACCCGAAGGGTCGTCCGGAAGGGCGTACCCGCAGGCCAAACAAGGCCAGCGACAAGCTGATCGTTCGTCGTCGTCGTAAGGGTGGCAAGAAGCGATGAGCCTGAAATTCACCGTCGCCCCATTAACAGCAACCCAAATCTGAGTAGGAAGGTAGAGCACAGATGCCACGCAGCCTCAAGAAGGGCCCGTTCATCGATGACCACCTGCTCAAGAAGGTGGATGTCGCTAATGACAAGGGTTCCAAAGCCGTAATTAAGACCTGGTCGCGTCGTTCGACGATCATCCCCGACATGCTGGGTCACACGATCGCCGTTCACGACGGCCGCAAGCACGTCCCGGTGTTCGTCACCGAGTCGATGGTCGGCCACAAATTGGGCGAATTCGCTCCGACACGGACCTTCAAGGGTCACGTCAAGGACGACCGCCGTTCAAGGAGAGGCTGATTTCCATGACTCAGTCCCATAAGAACGCCGAGCCGTTGCAGACGGCCAGCGCCACCGCACGATACGTCCGCATGACCCCGATGAAGGCGCGACGCGTCATCAACCTGGTCCGTGGCCGCGCCGCTGCCGAAGCGTTGACTATCCTGCGCTTCGCTCCGCAAGCAGCAGCCGAACCGGTCGCCAAGGTTATCGCCTCCGCCGTGGCCAACGCCGAGAACAACGATGGGTTGGACCGCGATTCGCTGTTCATCCAGACCGCGTTCGTCGACGAGGGTCCGACCATGAAGCGGTTCCAGCCTCGCGCACAGGGTCGCGCCTTCCGCATCCGTAAGCGGACCTGCCACATCACGATCGTCGTCGCCTCGGTGCCGGCCGGTGCTGATGGCTCACGGGCCCGCCGCACCAGCGGCACCAAGAATTTGAAGGGTAGGGCCTCCTAGTGGGTCAGAAGATCAACCCGCATGGATTCCGACTCGGTATCACCACCGATTGGACTTCACGCTGGTACGCCGACAAGGCATACGCCGAGTACGTCGCTGAGGATGTTGCCATCCGCAAGCTCATGTCCAAGGGCATGGACCGCGCTGGTATCTCCAAGGTTGAGATCGAGCGCACCCGGGACCGTGTACGGGTGGACATCCACACCGCACGCCCCGGCATCGTCATCGGCCGCCGCGGCGCCGAAGCCGATCGCATTCGGACCCAGCTGGAGAAGTTGACCGGCAAGCAGGTGCAGCTCAACATCCTCGAGGTGCGCAACCCGGAGTCCGACGCTCAGCTCGTCGCTCAGGGTGTTGCCGAGCAGCTGTCTAACCGCGTGAGCTTCCGTCGCGCGATGCGCAAGTCGATGCAAACCGCTCTGCGGTCCAGCAGCGTCAAGGGCATCCGTGTGAAGTGCTCCGGTCGTCTGGGTGGGGCCGAAATGTCCCGCGCAGAGTTCTACCGCGAAGGTCGTGTGCCGCTGCACACCCTGCGCGCGAACATTGACTACGGCTTCTTCGAAGCCAAGACCACATTCGGCCGCATCGGCGTCAAGGTCTGGATCTACAAGGGTGACCTTTTGGGCACCCTTGGCGAGCAGAAGGCCGAAGCTGCAGCTGCAGCTCAGCGTTCAGCTGGTGCCCCGGCGGGTCGTCGTGACGACCGCGCAGAGCGCCCGGCTCGTCGACGGTCCGGCGCTTCCGGCACCACCCCGACCTCCACCGAGGCCGGCCGTGCCGCAGCCGATCCTGAAACAGCAGCAGCTCCGGTTGCCGCTGAGAACACGGAGAGCTGACCCATGCTCATTCCCCGCAAGGTAAAGCACCGGAAGCAGCACCGTCCCAACAGGGTCGGCATGGCGTCCGGCGGCACCGCCGTCACCTTCGGTGACTTCGGCATCCAGGCTCTCGAGCCCGCGTACGTCACCAATCGACAGATCGAATCCGCTCGTATTGCTATGACCCGTCATATCAAGCGTGGCGGCAAGATTTGGATCAACATCTTCCCGGACCGTCCCCTCACAAAGAAGCCTGCGGAAGTCCGCATGGGTTCCGGTAAGGGTTCGCCGGAGTGGTGGGTCGCTAACATCAAGCCAGGCCGCGTCCTGTTCGAGATGAGCTACCCGACTGAAGAGATCGCCCGCGAGGCCCTGCGCCGCGCAATCCACAAATTGCCCATGAAGTGCCGGATCATTACGCGAGAGGGTGGTGACATCTGATGGCTGAACAGACTGCGGCGAACGCAATGCGCGAGCTTAACGGTGACGAACTCCTTCTGCGTCTGCGGGAGGGCAAGGAGGAGCTTTTCAACCTCCGATTCCAGATGGCCACTGGCCAGATGGACAACAACCGTCGGCTGCGTACGGTCAAGCACGATATCGCCCGCATCTACACCGTGATGCGTGAACGCGAACTCGGTCTTTCGACCGGACCTGAAGGAAATGGAGTATCCGCGTGAGCGAGCAAGAGAACACCGCTGCTGCGGGTACCGAAGAAGTTGCCGTCGACAAGCGCAACGACCGCAAGGTCCGCGAAGGCCTCGTCGTCAGCGACAAGATGAACAAGACTGTTGTCGTGGCGTTGGAAGATCGGGTCAAGCACCCGCGTTACTCCAAGGTCATCCGTCGCACCTCCAAGGTGCACGTTCATGACGAGGCCAACGCCGCCGGTATTGGCGATCGCGTTCTCGTGATGGAGACCCGTCCGTTGTCCGCCACCAAGCGGTGGCGCCTTGTCGAGATCCTCGAAAAGGCTAAGTAGTCCTAGTACCCAGCAGCCCCGGCGCCGATTGGCTCCGGGGCTGCTGTGGTTTTCGGGAAGGGCCCACCTACGGTGGGCCAAGTCCAGGCCTCGACTGGGAATGTCCTGGTTCTCGCGCGGCCTAGAAGTGCTGTCAGCGCTTCGCCGGGTCCAAGTGCTTTCTGACGTGGGCGGCCGGACCGGTCCGGGGCCGTGGTCTCGGCAGAATGCCACATTGATCAGACCGCGCTCTTTCCGGTGGACCCGTTCGATTGACTTATTTGGGATCCAGAGACGGCGCTCAGTGTTGAACTAGGGTTCCGTCCTGCGAAGCGGTGGCCTCATTCAGATGGTGGTGATCGTGCCGCTGGTGTCCAGATGGTTCTGGACGGTGATGCGTTCGTCCAGAACCACGGAAGATTCATCGCGTGACCCGTGGCAGCTGAAGAAACCTGCGCTGGTGGGCGCCACACAGACCATCCCGCGATGGGGACCACTGCGACGACCAAGCCGGAAATGCTCGCCGAGTGCAGGTATGCCACGCAAAAATGCCCATTCCCGCGTGGAAAACATTCACTCGGCCAAAGTTGGGGTCTGTCCACAAGCGCTCCGCTGTCCACAATCGCCCGGGCATAACGGTGTCGCCCTAGCAAACCCAGTCCACTGAGACGATGAACCTCATCGACCTGGCACAGACATTCGGCCTCGATAAAACCATCGAACTCCAAGAGGGGCTGATTACCAGGGCGCAGGCGCGAGCCACCGGCCTCGCAGATAGGCGGTACGAACAATGGGTGACTCGTGGCAGCTGGCGCCGGCTGCATCCGGGCGTGTACCTGGCCGACTCAGACGCCGCACGTGACCACGGCCGAACGCGTGTTCGGGCTACCTGGTTGTGGGCGGGGGAGCGCGCCGTCATCGCCATGGATGCCGCGGCCTGGTGGTGGGGCGTAACCACTTCGGCTCCAACGTCGGTAGAGGTGTGGATCCCGCCCAGCCAAGGCAAACCTGGTCGATCCGGGCTAATCGTGCGACGGCGCAGTGTGCCTACCGCCGACACGCGCTTTCATGACGGACTTCAGTTGACGTCGCAGCATCGAACAGCCGTGGATCTGAGCGCGGTGGGCAACGCAGACGTGCTCGATACGTTGGCGCGTTTGAGCAGGCTCAGGGCGCCGGTTCTGGAGCGCACCTTGGATCTCGGCCGCGGAAGCAGGGGATGGGCCGCTGCCAGGGAGGCGGTCGCCCAGTGCGCGACTCATCCCTGGTCCGCTGCCGAACGGAGGTTTCACGCAGATCTTCGCGCCGCTGGCATCGGAGGGTGGGTGGCCAACAGCAAAATACGCGTGGGCAAGGCGTACCGGATTCCCGACCTCAGATTCGAAGATGTCCCGCTGCTGATCGAGATCGACGGTTTCGAGAGTCATGGAACGCGGGCAGCGTTCGAGTCCGATCGTCTCCGAGACGCCGAGTTCACCGCGGTGGGCTGGACGGTGCTCCGCTTCACGTGGCGCCAAATCGTCAATGATCCCGCGTGGGTGGTCCGGACGATCCGGCAGACTCTGAGCCAGCTGCAGGGCCGTGCTATTCCGGCGCACTGACCTCTCGAGTGCAGGTTTCTCACGCAGAATCACGTGATACTGCGTGGAAAACCTTCACTGGGCGGTAAATACAGGGAGCGCGCCGCGGCAAGACAGCAGCGGCAAGACAGCAGCCGCAAGACAGCAGCCGCTTGATTAGCGCAGACCCGCCTCATGCCGTAGTCTGGCCCATTGGGACATGGCTCGCGAGAGCCGCGTCTCGTATCTGGCCTGGCGAGGTCGGAAATCCCGCCAGGGAACTGTCAATAACCGAAGCATAAAGCCCGCCGCAGTGCGGCGAGCAGGGCAAGAGTGAAAAGTCAGGTATGACGCCTGAACTTCCTCTTGCCTTTTAGTGTGTCGGCGACAGAACCAGCAAGCAGTCGATAAGAAAGCGGTATGCAGTGATTCAGCAGGAATCGCGACTCCGGGTGGCCGATAACACCGGCGCCAAGGAGATCCTCTGCATCCGTGTACTCGGTGGCTCCGGCCGTCGGTACGCAGGCATTGGCGACATCATCGTCGCAACTGTCAAGGATGCCATCCCGGGCGCCGGGGTCAAGAAGGGTGACGTCGTCAAAGCCGTCATCGTTCGCACCGTCAAGGAGAGGCGTCGTCAAGACGGCTCCTACATCAAGTTCGACGAGAACGCCGCTGTCCTGATCAAGGCTGATGGCGATCCCCGCGGCACTCGCATCTTCGGGCCGGTCGGCCGCGAGCTGCGCGACAAGAAGTACATGAAGATCATTTCACTGGCACCGGAGGTGCTGTAACCATGGGTATGAAGGTGAAAAAGGGCGACACCGTCCTCGTCATCGCCGGCAAGGACAAGGGCGCCAAGGGCAAGGTCATTCAGGCTTACCCCGACACCAACCGAGTCCTGGTCGAAGGCGTCAACCGGATCAAGAAGCACACCGCGGTCTCCAGCACCGAGCGTGGCGCCAAGACCGGTGGCATCGTGACTCAGGAAGCAGCCATCCACATCTCCAACGTCATGGTTGTTGATGCCGAAGGCAAGCCGACCCGCGTCGGAACCCGTCTGGACGAAACGGGCGACAAGGTGCGCCGTGTTCGCGTTTCCCGTCGCACCGGGAAGGACCTGTAATGACAACCGCAGAATTCCAAGACGTACACGCCAAGGAAGTTCCGCGTCTCAAGGCTCGCTACGCGGCCGAGATCAAGAGCAGCCTGCAAGAGCAGTTCAGCTACGGCAACGTCATGCAGATTCCTGGCGTGGTCAAGGTTGTCGTGAACATGGGTGTCGGTGAGGCCGCGCGTGATGCGAAGCTCATCGAAGGCGCCGTTCGCGACCTCACAGCCATCACCGGGCAAAAGCCCGAGGTGAAGAAGGCCAAGACGTCCATCGCACAGTTCAAGCTGCGCGAAGGCATGCCCATCGGCACAAAGGTCACCCTCCGCGGCGACCGCATGTGGGAGTTCCTGGACCGGTTGCTGACCATCGCGCTGCCCCGTATCCGCGACTTCCGCGGCCTCTCGGGCAAGCAGTTCGACGGCAACGGCAACTACACCTTCGGTCTGAACGAACAGTCGATGTTCCACGAGATCGATATCGACCGGATCGACCGTCCGCGCGGTATGGACATCACCGTGGTTACCACGGCTGCCACCGACGACGAAGGTCGCGCACTGCTGAAGCTCCTGGGCTTCCCCTTCAAGGAGATCTGATATGGCCAAGACTTCAAAGATTGTCAAGAACAACAAGCGCAAGGTGTTGGTTGAGCGTCACGCGGTACGTCGCGCGGAACTCAAGGCCATCATCGTCGGCGTGAACACGACGCAGGAAGAGCAGCAGGCGGCGCAATCCGCTCTGCAGAAGCTGCCCCGCGACTCGAGCGCTACCCGCTACCGCAACCGCGATGCCTCTGACGGTCGTCCGCGTGGATTCCTCCGCAAGTTCGGGTTGTCCCGTATCAAGACCCGCGAGATGGCTCACCGCGGCGAACTGCCGGGCATCACCAAGTCCAGCTGGTAGTCAGTTCTGCCCCAGATATTCTGCTGGCCAATTCGGACCAGCAGAAAGCACCGCTGAGCATCACGCCCAGCACACTTCGTCGAAGGCCCCTCGTGAGTGATCGCGTGAGAGGAACCGCGGCGGGAAAGGCGTTACCTGCCATGACAATGACAGACCCGATTGCGGACATGCTGACGCGTCTCCGTAATGCAAACTCGGCGTATCACGACGAGGTCTCCATGCCCTTCAGCAAGTTGAAGGGCAATATCGCGGACATCCTGGTAAAGCAGGGCTACATCGGCTCCTGGACCACCGAAGATGCCACCGTTGGTAAAACGTTGAAGATCACCTTGAAGTACGGCCCCAGCCGCGAACGCTCGCTGGCCGGCATCAAGCGTGTCTCCAAGCCCGGACTGCGGATCTATTCCCGCTCCACCGAGCTGCCCAAGGTCCTTGGCGGCCTTGGCATTGCGATTATCTCCACGTCCACCGGCTTGATGACTGATCGTCAGGCCGCGAAGCAGAAGGTGGGCGGGGAAGTTCTCGCCTACGTCTGGTAAGGGAGAGCCACAATGTCACGTATTGGAAGATTGCCCATCACCGTCCCCGCGGGCGTTGACGTAGCCATCGACGGCGCTTCGATCGTGGTCAAGGGCCCCAAGGGCACCTTGTCCCACCAGGTTGTCGAGCCGATCTCCGTCACCCGCGAAGAAGACGGCACCCTTGCCGTCACCCGCCCCAACGACGAGCGCGACTCACGCTCCCGCCACGGCCTGACCCGCACTCTCGTCAGCAACATGGTTGTTGGCGTCACCGAGGGCTACGTCAAGCCAATGGAAATCGTTGGTGTTGGTTACCGTGTCGCAGTCGAGGGCAAGGACCTGGTGTTCGCACTCGGTTACTCGCACCCGGTGCCGGTTATCGCGCCGGAGGGAATCACCTTCGTGGTCGAAACCCCGACAAAGTTCCGCGTCGAAGGAATCAGCAAGCAGTTGGTCGGCGAAGTCGCCGCCAACATCCGCAAGTTGCGCAAGCCTGACCCGTACAAGGGTAAGGGCGTGCGTTACGCCGGCGAAGTTGTCCGGCGCAAGGTCGGAAAGACAGGTAAGTAATGGCTGCCAACTCTGTAAACACAAGGATCGGCAAGCGCACCGGCAAGAGCATCTCGCAGGTCCGCTCTGCCGCACGTACCCGTCGCCACTTCCGGCTTCGCAAGAAGGTTGTCGGCACCGCGGCTCGTCCGCGTCTGGTTGTCAACCGCTCCTCGCGTCACCTTTTCGTTCAGGTTGTTGACGACAGCATCGGCCAGACCGTTGTTTCGGCCTCGACCCTGGAAGCCGACCTGCGCAGCGCAGACGGCGACAAGACAGCCAAAGCCCGCAAGGTAGGCGAATTGATCGCCGACCGCGCGAAGGCTGCCGGCATCTCCTCCGTGGTCTTCGACCGCGGCGGCGACAAGTATCACGGTCGCATTGCGGCCCTGGCCGACGCTGCTCGCAGCGGCGGACTGGAGTTCTGATCATGAAGAACAAGATCGAGAGGGACATCTAATGCCCGGACCCCAACGCCGCGACGGCAACTCGTCGCAGGCTACAGGCGGCGCCGGCGGTGCTGGCGGTGCCAGCAACGATCGTCGTGATGGAGGCCGTCGTGATGGAGGCCGTCGTGACGGTCGCCGCGACGCTGTCGTAGAGAAGAACCCGCTGATGGAGCGCATTGTCGCCACCAACCGCGTGTCCAAGGTAGTTAAGGGTGGTCGTCGCTTCAGCTTCACCGCCCTGATCGTCGTCGGTGACGGAAACGGTTCCGTCGGTGTCGGCTACGGCAAGGCCAAAGAAATTCCCGCGGCAATCGCCAAGGGTGTTGAAGAGGCCAAGAAGAGCATGTTCAAGGTTCCGCGTATCGCCAGCACCATCCCGCACCCCATCCAGGGTGAAGCGGCTGCTGGTGTCGTGCTCCTCCGTCCGGCTTCCCCGGGTACCGGCGTCATCGCCGGTGGTCCGGTGCGGGCCGTGCTGGAGTGCGCCGGAATCCACGACATTCTGTCCAAGTCGCTCGGTTCGGACAACCCGATCAACATCGTGCATGCCACGATCGCTGGTCTCAAGGGTCTGGTTCGTCCCGAAGAGGTCGCTGCCCGTCGTGGGTTGCCGATCGAAGACGTCGCTCCGGCCGCTATGTTGCGGGCGCGTGCTGGACAGGGGGCCTGATATGGCTTTCGCCGTCACTCAGAAGAAGTCCATCATCGGCGTCAAGCCGAACCAGCGGGAAACCGTGCGTTCGCTCGGCCTGAAGAAGATCCACCAGACGGTCGTTGTCCCGGACAACGCCGTGAACCGTGGGTACATCCACACCGTCCGTCACCTGATCTCGGTCGAGACGGTCTCAGACACTGAAGGGGAGTGAAGTAGATGACGATTAAAATCCATCATCTGCGTCCCGCTCCTGGAGCCAAGACTGCCAAGACTCGCGTCGGCCGTGGTGAAGGCTCCAAGGGTAAGACCGCCGGTCGCGGTACCAAGGGTACCGGCGCACGGAAGAACGTCCCCGCAGGCTTCGAGGGTGGGCAAATCCCCATTCACATGCGTCTGCCGAAGCTCAAGGGCTTCAAGAACCGATTCCGCGTCAGCTACCAGGTAGTGAACATCGGCCAGCTGGCCGAGCACTTCCCCGCAGGTGGCTCCGTGGGCGTTGACGAGATCGTGGCCGCTGGCCTCGTTCGCGACAACAAGCTGGTCAAGGTTCTTGGCGAAGGCGAAATTGCCGGCGTCAAGCTCGACGTGACCGCGCACGCATTCTCCGGTTCGGCGAAGGAAAAGATCGCCGCCGCCGGTGGAAGCGTTTCGGCTCTGTAGCCCAGTTTCATCCAGTGGCCCCTGGCTCCTCCTGTACGGGAGCAGCCGGGGGCCGCTGCGCGTGTCCGCTCGTTCGCCTTCCTCGCGGCGATTCACTGTCCGACAGATCCGAAAAATACAGGTTCTGGCTTGCGGTGCGTTACAGTTCGGAGTCGGGTGCGTTAGCGCTCTGCAGGGTTCCGCGCCCAATTGTTCTGCGCCACGTGCGCGGGACGGACGGCGATCTCACCGCAGCGACGCTGGCAGGGCCTCACAAGCCCCATGGTGCGGTTTACCGGGCCCACGAATTTCATCACAAGTGTCGCCGCACTCTGCGACGGCATTAGCCAAGATTGCCAGACCGGGCGTCAGCCCGCGAAGGCCGGACCTGCTACGTAGCAGGGACGGTGATATCAGGAGGATCATTGCTCACCGCGTTCGTGTCGGCGTTAAAGACGCCTGACCTACGTAAGAAGATCCTCTTCACCCTCGGGATGTTGGCGATCTACCGTATCGGCACATCGATCCCCTCCCCAGGGGTGTCGTATAAGGCTATCAACCAGTGCATTGATGCAAACGTGGGCGGAACCGCGGATGTATACACGCTGCTGAACCTGTTTTCTGGCGGCGCACTGCTACAGCTCAGTATTTTTGCCCTTGGCATCATGCCGTACATCACGGCGAGCATCATCACCCAGCTGCTGACGGTCGTCATCCCGCGTTTCGAAGAACTGAAGAAGCAGGGCCAGGCCGGCCAGGCGAAGATGACGCAGTACACCCGGTATTTAACAATCGCTCTGGGCATCCTTCAGTCCACCGCATTTATCGCCTTGGCAATGAACGGCAGCATGTTCCCGAACTGCGCCGTGAAGGACCAGCTGATCCCCGACCAGAGCGCACTGGCCCTGATCACCCTCGTCCTCACGATGACTGCTGGCACCGCCGCCGTCATGTGGATGGGTGAGCTGATTACGGACCGCGGAATCGGTAACGGTATGTCGCTGTTGATCTTCACCTCGATCGCATCTCGAATCCCGGCTGAGGGCGGGAACATCCTGACCAACCAAAAGGGTGTCATCTTCACGATCTTCTGCGGTATCGCCCTCGTCGTTATCACCGCCGTCGTGTTCGTGGAACAGGGCCAGCGCAGACTTCAAGTCCAGTACGCCAAGCGGATGATCGGCCGACGCCAATACGGCGGCACCTCGACCTACCTGCCGTTGAAGGTGAACCAGGCCGGCGTCATCCCCGTCATCTTCGCTACGTCGCTGCTCTACATCCCGACGCTGCTCATCCAGCTGATCGGCGGCGGTGTCGGCAGAGACGCAGACGGCAATTACGTCGGCGGCGGCTGGCAACTATGGGTGCAGCGCTACATCGTCGACCAGGGCTCTTGGTCGCATATCCTGCTGTACTTCGCGTTGATCATCTTCTTCACCTACTTCTACGTCGGTATTACCTTCAACCCCACCGAGCGCGCCGACGACCTGAAGAAGTACGGCGGGTTCATCCCCGGTATCCGTCCGGGTCGCCCCACCGCCGAATACCTGCAGTACGTCCTGAGCCGCATTACGCTCCCGGGCTCGCTGTATTTGGGTATCGTCGCGATTTTGCCGAACCTCTTCCTAGAGATCACCGGCAGCAATAACAACCAGAACTTCCCCTTCGGCGGAACCGCGGTGCTGATCATGGTCGGTGTCGGTCTGGACACCATTAAGCAGATCGAAACCCAATTGATGCAGCGCAACTACGAAGGGTTCTTGCGCTGATGCGGCTGCTCATCATTGGGCCGCAGGGCGCCGGCAAGGGAACGCAGGCAGCGCTGCTCGCCGAGCACCTTCACGTTCCGCATGTTTCCACCGGCGATCTTTTTCGGGCAAATGTTGGGCACGGCACGGAGCTCGGGCTGCAAGCACAGAAGTTCATGGATGCGGGCAATCTTGTTCCAGACACCATTACCAGCGCCATGGTGGCCGATCGCTTGGCCGAGCCGGATGCCACAGGCTTTCTGTTGGACGGATTTCCCCGCAACCTGTCGCAGGCCGAGTGGTTCGACTCGTTATGCGAGGAGCGCGGGTTGGTTCTCGACGCCGTGCTTTTGCTGACCGCCCCCGACGAGGTGCTGCTGGAACGGATGATGGCCCGCGGCCGCGCCGACGACACCGAGGCTGCTATCAGCCGTCGCTTGAGCATCTACCACACGGAAACCACGCCGCTGCTGGACCACTACGGTCCCAAGGTGGTGCGGGTCGATGGCGTTGGCGCCATCGAGGACGTCCAGAATCGCATTCTTGTAGCACTGGGTCGCGAAGACCTTCTCTAGTTGAGGGAGCGTCCGAATGTCCAAAGGTATAGAAATAAAGTCGCGCGACGAACTGCGGAAAATGCGCGCGTCCGGGCTGATCCTGATTCGGGCTCTGGAGACGATGCGCGCGGCTGTCGAACCAGGAATGACGACGTACGACGTCGACGCCATCGGTTCGAAGGTGATCACCGAGGCTGGCGCTATCTCCAACTTCAAGGGCTACCACGGGTTCACCGGCACCATCTGCTCGTCGGTGAATGACGAAGTGGTGCACGGCATTCCCTCCCCTTCGAAGGTGCTGGCTGACGGCGATCTGATTTCGATCGACTGCGGGTGCATCGTCGACGGTTGGCACTCCGATTCGGCCATTTCCTTTCACGTGGGCGGTTCGGCGCCGACTGCGGAGGTCGGTCTCATTCAGGCAGCTACGGATTCGATGTGGGCAGGGATCGCGGCGATGAGGGCGGGCGGCAAGATGGGTGACGTCACGTCGGCCATCGAAGGCAGCGTGAAAGCGAGTGTGCGACGGGACGGCCGCGGTTACGGCGAGGTAGCTGGCTACGGCGGTCACGGCATCGGCTCCGCCATGCACATGGATCCGTTTCTGCCGAACTTTGGCCGCCAGGGCAAGGGCTTGAAGTTGGTCGCCGGGATGGCGTTGGCGATCGAGCCCATGTTGACACTCGGCACCGGGGTCACGAAAGAACTCGACGACGGATGGACGGTGGTCACGAAGGACGGCTCACGGGCCGCCCACGTCGAACACTCGGTGGCGATCCTCGACGACGGCATCAGCGTCCTGACTGCCGCCGACGCTGGAGCGGCGATGCTCGCCCCGTACGGCATCACGCCCATCAGCCTGGACTGAACCGCGTGCGGTGGAGGTTTGCCCGCACCCGGTAACGGTTATTAGTTCGACAGGTCAAACAGATGGCCCTCCTCGCTGTGCGGCGTGTGCTGCCTTCAGGATCGGGGCGCCATGCCGGTCACCGTTGTATCTTCGTTCGATGTCCAGGCTTTCCTGGTGCAAGCCGCAGGGGTCAAAGGCAATGCCGCACAGGCGTTGTCGCTTGCCAGTGAGCTCAGCGCAGCGGCGCCGATGCCGGGTTCCGGTGGGACGGCGGCGCGCTGGCAGATGTTGTCCGACATCGCGGCTATCGACCTTACTGCGGCCCGTGTCGCCGAGGCCCACCTGGACGCGCTGGCAATACTGTCCGAAGCGGGGCTGAACCTTGCAGCAGCCGGGTCGACGTGGGGAGTATTTGCCGCAGAGGCTCCCGGAGCCACCGTCGATGCCCGTGAGCGGCCGGACGGCAGCTGGCTCTTGACGGGCACCAAGCCCTGGTGTTCCTTAGCGGGGTCGGTGAGCGATGCGTTGGTCACCGCCCACACTCCCGGTGGCCACCGGAGGCTGTTCGCCATCTCGCTGCGTGATGCTGGGATAGAGGTCCAGACAGGCGCGTGGAAGTCGTTGGGTCTGGCGCAGGTGGTGTCGACCGCGATCGAGCTGGACCAGGTGTCAGCAACGCCGGTCGGCGACGAGGACTGGTATTTGCAGCGGCCAGGGTTCGCCTGGGGCGGAATGGGTGTCGCAGCATGTTGGTACGGCGGCGCCGTGGGCATTGCCCGGTTCCTTTTCCGAAAGCTGGCCGAGCGCGACGTGGACCAGATCTCGCAGATGCAGGTGGGAGCGGTGGATGTGCAGCTCACCGCAGCGCGCTCGGTGCTCGCCGCTGCGGCTATGGCGGTAGATTCCGGCGCCGCGACTGGCGTCGCCGGTAGCCTGCTCGCTACCCGGGTGCGCTGCGTGGTGGCGGACGCTGCCGAAGACGTCATCACGAGGGTGGGGCATCTCCTCGGACCGGCACCTCTGGCCTTGGACGAGGACCACGCTCGCCGAGTGGCCGACCTGCAGATCTACCTGCGGCAACATCATGCGGAAAAGGATGAGGCGGCTCTGGGCCGCGACGTGCTGGCCGGTGATCTGCCATGGTGACGCCCGCCCAGGCACCCCGGTTCGACCACCGCGATGCGGGAACTGACGAACTCGTCTGGGACGTCCGGCTCGACGCCGAAGCCGCCTCAATTGTGAACCTTGCGGGAGTATCCCGACTGATCGTGCTGGCGGCGCATCCGGATGACGAATCGCTCGGGGCCGGCGGTCTGTTGGCGGCGGCCAGCAGCGCGGGCATCGAAATCCATGTGTGGGTGGCAACCCTGGGGGAGGCGTCCCACCCGGGTTCGCCGACCCATGAGCCGGCCGACCTTGCGCGAATTCGCCGAAGGGAGCTCTACGCCGCGCTCGGGGAAGTGGCGCCGCGTGCATCGGTGCGCATCCTCGGCCTGCCCGATGGCGGCCTGGAGCGACACCTTTCGGCTCTGACACGCGACCTGCACACTCTCACATGTGACGCCGCCA
This sequence comes from Nakamurella antarctica, assembly GCF_003860405.1. Taxonomy (NCBI): domain Bacteria; kingdom Bacillati; phylum Actinomycetota; class Actinomycetes; order Nakamurellales; family Nakamurellaceae; genus Nakamurella; species Nakamurella antarctica. The sequence continues at coordinate 2,591,191 of NZ_CP034170.1, read as the reverse complement.
CGCTGGTCGTCGCCCCCTGGCGAGGGGACGGGCACCCGGACCATCAAGCTGCCGGGCACGCCGCGGCAGCGCTGGTATCCGGTACCGGCGCGCGGTTGTGGGAGTACCCCATCTGGTGGTGGCATTGGGCCATCCCGTCGCAGGTCGAGGCGGCGGACCTGCCGACGGCAAAGTTTGTTCTCGGACCTGACGAGCTCCGGAAAAAGCGCGCCGCGATGCGGGCGCATGTCAGCCAGTTGCTGCCGCTGTCGCCAGCAGCGGGGGATGAGTGCATAGTGCCGCCGGACTTTGCGGCGCATTTCGATCGGCCGTACGAGTCCTACTTCGAGAGCGCTCCTGCCCCTGGGCTGCAGGTCGGTAGCCTGCCACGCGCGTTCTTTGACGAGTTCTACGGCGACCGCGCAGACCCCTGGGGTTTCGAAACCCGTTGGTATGAAGCACGAAAGCGCGCACTGACCCTCGCGGCGCTGCCCCGGAAGAGGTTCGCCGCCGCGTTTGAGCCCGGCTGCTCCATTGGTGTTCTCACTGCCGAGCTGGCCGCCCGGTGCGACACAGTGCTGGCCACCGATATCGCCGAAAAGCCCTTAAGTGCTGCGCGCCAACGGCTTGGGGACGCGCTCGGGGTGAGATTCGAGCAGCGCGCAGTCCCGGCCGAGTGGCCTGAAGCCCTCTTCGACCTCATCGTGCTTTCCGAGATCGGTTATTACTGCGACACCCCCGACTTGGCGTTGCTCATCAGCCGTGCTGTTTCCTCCCTCGCACCCGGCGGCGTCATCCTCGCGTGCCACTGGCGACACCCGGTGGCGGACTACCCGCTGCGCGGGGATGACGTGCACGCGGCATTGCGGGAGCGCTCCGAGTTGTCCGTGTTGGCAAGCCATGTCGAGGAGGACTTCCTGCTCGACGTCTTCGCCGGGCCGGATGTCGCCTCCGTGGCCCGCAGTGAGGGGCTCCTATGACGTCTTGGCCGGGAACTCGGGCTGCCACTAACGGGATAGCAGTCGTCATACCGGCCCGTAATGAGGCGGACCGACTGGGCCGCAGTCTCGAGGCTGTGCTCGAATCGGTCGATGATGTGCGGTCGTATTCGGACGCGTGCGTGCGGATCGTGTTGGTGTTGGACAGTTGCACCGACGCAAGCGCCGACATAGCCGCGGCATTCGGCGGGGTGGACATCCTGGAGTGCGAACTCGGCGTGGTCGGCGCCGTCCGTCATGTGGGAGCGCGGTACGCCTGCGAGCTGTTGGGTGATGACGGCTGGATTGCGTGTACGGACGCGGACTCGGTGGTACCTGCGCGCTGGCTTCGCACGCACCTGGAAGCCGCCAGTGCAGGGTTCGACATGCTGTTGGGAACCGTCCGTCCCGACCCTGACGAGTTGCAGGACCACCTGCTTCGGCGGTGGCGGGACGCACACCTGCTGATTGACGGGCATCCCCATGTCCATGGGGCGAATCTCGGGATTAGCAATCGGATGTATCGAACTTCCGGTGGATTTGCGGCGGTTCAGACCCATGAAGACGCACTGCTGGCTGAGGCCGTGCAAGGGCTGGGTGGTCGCATTCTCCGAACGGGGGAGAGCCCGGTGCTGACCAGCGCGCGGATGACGGGCAGGGCCCCAGCGGGAATGGCGGCGTACCTGACCAACTTGTCGCAGAAGGGCGCCTAGTTCGGCGGCAGTGATCGCGACAGTGATAGGTGACAGTGATCGGGGATAGCCAGCGGGGGGCGCCCCCCTGCTGCCGAGTTGGTTCTATCAGGCCTTTCAACGTAGACTCGATCCTCGGCAAGCATGTCGTGTCGGCGCATGGTCGGTCTCAAGTGGTAGGTACTTCTCGCCACTGCCGTCCCAAGTGCGTCTCGATGCCCCATTTTGTTGGCCAATCGCCTCCATCAGTTCACGCTGAAGGGGGCAAAGCTGTGCCTGGAACGGTGTGTTCACACTATCGCTGATCAGCGAAAACGTGCGGATGGCTGGAGTGGGCGGAGTGTTTTTGCCAGTGGTAGTAGAAGTGGCTGAGGTTCGAACAAGAATCCCGGCTCTGACGGTTTCAGATTGCGGAGGATATGAGCAAGAAAGACGGCGCTATCGAGGTCGAAGGCCGGGTAGTGGAAGCACTCCCAAACGCCTCATTCCGGGTTGAACTGGAAAACGGCCACCGCGTCCTTGCTCACATCAGCGGCAAGATGCGGCAGCACTACATCAGGATCCTCCCCGAGGACAGGGTGGTGGTCGAGCTCTCGACCTACGACCTGACCAAAGGCCGGATCGTCTACCGCTACAAGTAGTCCATCTGTCCGGACCTAAGAAAGAGAAGGCACATGAAGGTCCAGCCGAGTGTCAAAAAGATCTGTGACAAGTGCAAGGTGATTCGTCGCCACAGCCGCGTCATGGTGATCTGCGAGAACGTCCGCCACAAGCAACGCCAAGGCTGACAATCGCAGGCCCCTCCTGAGCTCCCCAGCGGGCACAGGAGATTTCCATCGCGAGACCATCCGTCATGTACGTGGTGACGGACACCCCCGGGCAGAGGCCGGGGCCGGAATAGACACCGGGTGGCTCGCGACCGACACCTCTGCAGCCGTGAAGGAGTACCGCGCCATATGGCACGTCTCGCCGGAGTGGATCTGCCCCGCGACAAGCGGATGGCAATCGCACTTACGTACATTTATGGGGTCGGCCGCACTCGTGCGCTCGAACTCCTTGCCGCGACGGGCATCAGCCCCGACCTGCGTTCCAAGGACCTGACCGATGAAGATGTGCTCGCACTGCGCGACCACATCGAAGCCAGCTTCAAGGTGGAAGGTGATCTGCGCCGCGAGGTTCAGGCCGACATTCGCCGCAAGATGGAAATTGGCTCCTACCAGGGAATCCGGCACCGCCGTCACCTCCCGGTTCACGGACAGCGCACCAAGACGAACGCCCGTACCCGTAAGGGTCCGAAGAAGACCATCGCCGGCAAGAAGAAGGCTAGGTAAAAACTGTGCCCCCCAAGACTCGCCAGGGTGCGCCGAAGAAGATCCGACGTAAAGAGAAGAAAAACGTCGCCCACGGCCACGCTCACATCAAGAGCACGTTCAACAACACCATCGTTTCGATCACTGATCCTTCCGGAGCTGTGATTTCCTGGGCATCCGCCGGCCACGTTGGCTTCAAGGGTTCCCGCAAGTCCACCCCGTTCGCCGCCCAGATGGCCGCCGAATCCGCCGCTCGCAAGGCGATGGAGCACGGCATGAAGAAGGTGGATGTGTTCGTCAAGGGCCCCGGTTCGGGTCGCGAGACGGCAATTCGTTCACTTCAGGCTGCTGGTCTCGAGGTCGGTTCCATCTCCGACGTCACTCCGCAGGCGCACAACGGAACTCGGCCGCCCAAGCGGCGCCGGGTCTGATACGGGGAAGGAAATAACTCATGGCTAGATATACCGGTCCTATCACCAAGAAGTCTCGTCGTCTGAAGGTCGACCTCGTCGGTGGCGATCAGGCATTCGAGAAGCGTCCTTACCCTCCCGGGCAGCACGGTCGTGCGCGCACCAAGGAGAAGGAATACCTGACGCAGCTGCAGGAGAAGCAGAAGGCTCGCTTCACCTACGGCGTTATGGAAAAGCAGTTCAGCCGTTATTACAAGGAAGCAGCATCCCGCCCGGGTAAGACCGGCGAGACCCTGCTGCAGATCCTGGAATCGCGTCTGGACAACGTCGTGTACCGCGCAGGTTTGGCTCGCACCCGTCGTGCAGCTCGCCAGCTCGTGACCCACGGCCACTTCCACGTCAACGGCCAGCGCGTCGATGTTCCGTCCTACCGGGTTTCCCAATACGACATCATCGACATCCGCAAGCAGTCTGTCGAGAAGTTCCCGATTGAGCTGGCTCGCCAGACCTTCGGCGACCGCCCGACGCCGGCGTGGTTGCAGGTTGTTCCGAACTCGCTCCGCGTGCTGATCCATCAGCTGCCGGTGCGCGCTCAGATCGACTCGCAGTTGACCGAACAGCTGATCGTTGAGTACTACTCCAAGTAGTAATTCAGCTTTCCAGCTCGAAAGTTGTCCTCGCCCGCCGGTGGCTTAGCGCCCCGGCGGGTGAGGTGTGTCAAGCGGCCGCAAGTTGCGGGTCGCGTTGTATCCCTGTTTGTCGTCATATAGCGGACGGCATCACTTCATTGGAGGCATCACCTTGCTGATTTCTCAGCGCCCAGGTTTGACCGAAGAGACCATTGCTGACAACCGCTCGCGGTTCGTCATCGAGCCGTTGGAGCCCGGTTTCGGGTACACCCTCGGTAACTCCCTTCGCCGCACGTTGCTCTCGTCCATCCCGGGCGCGTCTGTTACCAGCATCCGCATCGACGGTGTGCTGCACGAATTCACCACGGTCCCCGGTGTGAAGGAAGACGTCACCGAGCTGATCCTGAACCTGAAGGAACTTGTTGTTTCTTCGGAAGAGGACGAGCCCGTCACCATGTATCTGCGTAAGCAGGGCCCGGGCGACGTCACCGCAGCCGATATCGCGCCCCCGGCCGGTGTCACGGTGCACAACCCCGATCTGAAGCTCGCCACCCTCACCAAAAAGGGCAAGCTGGAGATCGAACTCGTCGTCGAGCGCGGCCGCGGGTATGTTCCCGCGTCGCCGAACAAGGCTGTCGGCGCAGAGATCGGCCGCATCCCGGTCGACTCCATCTACTCCCCGGTCTTGAAGGTCACCTATCGCGTCGAGGCAACTCGTGTTGAGCAGCGCACCGACTTCGACCGCTTGGTCCTCGATGTCGAGACCAAGTCCTCCATCTCCCCGCGTGATGCACTGGCCTCGGCCGGTACCACGTTGATGGAACTGTTCGGCTTGGCTCGCGAGCTCAACATCGACGCCGAAGGCATCGAAATTGGCCCGTCACCGGCCGAGGCAGACCATATCGCGGCGTTCTCGTTGCCGATCGAAGAAATGGACCTCACGGTCCGTTCCTACAACTGCTTGAAGCGCGAAGGCATCCACACGGTGGGCGAACTCGTCAGCCGCACGGAAGCCGACCTGCTCGACATCCGCAACTTCGGCCAGAAGTCGATCGACGAGGTCAAGGTCAAGCTCCACGGCTTGGGCTTGGGCCTCAAGGACTCACCGGCCGGGTTCGACCCGACCGCGGTGGCGCTGGCCTACGCCGACGCCGATTGGTCTGACGACGAAGAGGCAACCGAGCCCGCCAGCGATGTTGTTGACGAGCAGCCAGCTGCCGCTGGCGAGGCCGACGTGGATTACGCGGAGACCGAACAAATCTAGTTTTCCGGGTTTGGTTTTCACCGCCCGCAAATGACGCAGTACGGTCCGCCTCGATCTGAGGCGGGCGGTCTGCCTCTTCGGAGGCCGGCCGAACACACGAGGAAACCGTCGGTGGCCGGGAGTTCGCTCCCGGTCGACCGCCCCACCCGCACCCGCCATGGGTGTGGACACGATTACAGGAGCACCACATGCCTACTCCCTCCAAGGGCCCCCGTCTCGGCGGATCCCCGCAGCACGAACGCCTGATCCTGCGCAACCTTGCGCAGTCGTTGTTCGAGCACGGCAAGATCAAGACCACCGAGGCCAAGGCGAAGCGCTTGCGCCCCTACGCCGAGAAGCTGATCACCACCGCCAAGCGCGGCGATCTGCACGCTCGTCGTGAGATCTTGAAGGTCATCCGCGACAAGAACGTGGTCCACACGCTTTTCGCTGATATCGCACCGTTGTTCGAGAACCGTCCCGGCGGTTACACCCGCATCATCAAGACCCTTGCTCGCCAGGGCGACAACGCTCCGATGGCCATCATCGAGCTCGTCAAGGAAGAGACCGTTTCTTCCGCAGCCGGTCGGGTCACCCGCCGCGCCGCTGGCACGTCCAGTAACGCCGCTCGCCCGAAGGCTGCCAAGAAGTCTGACGCCGCTGACGATGCTGTAGCCGCAGACGTTGTGGCTGACGATGCTGTTGTTTCTGACGACGCTGCAGCTGACGACGTCGTGGTTTCTGACGATGCTGTGGCTGAGGATGTTGTTGTTTCTGATGACGCGTCAGCTGACGACGCTGTTGCTTCTGACGACGCCGTTGCTTCTGACGACGCTGTTGCTTCTGACGACGCGCAGGATAAGAAGTAAATCTCGACCCGAACGTGCGGCCCGCCGCCCGACCGGAACCCGTCATGGGAACCGCGCCGGGTGGCGGGCCTTCGTCGTTGGCGGAGAAGACTATTCGGCTCCGCCTAGACCTTTCCTACGATGGGACAGCATTTTCCGGTTGGGCAATCCAGCCAAATCTTCGAACGGTCGCGGGTGAACTCACCGCAGCCCTGCATACCTTGCTCCGCAGCCCCATCGACTTAGTCGTTGCCGGCCGAACGGACGCCGGCGTACACGCGAGGGGACAGGTGGCGCACGCGGACGTCGACGCCGCGGCGTTACTGGCCTTGGCTCCGCGGACACCCGCTGGAGTCGCGAAGATCTCCGGCGCCGAGAGCGCAGCACGTGGCCCCGCTCTGCAGTATTTCGAGCCGCTGCGGGGACTCGTCAGGCGGCTGGCCGGTCTGCTGCCGCTGGACATTCGCGTCCGCACGGTAGTGATTGCGCCCCGCGGCTTTGATGCCAGGTTCGCGGCGCTGCGACGGCACTACCGCTATCGCGTCACGGCCGAGCCTTCGGGGGTAGAACCGTTGCGCCGCTTCGACACTCTGGGCTGGCCCCGTGCGTTGGACGCAGCCCGGATGCAGGAGGCCGCCGATGGGCTTGTTGGCCTGCACGATTTTGCTGCATTCTGCAAGCCGCGGGTCGGCGCGACGACCGTGCGCGAAGTGCAGCGCCTGGTGGTCAACGCATTGGACGAGGAGCCGGTGCTAGCCATCGATGTCAGCGCTGACGCGTTCTGCCATTCCATGGTGCGGTCACTGGTGGGCGCGTTGCTGGCCGTCGGTGAAGGTCGCTTGCCGATCACCGACCCAGCGGTCAAGCTTGCTGCGCGGCAGCGAACGTCGGCGATCCACGTCGCGCCGGCACGCGGGTTGACGTTAATGGGTGTTGACTATCCGCTGGCGAGCGAGTTAGCGGCGAGAGCGCAGATGACGAGAGCGTTCCGCACGCTTGACTCGTAAGTCGCAGACGGCCTTAAGCGCGGGGTACGGCCCGAATGCTCGGCACATGTTTCTTCTGCGCCGCGAAGTGCGCCAGCGATACCGCGCCGCCGACGGCACAGAAGAATCCGATGGCGGCCACTACGGCAAACCCGGAGCGCACACTGTCGCCCAGCACTAAAAGACCCACCGCGGAGGGAAACACCGTCTGCGTTGAAAAGACCACTGCTGCAACAGTTGTCGCAGTACCCTTCTGCAAGGCCAGCGCAAACAGAATCGCAGCGCTCAGGCCGTTGACCAGAATCGCCCAGGCCGCCGGCTCGCCCAGAATCTGCCAGAACTCGTCCGGTGCATGGAACGACCGAGCCGAGATGGCAACGGCCGCATAGCTCAAGCCAGCCGCAAGCGCGAGAACCGGCGCGGAGTACCGCCTGTGCACCCGGTAGCCGAGGTAGCCAATGCCAGCGATCGGGACGACGCCGAGCAGGAGGATCCAGTGCCAGGTGCGGGGCAGCGGCGTGGAAGGGCCCGGTTCAGCGGATGCGGCAAGCGCCACAAGCCCCGCGCCCGCGATGGCCAGGGCCGTCCATCCGGCGCGGCCAATCCGAGTCCCGAGAATCACCGAGATCAATGCTGTGACGCCGACGCTGGAGGCTACGACGGACTGCACGAAGAACAGGGGTAAGCGGTGCAGTGCGGTGGCGGCGCAGAGGAAACCGAGAATGTCGGAGAGTAACCCGGCGAAGTAGAAAGGCTGCTTCCGCAGGTCGGCCAGCGCCACCGCTGAGCCGCCAGCGCTACCAGCGCGGCGTACCCCGATCGACTGCAGGACGGAGCCGGACCCGGAAAGCACGGCGGCCAAGACCGCTAAGCCAAACCCAATCAGCATGTGTGATCCTCAGATCTGCGGCCCGTGGCGGTTCCCCCGTGGTTCATAGCCCGATTCTTGCGCAAGGCGGCCTGTCGCGCACGTTGCGTTGTTTGCCGGTGGGCAACTTGAGTACGTCAGATAAGTCACTAGGGAAAGCCTGTATGCGGGCAGGCGTGAGCGCCTTACGCTGCACAAGTACCCCACCTGGGCGCGGATGAACCGCTCCGACGCGCTGAGTGGTCGAGCGATTTCTGGCTCACTTTGACCTCGAGGCACTCGGCGCGGTAATCTGACTCTTCGGTGTGCAGCGAAGTCTGCATTGCCCATGAACAGGCGAGTACGCGAGAGTTTTTTGCTGCCAGCAGTTCACCGGCGAAACACCTGAGGGTTATCCACTTTTGCCTCATCGCAGGAGTAGAGCCTCACGACCGAAGACAATTGCGATAAGACGAAGAGGCAGACCTGTGCGCACGTACAGCCCCAAGCCTGGCGACATCACCCACGCCTGGCATGTAATCGACGCGACCGACGTCGTGCTTGGCCGGTTGGCCAGCCAGTCGGCTCAGTTGCTGCGCGGCAAGCACAAGGCGATCTTCGCCCCGCATGTCGACACCGGCGACTTTGTCATCATTATCAACGCGGAAAAGGTTGCCATCAGTGGCAACAAGCGGGAGACCAAGTTCCTGTACCGTCACTCGGGTTACCCGGGCGGTCTGCGCAAGCGCAGCGTTGGCGAGATGCTCGACACCAAGCCCGAGACCTTGGTCGAAAAGGCCATCACCGGCATGTTGCCCCACGGCCCGCTGGGTCGCAGCTTGGCCAACAAGCTGAAGGTCTACGCCGGACCCGTGCACCCGCACTCCGCGCAGAAGCCAGCACCGTTCGAGATCGTTCAGGTCTCCCAGTGACTGAGCAGAACTCCCCTGAGAATCTTGAGGACATTGTGAGCGAAGAGAAGTACTCCGAGGTTACCGAGCTCGAGCACACCATTGGTGATGCTGTTGCCAGCTCCGAGGTTGCTGACGCCAGCACCGAAGACGCTCCGCCCGCAGCTGTTCCGGCCGCGCCGCGCGTCATCGTCGTTGACCGTCCGATCCAGACAGTGGGTCGCCGCAAGGAAGCCGTCGTTCGGGTCCGCCTGACCGCTGGCACCGGTGTCTTCACCCTCAACGGCCGCACCATGGATTCGTACTTCCCGAACAAGGTCCACCAGCAGCTGATCAAAGAGCCGTTGGTCTTGCTGGAAAAGGCTGAGTCTTTCGACATCCACGCCACCCTTGTTGGCGGCGGCAACACTGGCCAAGCCGGTGCGCTGCGCTTGGGCATCGCCCGCGCCCTGATCGACTTGGAACCGGAAGACCGCCCGCCGCTGAAGAAGGCTGGCTTCCTGTCCCGCGATGCACGTATCAAGGAACGCAAGAAGGCCGGTTTGAAGAAGGCCCGGAAGGCACCTCAGTACTCCAAGCGTTAATCAGTCGTGGCCCGTTTTTTTGGGACGGACGGCGTTCGCGGTTTAGCGAACGTCGACTTGACTCCGGAAACTGCCCTGCGCCTAGCCACTTCGGCAGCATTCGTGCTGTCGCAGGGGCGGGGGCAGGGCATTTTTGGTCTTGTACCCGCAACCGACCACACCGACGCGGACTCTCTCGACCCCGCTGATTCCGGTGACGCCGACTCCGGTTTCTCCGGCCGTCGCCCTGTCGCGGTGGTGGGCCGCGATCCGCGCGCCAGCGGCGAAATGCTGGAAGCCGCGGTCGCCGCCGGCCTCGCTTCCGCCGGTTGCGATGTGCTGCTACTGGGTGTTTTGCCCACCCCCGCGGTCGCCTTTCTCACCGGAGAATTGCACGCCACCTTGGGCGTCGTCATCTCCGCTTCGCATAACGCTATGCCGGACAACGGCATTAAAATTTTCGCTGCAGGCGGCCACAAGTTGGATGACGCTGCCGAGGACGCCATCGAGGCTGGGATGAACGCCGCGCAGGTGGCCAGCCGGGTTCTGCCCACGGGCGCGGGCATCGGCCGCATTAAGAAGGCTGATGAATCGAGCCGCCGCTATCTGGATCACCTCCTGCTCGCGACGCCGCATTCGCTGGCGGGACTGAAAATTGTGGTGGACTGCGCCCATGGCGCAGCCTCCGAGGTGGCTCCCGAGGCGTATCGCAGGGCGGGCGCGGAAGTGATCGTGATTGCCGGAAAACCCAATGGCCTCAACATCAATGACGGCGTCGGGTCGACGTACCTGGGGGGCCTGCGCGAAGCAGTCGTCCAGCACGGCGCCGATCTCGGTATCGCCCATGACGGCGACGCTGATCGCTGCTTGGCTGTGGATGCCGGCGGCAACGACGTGGGCGGCGACGCTATTTTAGCGATCCTCGCGACCGCGATGAAGGCGCGCAGCGAACTGGCGTCCAATACTGTCGTGACCACCGTGATGGCCAATATTGGCTTCCACAAAGCGATGGAACTGGCCGACATTACGGTCAAAACCACCGGGGTGGGTGACCGGTACGTTCTTGAACAGATGCGGTCGGGTGGTTACACGCTGGGCGGCGAGCAGTCGGGCCATTTTATTTTAGCTGAGCACGCCACCACTGGCGACGGACTACTCACCGCGTTGTATTTGATGGCGCAGATGGCGGTGACTGGCCAGTCGCTCGCTGAGCTTGCCAGCCTGGTCACCATGTTCCCGCAGACCCTGATTAACGTCCGCGTCGGCGACAAGGCCGCGGTCGCGTCATCTGCCGCAGTGGCCGCTGCGGTCGCGCAGGCAGAGCTGGAACTAGCAGCCGCGGGTGGGCGGGTGCTGTTGCGCCCCTCTGGCACCGAGCCGCTGGTGCGGGTCATGGTGGAGGCCTCGACTGCCGAACTCGCGCTGTCCATCGCGGAGCGCGTTGCCGAAGTGGTCGCTCAGTCCTAACCCGGTTCCCCGCACCGCCGAGCGGTGCACTATTACGCCCAACAGCGGGTCGGATAGGGCACCACTCGGCGGATTGTTGTCGCTAGGCTCGGCGGGTGTGCAACAGGCCTAGATCGCGGGGAGCTGGTGGGTGCGGATCAGCTCCTGGTACCAGAGGGCGCTGTCTTTCCACGTGCGGACCTGGGTGTCGAAGTCAACACCGATAATCCCGAACCGCTTGGAGTAGCCGTACGACCATTCAAAGTTATCCAGCAACGACCATAAAAAGTATCCGCGGACATCCGCGCCAGCGTCCATTGCTACCCCGACTGCATCGATATGGCGGGAGAGGTAGTCGACCCGTAGCGGATCGTGAATGCGGGCCACCCCATCCTCGTCGACCACGACATCGTCGAAGGCAGCGCCGTTTTCGGTGATCATCATCGGCTGGTGCGGGTAGGCCTTCGAGGTGCGCAGCAGTAGTTCCGTCATGCCGCTGGGGTCAATATTCCAGCCCATCGCGGTGTACGGACCGGGCTGGACGAGGAAGTCGATGTCGTCGCAGTCCACCCAGGGGCTGTAGGGGGAGTCGCCGTGGCCATCGGCCATCACGCGGTCCGACACCCCGTCCCATAGCGCAACTCTGGTGGTCGAATAGTAGTTGATGCCGAGCACGTCTATGGGAATGTTGATGAGCTCGAGATCGCCGTCGAGGACGAACGACCAATCCGTGGTTTTTGCTGTGTCGCCGAAAAGGCGCTCCGGATAGGCACCATCCAGCAGTGGGCCGAGGAAGGCTCCGTTGCCGAGGTCGTCCAATCGCTGGACGGCCCGGGCATCATCCGTCGAGCTCGAACGGGGTCGGATCACGTGCAGGTTCAAGGTGATCGAGAGTTGCGCGTTCGGCGCCAGTTCTCTGATGGCCCGGCCGGCGAGCCCGTGGGCCAGGTTGAGGTGGTGGACGGCGGCCAGGGCCGCGGCGCCGTCGTGGCGGCCGGGAGCGTGGACACCGGAGGCGTAGCCGAGATACGCGGTGCACCACGGCTCGTTGAAGGTGGTCCAGGTGTGGACTCGATCGCCCAGGGCAGCCACGATCAGCCGGGCGTACTCCTCGAATCGCAGCGCCGTCTCGCGAGCTGTCCAGCCGCCTTCGTCCTCCAGCTCCTGGGGGAGGTCCCAGTGGTACAGCGTGGCAACGGGTTTGATTCCCCGGGCGATGAGGCCGTCCAGCAGCTTCGAATAAAAGGCAACGCCTTCGGGGTTGAGCGGTCCACGGCCGCCCGGCTGCACTCGGGGCCACGCGATCGAGAAGCGATACGCACCAAGGCCCATCGCCTTCATCGCATCGAGATCTTCTTCGTACCGGTGGTAGTGGTCGACTGCCACGTCGCCGGTATCGCCGCCCAGAACTTTGCCCGGCGTGTGGCTGAAGGTGTCCCAGATGGAGGGGCCGCGGCCGCCTTCGGTTGCCGCGCCTTCGATTTGATAGGACGCGGTGGCCGAACCCCACGTGAATCCGTCGGGGAAGGAGCGGGGAGCTGCGGGGACCGTCATGGAAGTCCTTCTGTGGTTGGCCGCGCGCAGCGGCGGTTACTGGGTGCTATGGGGCGAAGTTCAGGACGAGAACTTCTCAGCCGTGGCCTATCTCGATAATTTTGGTGCCGCTGATCTTGCCGTCCAGGTCGTCGGCGAGCTGCTCTTGTCCATCCAGATGACGCAGGAAGAACGCCGTCATCAGCATCCGAGCCACCTGCTGTGTCGCCCTTTCCGCCTCGGAGCCGGTCAGCTTGTTGGTCCAGTGCTTGCCCTCGGCCAAGCCCAAGTGCGAGGCCTTCTTGATGGTGCGTAGTTGGACGGGGCCAGCCCACCCTTCGGCGATGAGAGTGGCATTCGCCTCCGGCGGGGAGAGCACATCCTTGCCGCCGGAAAGGTGCAAGCCGGGCACGGTCACCAGGCCCGCGGCGGTGATTGCCGACGGACGGGTGTTGGCGGCGTTGACCGTAGCGACGGCCTTGATCTCACTGTCCTGCGCGGCCGCCAGCACGGCAGCGCCGCCGCCGAGGCCGTGGCCAGCGACACCGATCTTCGCCGGGTCGACGGTGACCGCTCCTTCGGCGAGCCGGGTGTGCGCAATGAGTGAGAGGGAGGTCGCGAGGTCGACGGCAAGCCCGGCGAACGACGGTAAGGGCCCATGTTCGGTGCTGGGGCCGATGGCGACGATCCCCCAGGAAGCGAAGTAGCGCAACGTGTCCGCGTACCGCTCGATGGGCTGCATCCAGTGGTGACCGAAGGCGACGGCGGGAAGATTCTTTCCCGACAACGGGGCAAAGACGACTCCAGGGATCCCAGCGAGGGCGAGCTCGCCGCGCGCCACCCGATAGGGGCCCAGGTGCGCGAGGTACTCGAGCGACGGGTTTTCCACGCTGGCAGCGGTGCGAGCCATCGGCAGAGGCCTCCTTATGAAAGTGGTGCTGGTGAAAGTGGTGCTGGTGAAAGTGGTGGGCGCACCGGGTCTGCGAAGAGCGCCTTGCCTACTGGAAGAATAGCCTTAAGGCCCTCGCGGGAGCAGCCCGCGGTGGTGCAACGAGGGGCAGGCACACGTGGCCGAAGCAGTATCGGTGTTCCGAGAGAATATGCGGCAGCTGATCCGCGCTCGTTTTCCCTTGCTCTATATCCAGACATCGGAGGAGACACGGGTGTTGGCAGAATTGGCCGCACTCTTCACGAGCCGGGAGCTGATCCGGAGCCCCCGCACGGTCTATACGTGGTCGGTGACGAACGGTTTCGCCGCGCTCGGCAAGCCCGGCCCGCCCGAAACCACACAGCCCCAGGTGGCGTTGAACTCGGCACGAAACCTCGACCTGGGTTCGGCAGCAATCTTTTTCGATCTCCACCCGTGGTTGGGTGCGCCGAACCAACCGGCTGATCCGCAGCTGGTGCGGCAGCTTCGTGACATTGCACAGCTCTACCGCGACGGTTCGCAGGCGCGCACGCTGATCCTGGTGTCGCCGTTGCTGCGTCTCCCGCCGGAGCTGGAACACGTGGCCACCATTGTCGACTTCCCGTTGCCGTCGGAGGCGGAAGTCCGCACGCTGTTGGACGGAATGATCGAGCGAAACTCTGCCGCGGGCACCGTCCGGGTTGATATCGAGGACTCGGGTAAAGAACAGATCGCCAAGGCGGCCCTCGGCTTGACCTTGGGAGAGGCCGAGAACGCGTTCGCTCGCGCGATGGGCGCCGACGGCGGGCTCACCGTGAATGACGTGAGTGTGGTGCTGGAAGAGAAGCGGCAGATCATTCGCAAGTCCGGGCTGCTGGAGGTGGTGGACTCGCAGATTCGGTTAGCCGACATTGGCGGGCTGGCAAATCTGAAAACGTGGCTAGTGAAACGGTCCGGCGCGTGGCTGGCCGAGGCCGCCGAATACGCGCTTCCCTCGCCCAAAGGCGTTCTGGTGACGGGTATCCCGGGTTGTGGCAAGTCGTTGACCGCCAAAGCGATGGCCTCGGCCTGGCAGATCCCGCTGATTCGGCTCGATGTGGGCAAGGTATTCGCCGGGTTGGTGGGTGCATCGGAGGAGAACATGCGCACGGCGCTGAAGTCGGCCGAGGCCATCGCCCCCTGCGTGCTGTGGATCGACGAGATCGAGAAGGGATTCGGCTCCGCGGGCGGCGAGCGGGACTCCGGCACCAGTGCCCGCGTGTTCGCATCATTCCTGACCTGGATGCAGGAGCGCACCGCGGCCGTATTCGTCATCGCAACCGCGAACGACATCTCACGGCTCCCCCCGGAATTCATGCGGAAGGGCAGATTCGACGAGATCTTTTTTATCGACCTGCCTACCGCGATAGAGCGGGTCGACATCTTTCGATTGCACCTGGACAGCAGGCTCCGGAAGGGCAAAGGCCTCGGCCCTCTCCCAATCACCGACGAACTCCTGACGGATCTGGCGCTGATGACGGAGGGCTTCTCCGGGGCCGAGATCGAACAGGCCGTGATCGCCGCCTGCTTTGACGCTTTCGACGGCCGGCGACATCTCCAGGTTGACGACCTACACCGATCCGTTCGCAACACGGTGCCATTGTCGGTGACGCAGTCCGAGCAGATCGCGGCCCTGCGGGAGTGGGCCGACGTGCGAGCGGTTTCGGCCTCTGCCAAGGCCGATCGAACCGGGTATGTGACGCCAGCGAACAGTGTGGTGGCTCCGGTCCCGGACGCGGAGGTCGTGAAACAACGTGGCGGGCGACCCATCGAAAGCTGACGCCAGCCGATGACCTGGCCGATGAACCCTGGCAATGAACCCTGGCAATGAACCCTGGCAAGGGCTTAGCGCGAGGGGAGGGCCGTTAGGATACTCAGAATGTGCGGAATCATTGGATATGTCGGATCACGTCAAGCGTTGCCTCTCGTCTTGGAGGGCCTGCGGCGGATGGAATACCGCGGGTACGACTCTGCCGGCGTCGCGATCCTGGACAACGACGGGGACTTGGGTGTCGCCCGCAAAGCTGGCGTTCTGGCAAACCTCGAAAGGCTGATCGACGGCGGCAGCGTGGCGCTCCCGGGCAGTACGGGAATCGGTCATACCCGCTGGGCCACCCACGGCGCCCCGACGGATCGCAACGCCCACCCGCACCGCGACACCTCCGGCAGAGTGGCCGTCATCCATAACGGCATCATCGAGAACTTCTCACCGCTGCGCGCGGAGCTCGAAGCCGCTGGGGTGGAGCTGACCTCCGATACCGACACCGAGGTCGTCGCGCACCTGCTGGCCCGCGAGTACAACAGCGGCACAGCTGCCGGGAACCTGCCAGCGTCGATGGCCGCCGTGTGCGCCAGGCTGCTGGGAGCGTTCACGTTGGTTGCTACCCACGCAGACGTCCCGAACGTGTTGGTGGCCGCCCGCCGCAACTCTCCGCTGGTGATCGGCGTGGGTGCGGGGGAGATGTTCGTCGCGAGCGACGTCGCCGCTTTCATCACCCACACGCGCGAGGCCGTGGAGCTCGGCCAGGACCAACTGGTGGTCATCACCCCGGACACCTACGAAGTCAGCTCGTTTACCGGGGGAGACGCAGACTTCCGTGCCTTCCACGTCGATTGGGACACTGAGGCTGCGGAGAAGGGCGGCTTCGAGTACTTCATGGACAAGGAAATCCAGGAGCAGCCCGACGCGATCGCCAACACCCTGCGCGGCCATTTCGACGGCACCTCCATCCTGCTCGACGAGCAGCGCCTGGGGGACGACGAGCTGCGCACCATCGACAAGGTCGTCGTCGTGGCCTGCGGCAGCGCCTACCACTCCGGGCTGGTCGCCAAGTATGCGATCGAACACTGGACCCGGCTGCCCGTAGAGGTCGAGCTCGCCAGCGAGTTCCGTTACCGCGACCCGGTTTTGACGCGGGACACGTTGGTGGTGGCGGTTTCTCAGTCTGGTGAGACGGCCGACACGTTGGAGGCGGTCCGCCATGCCCGCGAACAAAAGGCTCGGGTCCTCGCCGTGTGCAACACCAACGGGTCGCAGATCCCCCGCGAATCCGACGCGGTTCTTTACACCCATGCCGGTCCGGAGATCGGTGTCGCCTCGACGAAGGCATTCATGGCCCAGGTCGTTGCTAACTACCTCGTCGGCTTGGCATTGGCGCAGGCCCGTGGCGTGAAGTACAGCGACGAAGTGGCCCGCGATTTTGCCGACCTGTCGGCGATGCCCGCTGCGGTGGCGGAAACGTTGACCCGCATGGATCCGGTCCGGGCACTCGGCCAGGAGCTGGTGGATGCGAAGGCTGTGCTCTTCCTGGGCCGGCACGTGGGGTTCCCGGTCGCTCTGGAGGGCGCACTCAAGCTGAAGGAACTGGCGTACATGCACGCGGAAGGTTTCGCCGCGGGCGAGCTCAAGCACGGCCCGATCGCGCTGATCGAGGAGGGCCTGCCGGTGGTGGTGGTGACGCCATCGCCGAAACTGCGACCGCTGCTGCACTCGAAGTTGCTGTCCAATATTCGAGAGATTCAGGCGCGCGGCGCACGGACCATCGTCATCTGCGAGGACGGCGACGATATCGTGGCGCCTTTTGCGGACACGCTGATCTCGCTGCCTTCGGTGCCGGTGCTCATGCAGCCACTGGTCGCGACAGTTCCGCTGCAGATCCTTGCCGCGGAAATCGCCCGAGCCCGCGGGTTCGACGTCGACAAGCCACGCAACTTGGCGAAATCAGTGACGGTCGAATAGCTCCGATGACCTCTTTTCCGGCGCTTCCCCCCGATGCCCGCGTGCTGGGCGTGGGAATCGACGTGGTGGCGGTGGAACGGTTCGCTGCTTCGCTCGTGCGGACCCCCGCGCTCCGAGAGCGGCTCTTTACCGCTGGTGAGCAGGTGACCTCGACCGGTGCGCCGCGCCGGGCAGCATCACTTGCCGCGCGCTTTGCGGTGAAGGAAGCGGTGGCCAAAGCGTTGGGCGTGCCAGCCGGGATGGATTGGCATCATTGCAGTGTCGTCAGCTCGGGCAATGGCGCACCCAGCCTGGTGACGGTCGACACCGTGCAGGCAGCGGCGGTCGCCGCGGGGATTACGCGATGGCAGATATCGATGTCCCATGACGCTGGCATCGCCGCGGCGGTCGTGGTGGCGCTGGGCCAGGGCCCAGGCTTGTGATCTCCGCCTACACCGTGGCGGGTGTGCTGCGGGCTGAAAGCGTGGCGCTGCAGCGACATGGTCCAACGGTGCTGATGTATCGGGCCGCGTTCGCAGTGGCGCAGGCAGCACTGGCCGGGCTTTCGGGCCACCTCATTCCCGGCAGTCGCGCGCTGTTGTTGGTCGGCGGTGGGAACAATGGCGGCGACGCGCTCGTAGCGGGAACGATTTTGCGCCGGCGCGGGGTTGCGGTGACCGCGTTTCTGGCGAACCCGAAGCAGGTGCACGAGGCGGCGCTGGCGCAGTTCCTGAAGGCGGGCGGGCGAGTCGTTGTTGGGATGGAAAATACCTCTGTTGCAACACTTTTCGGGCGAGCCGACGTCATCATCGACGGGCTGGTGGGAATTGGGGCGACACCGCCGCTGCGACCCGCTGCCGCCGCGCTAGTCGAGTTGGCGAATGCGACATCCGCGTACAAGGTCGCGGTCGATATCCCCAGTGGAGTCCATCCCGACACGGGGGCGGCGCCCGGGGTGAGCTTCGCCGCCGATGTCACCGTGACCTTCGGCGGGGTAAAGACAGGATTGCTGGCCCAGCCGGGTGAGCTGGTTTTGGCCGCAGTCGGCATGGACGTATCTGCAGAGGCGGTTGATGCCTGCAGCCTGACTGAGATACCGGGTCTGCTGGGTGATCCCGGGACTCGTGCCGACAAATACAGCGACGGGGTGGTGTGCGTGGTGGCGGGTTCGACGACGTATCCGGGCGCCGCCATTTTGTGCGTCGGAGCCGCCGTGCGGTTGCGGCCGGGAATGGTGCGGTACGCCGGCCCCCAAGCGGCCGAGGTGGTCCGTCATTGGCCGGAAGCCGTTGCTACCGGGACGGTCTCGGGGGCAGGCCGGTCGCAGGCGTGGGTGGTGGGGCCCGGTATGGGTACGGACCAGGATGCGCTGGATCGGTTGACGGTGGTTATCGACAAGCCAGAGCCAGTATTAGTCGACGCCGACGGCCTGACGCTGGTATCTCGGCACCCCCACCTGCTGGTGAGCCGCCAGCTTCGGGGGCGCACCACCGTGTTGACGCCACACGAGGGCGAATTCGCGCGCCTCTTCCCAGACCTTGATCTCTCGGATCGACTGACGGCCACGCGGACCGCGGCGTTGCGCTCGCACGCCGTCGTCGTGCTTAAAGGAAGCGCCACCATCATCTCTGACGGAGCGCACACGTTCGTCAACCGCACGGGTTGCGGATGGTTGGCCTCGGCCGGGACGGGCGACGTGCTGTCCGGCGTCATCGGGTCGCTGCTGGCGACAGGGGCGCCGCCGCTTACTGCCGCCGCGGCAGGGGTGTTCTTGCATGGTCTGGCGGGGGAACGGCTGCACGCGGCAGGGCTGGCGGGGGCTTCGCAACTCTGGGACCACCTGCGCTGAGGTGCGGGCCGCAAACGCAATTGTGGTGCCCCTGTGTGGCTCGCGCTAGTGACGGTGGTCCAGCGGCGGCGCTGCGATCGTGTTTGGCTGCCGCTAGTAATCGTGTTTGGATCACAGCATGACCAGCGCGCGCACTCCCACCACCTCCCTGGGCGCTGCTTCCCTGGGCGCTGCTCCCCTGGGCGCTGCTTCCTTGGGCGCTGCTTCCTTGGGCGCTGCTTCTCTGGGCGCCACTTCTCTGGGCGCCACTTCTCTGGGCGCTGCTTCTCTGGGCGCCACTTCTCTGGGCGCCACCGTTGCGCGCGTGGACGTTGGCGCTATTGCGGCCAACGTGGCGTTGCTCCGCGAAGGAGTCCAAGTGGCGGGCCAACCCCCGCGAGCGTTGATGGCGATAGTGAAAGCTAACGGGTACGGGCATGGCGCCGTCGCCGCCGCGATCGCAGCGCTTGCCGGCGGCGCCGACTGGATCGGTGTCGCGCTCCCGCAGGAGGCCGTTGCGTTGCGCGCGGCCGGAATCACAGCGCCACTGCTGTGCTGGCTCTGGGCTCCCACGTCCGACATCGCCCAGGCGCTGGCAGCGGACGTGACAGTGGGGGTCTCGTCTCTCGAGCAACTCACCGCCGTCCTCGCCGCCGATGCCGGTAACGGGAAACCTGCGCACATCCACCTCAAGATGGATTCCGGGTTGGGGCGCGGTGGCGCCAGCCGCTGGCAGTGGACCGATCTGGTCGCGGCCGCCGCCGCGGCGGAAAACCGCGGTGCAGTGCGGGTAACGGGTGTGATGTCGCATCTGGGCAGCGCCGAAGTGCTGGACGACCCCAGCGTCGCCGAGCAGCTTGAGATCTTTCGCAACGCCGTCCGGGTGGCCCATACCGCTGGCCTAGAACCCGAGCACGTGCACCTGGCAAACTCGGCTGCCACTCTCATGCTTCCCGAGACGTATTTCACGATGGTGCGATGCGGGCTCGCCATCTTCGGACTCGACCCGCTCGATCCGCACGGGAAATCGGGCCGCCACGGCCTGAAACCCGCGATGTCGTTACGAGCGCCACTCGCCTTGACAAAGAAAGTGCCTACAGGGCATGGGGTTTCGTACAACTTCATCTTCCGCACGCCGCGGGAGACGGTCTTGGCATTGGTACCGCTCGGCTATGGCGATGGCATCCCGCGAGCGGCGAGCGGCCACGCCGAGGTCTGGATCGGCGGCCGGAGGTACCCGGTGGTGGGCCAGATTGCGATGGACCAGATGGTGATCGATCTGGGGCCGGATCCGGACCCGGCTCTGGTGCCGGGGACTGAAGTGGTGATCTTCGGTAGCGGAGATAGGGGCGAACCCACTGCGCAGGATTGGGCGGATGCCGCGGGCACTATCGACTATGAAATTGTTACCAGGATCAGTGCGCGGGTCGGCCGCGAATACGTCGGTCAGGATCCGCGATGAGCGTGGTTAGTAGAGCCCTTGGCGCTGGCGGAGTGGTTCTCGGGGTGGTAGGAGCCGCGGCTCTCGGCGGGATCACTGCCCAGCGCGCCGCAATGAAGAAATACCGTGCCGTCACGTTGGAAGCTGCGGACCAATTCGATGCTCTCCCGGTCGACAGGTCCTACTCCGTTCTCGCCGAAGACGGCGCGTTACTCCACGTCGAGGAGACCGGCCCGGCCGACGCACCACTGACCGTGGTGTTCGCGCACGGTTGGGCGCTGCGGTTGGGCGCGTGGCACTTCCAGCGGCTGGGCCTTGCCGGCCCGGACTTCGGGGCGACGCCTGGGATCGCGGCCGCGGGGATAGCTGCGGTGAAAGGTGTAGCGGAGAAAAGCACAGCGGCGAAAGGTTTAGCGGAGAAAAGCACAGCGTCGAAAAGTATGG
Source organism: Nakamurella antarctica (assembly GCF_003860405.1). Taxonomy (NCBI): domain Bacteria; kingdom Bacillati; phylum Actinomycetota; class Actinomycetes; order Nakamurellales; family Nakamurellaceae; genus Nakamurella; species Nakamurella antarctica. Next base: position 2,570,440 of record NZ_CP034170.1, on the reverse strand, counting down.
CGTCGAAAAGTATGGCGTCGAAAAGTGTTGCGGGCAAAAGTGCTGGGGGCACGTCTGCATCACGGGCCCCGCAGGTGCGGATGGTGTTCTATGACCACCGATCACACGGGCTTTCGGGCAAATCCAAAATCCAGCACCCGACCATGACGGACTTGGCCGCTGATCTTGCTGCGGTCATCGCCACTTGCGCGCCCACCGGACCGTTGGTATTGGTGGGCCACTCGATGGGCGGGATGGCGCTGCTCGCCCTCGCGGGTATTAACCCTGGCCTCTTTCGAGATCGGGTGGTGGGGGTGGGTTTGCTCTGTACCTCAGTCTCGGAGCGCCCGAATCCACAGATCAAGCGCGAGTTTTTGCACAGCTCTAACGCGTTGGTGCGGGTGGTGGCCGCGACAGCCGTCCGATACCCAGGCCTCCTTGAGCGGGGGCGTGCGTCCACTCGCGACGCTGTCTGGCTCCTCACGCGGGCGATAGGTTTCGCGCGCAAGGACGTTTCGGGCGCACTGGTTGACTACCTCGATGACATGTTGACCGGCACGTCTATTCAGGTCATCGCGGATTTTGTGCCTGCAATTGTGTCGCACGACCAGATCGCCTCGCTCGCTCATGTGGTGGGGATTCCGGTCCTGGTGCTCGCAGGGGATGCGGACCGCATTACGCCTGCGCAGCAATCGGTGTTTATCGCCAACGCGTTGCCCGATGCGGAGCTGGTAATAGTGGAGCGCGCCGGACATTTGGCGCCGTTGGAAGCTCCAGAGGAAACCAACGACGCGCTCCGGAGGTTGCTACACCGATCAATGGACCTCGCCGCGATAAGGACTAAAAGTGCTTGACCTGAAACTGAACTCGGCCGAAGACACCGACGCTTTTGGTCGCAGACTTGGCGCGCTACTCCACGCCGGCGACGTCGTCATCCTGTCCGGAAGTTTAGGGGCCGGCAAGACCGCCATGACGAAAGGGATCGCGGCGGGGATGGGTGTCATCGGGCTCGTCACGTCACCCACGTTCGTCATCGCGCGTGTGCACCCGGCCGGCGAGGAAGGACGTCCGGGCCTGGTTCACGTTGATGCGTATCGGCTTTCGGGTCCGTTGGAGCTTGACGACCTGGATTTGGACAGCGACTTGGAGCGGGCCGCAGTGGTGGTCGAATGGGGTGAGGGAGTCGCCGAACGCCTCGCTGGGGACCACTTGGTGGTGACGTTGGAGCGGCTTCCGGACGATACTCGGCGCGCCCAGCTGCGCGGCGTGGGGCAATTCTGGGAACAACGGCTCGCGCAACTGAGCTGACGGCTCTTTTTTTAGCCGGCCAGCCCAGGGGTACTTGCCCGGACGACGACTTCACCTTCGACGCTCTCCACGACAGGTTCGGTCACGTCCACTGAACCCGAGGTGGAAATCGCAAGCGCCAGCGCGCGGCGACCCATCTGCTCCAGCGGCAATCGAACCGTCGTCAAGCTGGGCTGAATATCGCGCAGCACCGGAATGTCGCCGAAGCCGGCGATGGCCATATCGGTGGGTACCGAGAGTCTCTGGTCGCGCAGCGCCGCCATCGCGCCGACGGCCATCATGTCCGTGACGGCGAAAACGCAGTCGACATCGATGTCTCGCTCGAGCAGCTCCGTCATCGCGGTGTAGCCGCCCTTTCGCGTCATTTCGCTACTCAGAACGTTCTCCTCCGGGAGCGCACGGCCGTTGTCCGCCAGTCCCTGTCGGAACCCGGCGAGGCGATCTTGTGAGGTCAATAGCTCCTCGGGGCCAGCCAGAACCGCGAAGCGCCGGTATCCCTGCGACCAAAGGACACGGGCTAGATGCGCTGCCCCGCCGAAGTTGTCGACGGCGATCGTGTCGGTGTGAAGTTGTGGCTGACCGATCACCACGACGCTTCCGCCGCCGCCGCGCATCGCTGCAACCTCTTCCTCCAACCACCGTTGGGCACTGGATTCGACGAACCGGGAGCCAGCCAGGATGATCGCGCTTACCCGCAGCTGGCGGAGCATCTCGACGTGGCGCACCTCGGCGTCGGCGTCGGTGCCGGTGGTGGCAATGCTCACTGGGATACCCTTCTCGCGGGCTGCAGCGAGCACCCCGGAGGCAATGGTGGCAGCGACGGGGTCGGCAATATCGTGCACAACCATGCCGATGGTGAACCGGCGCCCGCGCATGGCCTGCGCGTTAGCGTTGGGCGAGTAATTCAGCTCCAGCGCCGCGGCGTGGACTCTGGCTCGTAGGTCCACACCGACGGTGCGGCCGTGCCCCTCGGCGAGGGCGCGACTGGCGGTAGCGAGCGAAACCCCCGCCAGCAGAGCAACATCGGCCAGTGTCGCGTGCTGGGCCATCTGCGTTCTCCTGCCTGACGGGATGTGTGAGGTGATCCGGGTGCTCCGCCTGTCGCCCGATGTGTGGTGGGGTCAGTTTCGCACTATTTGACCCATCCGAAACGCGCCGCATCGCGGTGCCTCAGAAACTCTCAGCGCAGGGCGTTACGTACGACCAGTGCCCGGTGAAGAAAAATGGCCGCAGCATGCTGCCCGCGCGGTCAGAGTGCGCTGGCAGCGCACCATAAGATTGTTCTCGTGCTTGCGCTCGCGATGGATACCTCGACGCCCCTGATAACGCTCACCTTGGCTGAGATCGACGCACCGCCTGAACCCACCGCTGAAGCCGCTGAAGTCCGCTTTCTGGGACATGCAGAGCTGGACAACGCTTTTGCCCATGCGGAGCAACTCATCCCCCTGGCAAAACAGTGTCTGGCCGAAGCGAGCGTCACTCTCGCAGATCTTGGCGCGATCGTCGTGGGCATCGGACCGGGGCCGTTCACAGGATTGCGGGTAGGGATCGCCACTGGCACCGCGTTGGGGGACGGCCTCGGTATCGGGGTCTACGGCGTGCCGTCGCACCGCGGTTTAGCTGTTGACGGACCGGCGGGCGACTTTTTAGTTGTTACCGACGCTCGGCGCAAAGAGGTGTTCCTCACAGTGTTCCATCCAGGTGGCACCGCCTTGTTCGGCCCGGTCTCGGTGACCCCCGCCGCCGTGCCGCAGTTGCTCGCCGATAACGACGTACACCCAGAATTCATCGTTGGTCCGGGAGCGGGACTGCTGGAACCCTTCTGCGATTTGCCGGTGCACGTACCCACCAGGGACCTCGGTTTTGGTCTGATCACCGCGGTCGCCGCAGACATTGCTGCGGGCCGCACGCCCGGCCCGCTGACCCCGCTGTACTTGCGGCGTCCGGATGCCACCGAGCCCTCGGGTAAGCGGAAGTCGGTATTGGGCAGATGAGTGCGGGCCAAGTGACGCACAGCCCTTCCAGCCCAACAGGACTCGACCTAAAGCGGGGGTGTGCGGTGTTGGAACCGATGCGCTGGTGGGACATCGAACAGGTCACGCACCTGGAAGAAGTGCTGTTCCCCGCCGACTCTCCGTGGACTGCTGCAATGTTCTGGTCCGAATTGGCTCAGGGCCACCACTACGTAGTCGCCCGCGAGGGGGAGCGCGTCCTGGGCTACGCCGGCCTGGCGCGAAGTGTCGATCTAGCCGAGGTGCAGACCATTGGGGTGCATCCGTCATATCAGGGTCGCGGTTTGGGCCGAAACATGATGGACAACCTGCTCGAAGCGGCCGCGGGCTTGCCCGTGATGCTCGAGGTGCGCACCGACAACACCGCCGCGATTGCATTGTATGAGTCCTTAGGGTTCGTTCGACTTTCGCTGCGCCGCAACTACTATCAGCCCAGCGGCGCTGATGCCTACACGATGGAGAGAAAAGCGTGACTGCATCCGCAGACCTGGTCACCCTCGGCCCAGGCGCCGTCATTCTGGGTCTTGAGTCCTCTTGTGACGAGACTGGGGCTGGCCTTGTCCGGCTCACCGAGGACGGCGTCGAGCTGTTGGGCCAGGAGTTGGCCTCATCCCAGGACGAACACGCGCGGTTCGGCGGTGTGGTCCCCGAGATCGCCTCGCGGGCCCACCTCGAGGCGATGACCGCCACGGTGCACGGTGCGTTTACCAAGGCGGGGGTGCCCTTTGGTGCTGTCGACGCCATCGCCGTCACCTCGGGTCCCGGTTTGGCTGGTGCACTTCTGGTCGGGGTGGCCGCGGCCAAGGCCTATGCCGCAGCCTGGGGTGTGCCGCTCTTCGGCGTCAACCACCTTGCCGGCCACGTAGCCGCCGACACGCTCGAACACGGCCCGCTCCCGTCGGACACGTTGGCCCTGCTCGTTTCTGGCGGCCACACACAACTGCTGCACGTGCAGAGTCTGGCTGGGCAGATCACCGAAGTGGGTACAACGATTGACGACGCTGCGGGTGAGGCCTACGACAAGGTCGCTCGACTCCTCGGCTTGGGGTACCCCGGCGGACCCGTCATCGACAAGCTAGCCGCCACCGGCGATCCAAAAGCCATAGCGTTTCCACGCGGACTCACCGGAGGGCGCGACAACGGGTACAACTTCTCGTTCTCTGGACTCAAAACCGCAGTGGCCCGCTGGGTCGAACAGGCCGAACGGGACGGGCGCGAGCTGCCCATCAACGATATTTGCGCGTCGTTCCAGGAAGCCGTGGTGGACGTCCTGACGGCCAAAATGGTGCGCGCAGCCACAGACCTGAAGCTGTCGACGGTAGTGATAGCCGGCGGTGTCGCAGCCAATGGGCGGCTCCGAGCGCTGGCCGCTGAGCGCTGCGAGGCAGCGGGCCTGACCCTGCGGATTCCACGGCCAGGGTTGTGCACGGACAACGGCGCGATGATCGCCGCCGTCGGCGCGCACGTGGTGCGGGCCGGGGCCTTCCCGTCGTCGGGCACGCTGTCGGGAAACCCGGGGATGCTGGTGTCGCAGGTGCTCGCGGGCTGATTGTTGGTGGCTTCGCTCGGTTCTGGCCGGGGAATATCGCTTCGTGCGATCGGTTTGGGTTCGCGCGATCGCTATTGGGGTCGCGCCAACATAACTGGATCGCACGAAGCACCGGGGAGGGCGGGATGGCGCACGCGAAGCACCGGGGAGGGTGGGATGGCGCGCACGAAGCACCGGGGAGGGCGGGATGGCGCACGCGAAGACCCGGGGAGAGCGGGATGGCGCGCACGAAGTGCGCGAATCACCCGCCCGGGCACTCATCACAGCCTGCCCACGGCCCTCCAGTTGAGAACTGGCACTCTCATGGCTAGAGTGCTAGTTGAACAACTCGCATCGACTCCGGAACCCGCGACGACGGGGTCAGCGTGAGCGGTTCTGCACACCAAGACAATCTATTGAAGAGTCGATCCCCAGAAGGGGGAACACCGTGGCGAGCGTGAACATCCAGCCGCTCGAGGACAAGATCCTCGTACAGGCCAACCAGGCCGAGACGACAACCGCATCGGGCATCGTCATCCCTGATACAGCCAAGGAAAAGCCGCAAGAGGGCACCGTCCTCGCAGTGGGCCCCGGCCGTATCGATGACAACGGCAACCGCGTCCCCTTGGACGTAGCCGAAGGCGACACCGTCATTTACTCCAAGTACGGCGGAACCGAAGTTAAGTACAGCGGCCAGGATTACCTGATCCTGTCTGCCCGCGACGTGCTGGCCAAGGTCACCAAGTGATGTGCGGCGGTGTTGCTTGCTAAGCGAGATTGATCTCGCAGCCGGCCACCCCGCCGCCTGAGCATCTGCGCCCCGGCGGTCTAATCCTTTAGGCCGCTGGGGCGTTGCTTGTTTCACCAGCTGCCCCCGGCAGCGTGAGTTGTGTCCCAATAAATTGTGATGACTGAAGAAGGACAAACGCCCCATGGCGAAGCAGATCAACTTCGATACCGAGGCGCGCAAGGCTTTGCAGCGCGGTGTCGACAAGCTAGCTGATGCGGTCAAGGTAACCCTTGGGCCGCGCGGCCGTTATGTAGTTCTGGATAAGAAGTTCGGCGGCCCCACCGTCACTAATGACGGCGTCACCATCGCCCGCGATATCGAGCTCGACGACGCGCAGGAGAACCTCGGCGCTCAGTTGGCCAAGACTGCGGCCACCAAGACCAATGACGTCGCGGGTGACGGAACCACCACCGCTACCGTGTTGGCCCAGGCATTTGTTGCCGAAGGCCTGAAGAATGTCACCGCAGGCGCGGACCCCCTAGCCCTGCGCAACGGAATCTCGGCCGCGGCCGCCAAGGTCAGCGAAATCCTGACCGGCTGGGCCACCCCGGTTGCCGGCGACCAGGCGGCTATCGCGCAGGTCGGCACCATTGCTTCGCGTGACGAAGAAATCGGTGCGCTCTTGGGCGAGGCCCTCACCAAAGTCGGCGGCGACGGCGTCGTAACGGTGGAGGAGCACTCGGGCCTGGGCACCTTGCTCGAGTACACCGACGGTGTTCAGTTCGACAAGGGGTACATCTCCCCGCACTTCGTCACCGATGCCGAGGCCAGCGAAGCAGTGTTGGAAAATGCCGCTGTGTTGCTGGTTCGGGAAAAGATCAGCGCACTTGCTGACCTGTTGCCGTTGCTCGAGAAGGTCGTTGCGGAGAAGAAGCCGCTGTTGATCATCGCCGAAGATGTTGATGGCGAAGCACTCTCGACTCTCATCGTCAACGCGGTTCGCAAGTCGATCGAAGTTGTTGCTGTCAAGGCACCGTTCTTCGGTGACCGTCGCAAGGCTTTCATGCAGGACTTGGCGATCGTTCTCGGCGCCGAAGTGGTGTCCGCGGAAGTGGGCCTCAAGCTCTCTGAGGTCGGGCTGGATGTTCTCGGTAAAGTGCGCCGCGTCGTTGTCACCAAGGACGCGACCACCATCGTTGATGGCGGCGGCGACCCCGCTGCTGTCCTCGCGCGCGCTGCGCAGATCCGCAGCGAGATCGAGAAAACCGATTCCGAGTGGGACCGCGAGAAGCTGCAAGAGCGGCTCGCGAAGTTGTCCGGCGGCGTTGCTGTGATCAAGGTCGGCGCTGCCACTGAGACCGAGGTCAAGGAACGCAAGCACCGGATCGAAGACGCAGTCGCAGCCACCAAGGCTGCGGTCGCCGAAGGCATCATTGCCGGTGGTGGTTCCGCACTGGTGCACGCTGCCAAGGAGTTGGAAGGCGGCATCGGCCTCACCGGCGACGAAGCACTCGGAGTGCAGATTGTGCGCCGTGCGCTGTCCGCACCCGCCTACTGGATTGCTGCCAACGGTGGCGCCGAAGGTTCCGTTGTTGTCGGCAAAATCTCCGAGCTCGGTTTGGGCCACGGTTACAACGCTGCGACCGAAGAGTACGGCGACCTGATCGCAGCCGGCGTCATCGACCCGGTCAAGGTCACACGCTCCGCCGTGGTCAACGCCGCGTCTATCGCTGGCATGTTGCTGACGACGGCGACGACGATCGTGGACATCAAAGAAGTAGAGCCGGCAGCTGCTGGTGGCGGACACGCAGGTCATAACCACTAGTAAGTTCGCTGCTTCTTATCTGCAGCGAAGTTGTGTGTGGCAGTGACGCTGTGTGTAGCAGTGCAGAGGCGGGGCTTGGCCGTGAGGCTGGGCCTCGCCTCTGTCTGTTTCTCTCCTCGTCGGAGCGCATTTCTCACAAGCGCGCGTCCTGCCTACGGCCGGTAGATGGGGCTGGGAGCAGCCACAGATAACGACAGAGTTGCGGCGCAGTGCTTAAAAGGAGGGACACACGCGTGGTTGGCCCTCTGTTGCGCAAGGTGCGTGATCTGAACAGGTTGCGCAACAAGGCCCGTCGAATCCTCAAGGACTGCATGTGATGGGAAAAACCACAGGTCATCATTCTGATGGGTGACCAGTTGTGCCAATGACGGCAGGCAGTCGGTAGGGAGCGCTGGGGGTATTTGAGGGTCTCTGTGCGGCTAAGTCCTCCGCAATTGCTGCGCTGTAGGGGCAGATGCCACTACCGTGCGCAAGTTTGGGCGCGGTGTCTACGATCCACACACCTGCGGAGGCGTCTTCACTAATTTGGGGACCGGGTACGCGACCCCAAGCCAACGCAACAGGGCGGGATTGGCTCAAGTCATGCCATCGGGTGACGAAACGCGGATCGCTAAGGAGTGACAGTGTCCCGAAGTTGGGCTACCATCCATGCATGTCCTCCGCCCGAGCCAGAGAGTGTGCAAAATTTTCTGCTCCCCCTTACGAGGAATCGAAGCTGAGGCACACCTACGGTGATGATTCGCTGTCGGATGAATCAGACGTTACTCGTATGGATGAATCGTCAGGACTTTGTGGTCCTCGCTACGAGCGGTTCAGCAGTCACCGCCGACCGGCAATCACCTCCCGCGGAGCAGGAGTAACACCATGAATCAAAATTCGACGGGGTATGCCACCGCAGCCGTCACATCAGCCGTTACGTCAAACATGGGTAGTGCGGCGCCCAGATCTACGCTCACCGTATTTAGTGCCATTTCACCTTCCACTGTCCCTGCCCCTGCCCCCAGAGAGAAGTCCTCTGTGACCAGCGTTTTAATCTGTGACGAGCGACGAAGTGCCCGCGATGGACTTACCCGGGTCATGAACGCAATCCCATCGGTAGGCACGATCGACTGTGTCGCCGACGGGGACGAATTGCTCGCTCGATATGGCCGCGAGAGCGCCGACATCGTTCTCATCGGGACGCAGCGCGCTTTGACCGGCGGGATCGAGGCGACACGGCGACTGCTGGCGGTGCACCCGAACGGCGTGGTCATCGTTTTCGGGTCTCCCGACGACACGGCATCGATTGCGGCTGCGATCGCCTGCGGTGCGCGTGGATTCCTCCGTTGGGACGCGACGCAGCCGGAGATTATCTCCGCGCTTGCCGACACAGTGTCCTCTCATCGGCTGCCGTCTCCCCGGTCAGCCGAGGACGGCCATGTCAACTTGACCGAGCGCGAGCTGCAGGTGCTGCGCGGTATGAGCCAGGGGCAGTCCAATGGCGAAATCGGGCGCGAACTGTTTCTCTCCGAAGACACCGTGAAGACCCACGCGCGACGTCTGTTCCGCAAACTGGGTGCGCGCGATCGCGCCCAGGCGGTGGCGATTGGATTCCGTCGGGGGCTCGTGGCCTAGGGCAGCCTGGATGCAGCGGCCGAATTGCCTGACAAGGTTCACCGCATGAGCGCCCCCTGCTTCGCTAGAACCCGAGGCGCACGCGTGGCCCAGGGAGCTGGGCAGGCGGGGGAATCTATCGCAAAGCGTCACAGTGGTCTGGGCAAAAGTGCCTTGTGGGTGAACCGGCACTCCGGCTTTTCGCCCAGCCGGGTGTAACGGGAGCGTGCTCTGAAACGATGGACCAAATAGAGGACGACTTCGATGCGGTCCTCGACCGTGCGATCGGTGGTGACACCGGGGCGTTGGGCGAGTTGCTGGCACGTATCCACCCGATGGTGGTGCGTTACTGCAGATCACGTTTGTCCGATGGCCACCGTTCCCTCTCGACCGCTGATGATGTTGCCCAGGAGGTGTGTATGGCCGTGCTCACCGCGCTGCCGAAGTACCGCCGAGAGGGCCGGCCATTTCTGGCCTTCGTGTACGGTATCGCCGGAAACAAGGTCGTTGATGCGCACCGCAGTGCCAGTCGTTCGCGGAGCCACCCGGTTGCCGAAGTTCCAGATGTCGTCTCTGAGGACGCCGATCCCGAGGAGCTGGCGATGAAGGGAGCGGTGACGACGCGGATGCTCCAGTTGCTGGACCAGCTCCCCAGTAACCAACGCGAAATTCTCAGCCTGCGAATCGGTGCCGGTCTCACCGCCGAGGAGACTGCTGAGGCGCTTTCCACCACGCCAGGTGCTGTCCGTGTGGCGCAGCACCGCGCGCTGGCAAAACTGCGCAGCATTCTTGAGGCCGATGCCGGTTTGACGCAGGAGCTTCTCTGATGGGCATCTTCTCGCGTTTCGCCAAAGACGCCCCCATCGACATCGCCGCCGTCCACGCTGACGACGCATTTATCGATCAGCTCAGCCAGGCCGTTGAGCAACCTTCAGTCGTACAAGCGCCCCATTCGCAGAGTGGCCGCGGGAGAGAGGGCGACCTTTTCGACCTCTCAGTATCCGCGCACCCAGTTCGCCCCGTGAACACGCGGATCCTTGCACCGAACGTCACCAGCACAGATGACGCCACCAGCACAGATGACGTCACCAGCACAGATGACGTCAGGACGCACGACTTCCCTAGCACGCAGGCGCGGAGTAAAGCCGACGCCGAGTTACGGGCGTTGTTAAGCGCGTGGCAGGGCGAAATCAACGAGGTGGCGTTGCCCGCTCCGATCGCGCTAGCCGAAGCTGGCCGGTTGGTTCTCTCCGCGCCGAATCCGAGAAGTCCGCTCCGGCCCGTGATGGCGATAGCGGCGGCAATCTTTGCATTGCTGCTGGGCTCTGCCGCGATTGGCGCGCGGGATGCCGCGCCGGGAGATGCGCTCTGGCCGGTCACCCAATTGATCTGGAACGACCGTGCGGACTCCGTGGTCGCGGGCAGGGATGCTCGCGAGGGCATTGATGTCGCGAATGCGGCAATTTCGGCTGGGCACCCCGAGGATGCTGTCGTGGCGCTGGAGGCCGTTACCGTCATCCTTCCGAAGGTGCAAGAAAAGGACGGGAAGCAGACGCTGCAGTCCGATTACAACCGGGCCTCTGCCGCGCTTCAAGCAATGACGACCGGTGGTCCACTGGCGGGAGGCGTCTCAACCGGGGCTGGATCGAAGCCAGCAGGCACTCCCTTATCAGACAGCGGGCCGGCGAGCGGTTCCTCCCCGTTCTCCGGAACGAGCTCGGATTCAGCGCAGGCAACTCCTTCGCTGAGCAGCACCCAGCAGACGGCCACACCGCCATCCGGCACGACGCCAAACTTGCCGCTTGCGACGTCTGTGCCCACCACCTCGGCTACGACTATTGCGCCATCACCCACTACTTCGAACCCGACGACGTCGACCACCACCAGCCCGACTACGGCTGACTCGACAACGACCTCGACCACTACCAGCCCCACTACGACGTCAACCCCTACGACACCGCCTACTACGACATCTCCTGCTACTTCATCAAATACAACGTCATCAAATTCAACGTCACCAACTGCAACGTCACCAACTGCAACGTCACCAATTACTGCCAACCCGAGCACGTCCGCCTCGTCCACGACTACATCGACGCAGCCCACCACTACGGGCCCCACCACGCCAACCACCACAGATTCAAGTTCTCCGTCTGTGACGGTCGAAGGGGCCTCAGCGGTCTTGACCTCGACCCAGCCCTCGCTAGCTTCTTAATCGGTTTTGGACTCTGTACGCAACCCGGACACTGTGAGCAGTTCGCCCGCGGCCACCCCGAGGGCACGATACCGGCCGCCGGCTGAGCGACCTTCGCACCGTTTATCAGGCCGTCACGGACGTCGCCGGAGCACCGGAACGGACGCACTAGGATTGATGGGTTGGTTCGCTTCGTGAGCGGGCCGAGAACGCTCACCAGACGTGAGCGTGGACGAAAGGCATGTAAATAGTGAGTAACAGCGAGGGTTCCCGGCCAGGCGACTCCGAATTCGGAGAAGCCTACTTCGATAGCAAATTTGCCCTCATTGGGCTCACCTATGACGATGTTCTCCTGCTACCGGATGCCTCGGATTTGGTGCCGAGCGAGGTCGACACCTCCACGCAGCTCACGCGGAATGTACGAATTCAGGTTCCGTTAGTTTCGAGTGCGATGGACACCGTCACCGAGGCTCGGATGGCGATTGCAATGGCTCGGCAGGGCGGGATCGGCGTGCTTCACCGCAACCTTTCGGTCGATGACCAAGCCGCTCAAATCGAAATCGTCAAGCGCTCCGAGGCGGGGATGGTCACTGACCCGATCACCTGCCCACCGGACGCGACGCTGGAATACGCGGACAGCCTTTGCGCGAAGTTCCGAATTTCCGGGGTCCCTGTCACCGACGGGCAGGGGCACCTCGTCGGGATTATCACCAACCGCGACATGCGGTTCGAGATGAACAGGTCCCGCCCGGTCCGCGAAATTATGACACCAATGCCGCTTGTCACCGCTGCGGTCGGTGTCACCGCAGAGGCAGCGCTGGGTCTGCTGCGCAAGCACAAGATCGAAAAGCTCCCACTGGTCGATGCCGACAACAAATTGCGCGGTCTGATCACGGTCAAGGATTACGTCAAGACCGAGCAGTACCCACTCGCCACCAAGGACAACGACGGACGGTTGCTCGTAGCGGCGGCGATCGGCGTCGGCGACGAAGGCTACGCGCGCGCGATGACTCTTGTCGATGCGGGCATCGACGTCATCATGGTGGACACGGCGCACGGACACTCCCAACGGGTGCTGGAAATGGTGGCCCGACTGCAGGCGGAGGTCGGTCACAGGATCGATATCGTGGGCGGCAATGTTGCAACGCGCGCTGGCGCCCAAGCTTTGGTAGACGCTGGCGCAGATGCGGTGAAGGTCGGAGTCGGGCCCGGATCTATCTGCACCACCAGGGTTGTCACCGGAATTGGCGTCCCGCAGGTGACCGCGATTCATGAGGTGTCCAAGGCCTGTCGGCCAGCGGGCGTCCCCGTCATCGGTGATGGTGGGCTTCAGTTCTCAGGCGACATCGCCAAGGCCATCGCGGTCGGCGCGGACACCGTGATGCTTGGCTCATTGCTGGCTGGTGTGGAGGAATCGCCCGGCGAGTTGATCTTCGTCAACGGCAAGCAGTACAAGTCTTACCGGGGGATGGGTTCGCTCGGCGCGATGCAATCGCGCGGCGACGCGCGTTCCTATTCCAAAGACCGATACTCGCAAGACGACGTACTTTCCGACGACAAGCTGGTGCCCGAAGGTATCGAGGGTCGGGTTCCGTACCGGGGCAAGCTGCAAGATGTGGCCCATCAACTCGTCGGCGGTCTTCGGGGCGCCATGGGGTACACCGGATCCGCGACAATCGCCGAGCTGAAAGAAGCCAAGATGGTGCGAATCACCTCGGCGGGGCTCAAAGAGTCACACCCCCACGACATCACCATTACCTCAGAGGCGCCGAACTACTTCGGCCACTGATGACTGCAACGGTTAGCTGAAAAACCATCTGCTGCACGATGTTTGAGATTTTGGTCAAGCAATATCCAAGAGATGTAACCCAGTAGATCTACCAATGACGAGGAGCCCGCAGTGGCGGACAGCATCGAGATCGGGATGGGCCGCAGTGCTCGCCGCACCTTCACTTTGGACGACGTGTCCCTCGTGCCATCGCGGCGCACCCGCTCCTCTGGCGACGTCTCGACGAGCTGGCAGATTGACGCCTACCGGTTCGGCATCCCGATGTTGACCCACCCCACGGACGCGGTGTCCTCGCCTTCGGTGATCGCCGAGGTCGGTCGACTTGGCGGGCTGGGTGTCCTTGATGCAGAGGGTTTGTGGGCTCGCCATGCGGATCCGGCCGCCCAGATCGCGCAGATCCTGGACGGTGCCAAAGAGGAGGAGTCCGAGGGCGTCATTGACGGCTCGGTGGCCAAACTCCAGGAGCTGTATTCGGCGCCCATCGATCCCGACCTGCTCGCTGAAGTGATTCGTGGAATGAAGAGCACGGGAAACACGGTGGCGGTGCGGGTGTCGCCGCAGCACGCTGCCGCGATGACCCCGCTGGTGGTGGCTGCGGGAATCGACATGCTCGTCATCCAGGGCACGATCGTGTCGGCGCAGCACGTCCAGGACGGCGGCGAAGGCCTCAATCTCAAAAATTTCATCGCTGGTTTGGACGTGCCTGTGATCGTTGGCGCTTGCACGAATTATCAGACGGCCACGCACCTGATGCGGACGGGCGCCGCGGGCGTCATCGTCGGCTATGGCGCTGGCTCGACTACCACCACCGATTCGGTGTTGGGGATTCACGTCCCGATGGCCACAGCGATCGCGGACGCGGCTGCGGCTCGGCGTTCCTACCTGGACGAAACGGGTGGGCGCTACGTGCATGTCATCGCGGATGGCGATATGGCCACGAGCGGCGATGTGGTGAAAGCTATCGCCTGCGGAGCGGACGCCGTGATGCTCGGCGAGCAGTTGACCGCTGCCGATAGCGTGCCGGGCGAGGGTTTCTACTGGGTCAGCGCCGCAGCACATCCCCGACTCCCTCGTGGACACGTCGGGTTTTGTGGCTCCAATGATGTGTCCCTCGAGACGCTTCTCACGGGCCCGGCTTCCGGAACCTTGGGCGATACCAACATCTTTGGCGCGCTCAGCCGGGCGATGGCCAAGACGGGCTACTGCGACCTGAAAGATTTCCAGAAGGTCGGGCTCACCGTCCGGGGCTAAGGCTCGCTAAGGCTCGCCAAGGTCAGGCCGACTAGAGCCAGCCCTTGCGGCGGAAGGCGCTGTAGAGCACGCCAACCGCTCCCACCATGACGAACCCAGCGACAATAAACCCGGTGGTGGTGCCGAAACCGGGGTAGGGGACGTTCATCCCCATGAAGCCTGTGATCAGAGTCGGGACAGCGATCAGTGCCGCCCAACCCGCCAATTTCTTCATCACGGTGTTCAGCGCGAAGTCTGCGAGTGAGAGGTTGGTCTCCACCAGGGATCCCATCACTTCGCGGAGCCCATTAATGCCGTCGCTGGTGTGAGCCACATGCTCGCTGACGTCCGCGAAGCCGCGGGCGGTGTCTGGTGGCAGCATCAGAGCCAACGCATCGTCCGCGCTTTTGCTTTTTGATGCCAGCGCCAAGGAGGACGCGAGATCCATGGTGGGGCCAAGCACTCGGCGCATCGCGGTGAGGGTTCGCCGAAGATGGAAGGTCATTATTTGCTCGTCGCGGGTCAACGGTGTGTCTTGAAAAGTTCGTTCCGAAAGGTTGTCGATGGTGTCGGCGAGGTCGAAAAATATTTGCGAGTAATCGTCCACCACTAAATCCATCAGTTGGTGCAATAGAGCTGCGCCGCTGAGCTTTCGGTCCAATTTTTGCAACCGGGCGCTGAATGCGGCAAGGGGGAAATGATCGTCCGCGATTGTCACCAGCACGGTGGGCGTCATGATCGCGGAAATGGGATAGGTAGACACATCGCCGCTGTCGGAATCGAAGTGTGCTCCACGAGTGATGATGAGCAGACTTTGTATTCCGAGGTCGTACTTGGGCCGCTCATGTTCGGCAAGCAGATCCTCGACGGCCGCTCCGTCGAGTGAGAACCGCGTAGCCAGTTGGTCGATCTCCGCGGCGCAGGCACGCAACAGGTGCACCCAGCGAATGGTATCGCCCGGTTCAGGAGCGTCGCTGAGGAGGTCGGCGAGAATATCGCCGCTGAAGAAGGTTTCGATTCGTTGATTGACCCAGCGGATAGAAGAGACCGCATCGTTCTCGATGACGTGCCGCGGCCGGGTGCTTTGTGGCGGGGCACCAGTGATGCCCGCGTGGTGCGTGACACTGCTCTGCGCAGCAGGGGTCTGGGTGTTTCGATCCATCAGCACATCATCGCCTGTCGAGGTGAGTGCTGGCTATGAGGACGCGGCAAGACGACGTTCCCGTTTTGGTCGCCGGAGCCCGCTCGCACTAAGCCTCGCCACCAGCTCTCGGGAGGTAACGGGCACGGCGCCAGCAGCAATCAGTAACTGGTAGCTCTCACCCGGCACGTCGAAGTGGTCGTGATCGAAGCCGCGGGCCGGGATGCCGTGAGCAGCAGCGAATTCGTGCAATTCTGCATAGCTAACATCGCTCACCAGGTGCGCCCAGAGACGACCGTGTGCGGGCCAGCGCGGTGGATCGATCAGAACAGTCACGCCGACGAGAATAGCCGCCGAATCTGATTGGGGTATTAGTTAAAGAGTGAGAACCGTAATCGCCGACCCGATGCCTGCCATTCACGTTCCGGGCCCCCAAGCCCTCCCTCGTGGAGCGGTCTCGGCGGATGCCTGAGGGGCACAAGATTCACCGGGTCGCGAAGGCGTTCGCAGCCGATTTTGCCCAGGTACCGATAGAGGCGTCTTCACCGCAGGGTCGATTCTCGGCGGGCGCGGAACAAATCACGGGCAAGATGCTCACTGATTCGCGGGCGGTCGGCAAACAGATGTTCCTCACGTTCGGCGACGCGACCGTGCTCCGCGTACACCTGGGCATTTACGGAATGTGGGATTTCGCTGGCGCCATGGCCGGCCCGGTGGAGGTTGACGCCAGGATCGGACGGACCGGGATAAAGCCTCTCGTCGGCGCGGATCAGGATCCGCCGGAACCAATTGGCCAAGTCCGGCTCAGGCTTCTCACCCCCGGACCGGCGTGGCGGATGGCAGACCTACGTGGGCCGAACACCTGCGAGATTCTCGACCCGCAATCTGCCGCAACGGTGATGGCGAAACTGGGACCGGATCCGCTGAGTTACCGGGGCACCCGCGCGCAGGCCGCCGCCGAATTCGCCCGCCGAATCGCGAACCGGTCTGTTCCCATCGCGGCGCTGCTGATGGACCAGTCGGTGGTGGCGGGGATCGGCAATGTTTACCGCGCGGAGATGCTGTTCCGGGCTCGGCTCAATCCGTTTGTGACTGGCCGCGAGCTCAGCGCGGAAGCTGTCGCCGCGTTGTGGGTGGACTGGGTGGGGTTGCTGAAAATTGGCGTCCGGACCGGGAAAATGCTGACGATGGAGGGGATCTCGGCAAAGGCCAAAGCAGCAGCCGTGGCTGACCGGGTTGATCGGCATTGGGTCTACGGGCGCGCTGGCCTGCCTTGCCGGGTGTGTGGAACCGATGTCAGCATGCAGCTGTTAGCTGGCCGCAAGTTGTATTGGTGCCGCGTGTGCCAAGCGTAACGGGCACTCAAGCCCGTTGACGGGCACGTGCGCGGCTGCGGGCGAGGATAGACTTTGCCCTTGCGCGACGAACCATTTCATCGCGTGTGTCAGCAGCGAAAGGCGGACGAGTGTCCGAAGCATCCACGTCCCCGCAATCCGAAGCGTCAGCAGCTGTCAGCGGTCCGGCCTCGCAGACGCAGTCGCACCCAGTTTTGGTGGTCGACTTCGGCGCCCAGTACGCGCAGTTGATCGCGCGGCGGATCCGCGAAGCCAACATCTACTCCGAGATAGTCCCGTCAACGATGTCGCTAGCGGCAATGCTGGCCAAAGAGCCTGCGGCCGTAGTGCTCTCGGGCGGTCCGTCATCGGTGTATGCCGAAGGTGCCCCGCAGATCGACGCCGCCCTCTTCGATGCGGGCGTTCCGGTATTCGGTATTTGCTACGGGTTCCAGGCGATGGCGACCGCCCTCGGTGGCCGCGTTGATCAGACGGGCCGGCGCGAATATGGCGGCACCACCTTGAACGTCACGGGTAAGGATTCACGTCTGTTGCGCGACCTGCCAGACCAGGTCAACGTCTGGATGAGCCACGGAGATTCGGTCGCCGAAGCCCCCGCCGGCTTCACGGTGACAGCGCACACGGTCGACACCCCGATCGCAGCCTTCGAGAATCTGGAACGCAGGTTCGCTGGCGTCCAGTACCACCCCGAGGTGGTGCATTCCGAGCACGGGCAAGAGGTACTAAAACGATTCTTGTACGACGTCGCCGGCTTGGAACCGGGCTGGACTGCAGACTCGATTCTGACCGACCAGATTGACCTGATCCGGGCGCAGATCGGCGACCGCAAAGTGATTTGCGGGCTATCCGGCGGGGTGGACTCGGCGGTTGCTGCCGCAATTGTGCATAAGGCCGTCGGCGATCAGCTGACGTGCGTGTTCGTCGATCACGGGCTGTTGCGCGCGGGTGAGCGCGAGCAGGTACAGCGAGATTACGTCGCGGCCACCGGTATCAAGCTCGTCACCGTCGACGCGCAAGAGCAGTTCCTCACCGCACTTGCTGGCGTCACCGAGCCGGAGGCGAAGCGCAAGATCATCGGCCGTGAGTTCATCCGCAGCTTCGAGAACGCGGCTGCCTCCATAGCGCAGGAAGAAGGCGGCGTCGATTTCCTCGTCCAGGGCACCCTGTACCCGGATGTGGTCGAGTCCGGCGGCGGCACCGGAACAGCGACCATCAAGTCCCATCACAACGTCGGCGGCCTGCCTGACGACCTCAAGTTCGCACTCGTCGAGCCGCTACGCGCATTGTTCAAGGACGAGGTCCGGTTGCTCGGCGCCGAGTTAGGCCTGCCGCCGGAAATCGTTGGTAGGCAACCGTTCCCAGGACCCGGGCTGGGTATCCGCATCATCGGCGAGGTGACGCACGCCCGACTTGAATTGCTTCGCACTGCGGACGCGATCGTCCGCGAGGAGCTAACGGCGGCAGGCCTCGACACAGCAATTTGGCAGTGCCCGGTCGTGTTGCTCGCCGAGGTCCGCTCGGTGGGTGTGCAGGGCGACGGCCGGACGTACGGGCATCCCATCGTGCTGCGGCCGGTCTCCAGCGAGGACGCCATGACGGCCGACTGGTCTCGGATCCCGTACGACCTGCTGGCGAAAATCTCGAACCGGATCACCGGCGAGGTTGCTGACGTCAACCGTGTGGTGCTGGACATTACGAGCAAGCCGCCGGGCACCATCGAATGGGAGTAGGCAGTGTGGGAGTAGGCAGTGTGGGAGTAGGCGGAATGGGAGTAGGCAGTGTGGGAGTGAGCGGTCGCTGAGGCCGGGGGACCTCCTACCGCTTGCCCCTACCGGGCAAGGTCGTCAACACCAGGCCGATTCCCACCACGGCGAGGAGGCCGACCGCTACCCACTTGGTTCCTTGGTTGAGGAGCCACCATGGGTCGCCGGTGATCCCGACTGAGGCGATGCAGGCGAATGCCAGCGCGAAGACAAGCCCGGCAACGCTGACCCCGGCCTTGCGGAAATCAGCGCGTTGGCCGGGCGGGTATTTAGCCTGGGCGCCGGTTCCTGTGGTGGTAGACCAATTCTCAGCCACGGCTTACCTTCAATTCTCCTGCGTTGACCTGGACGGTCAGGTTGATGGTGCCGGTGTAGGTCGGTTTAAGGTCGGTGAAGGTGTAGGCGTTGCGGAGTCCGTCGCGCATTTCGCCGAGGCAATCCATGTCGCCGGCATCGGTGCGGCACTGCACGTTCAGGTTGACACCCGCAGGCAGTGTGACACTGCCGGAACCTGCGCTCACCTTGAGCGAGGTCGTGACTGACTCGCCAGCGGTGAGTGAGATGCCGCTCAAATCGAGCACTCCCTCACCCGCGTTGATCCGGTATTCGGGCTGCAGTTGGCTGCTTTGGCTGATGACCCAGAGCTGGTTTCCGAAACCGGCGGTGCCAGATATGCCGCTCACACTCAGGGCCAAGGTCAGTACCGACAGGAAGATGCCGGGCCCGATCAGCGAGGGTGCACGGCCACGTAGCGACGCGACGAAGAGACCTAACGCCACGACTGCAAGCATTGCCGCCGAGACCACTGCCCACGGCCAAGAGATCCAACCGCCGAGGACGCCCAACGCGCCCACAGCGCCAGTGAGGAGAGCAAAACCTAGGGTCAACCGAGTGATGACGTAGTTTCGGTTTCTGGTTGCGACAGCGGTGGAACTGGCGCCCGTCACGCCGAAGTGATCCGGGCTGTACTGAGTGGAGCCATACGGTCCCACGTCGATGTCGGGCAGGTCCCACGCAAAAGGCGCTGCGCCCAACGGGTCCCATGCCGGTGGCGTTGGGGGAGCGGCTACCTGGGAGACGCCGGGCTGCGCCGTCTTCGTCATCGACACCGGCGTGGGGTTCTCTGAAGGTGTGGCTGGCTGGTCCCACAACGAGGGAGCGTCAAACGGGCTCGCCGGTGCTTCACCGTAGACCCCGCTGGAGTGTGGAGTGCGGCCGTCCTGCGGCTGCTCACCGAACTGCTGCCCACCGAACTGCTGCCCACCGAACTGCTGCCCACCGAACTGCATCCGTTGCTGCCAGTCACTTCCCGGCCGGAACGGCCCCGAGCCGCGCTTGCGGGCGACGTACAAAACCACCCCAGCGGTAATCACCACTGGCCAGAACGGGAGTCCCCACGAGAAGGCGGAGGCGATGCTCGTGAGGCACACGAAGCCCAGTACCAGCGCGAAACCTGTTGAGACAGAGGATTTACCGCGGCCAACGAGCGCCTCAGCGGCGCAGACCTCATCGCCGTCCGCTGCCAACAGCAGCCATCCCGCTGCGTAGGCAAACAGGCCGAAGCCCCCGAAGATGGTGAGCACCACGAATGCGACCCGCAGCAGCACCGGGTCCACGCCGAGGTAGCGACCGACGCCGCCAGCAACCCCGGCGACTTTGCGATCCTCACGGGAGCGGCGGGGCCTACGCGACCACCAATCACTGCCGCCCTGGTTCGTGCCGTTCTGCGTTTCATTCATGGTGATCACTCTGTCGTCCCGCGGCCTTGGCCGCTATCGGGGATCACCCTGGTTTACCCAATCAGGGCGATCCCTGGTGTGCTCGGAGCTGCCACCTGAGACCATCTAGTGGTGAGTCCCTCCCCCGACAACGCGCGTGCAACGGGCGCCGCAGCTCATCCGGGTCCGCATCCAGGTGCAGGACCCACTGCTGCGACGTATCGCGCTGTGCACGGCGGACGCCCGGAGCAGTTCACCGCCGAAGGCATACCGCGTCTCGTTCGCGCTCAGAACGGCCGGGTGATCGGCGGGGTGGCCAAGGGAATCGCCGATCACCTGCGGGTTAATGCAGTGTGGGTACGGGTGGCGTTCGGGGTGCTTGCCGTGTTGGGCGGCGTGGGGGTGCTGGCGTATTCGCTTTTATGGATCTTTGTGCCGCAGGGCAGCGACCTAGTGTCCGGACCCGTAAGCCAGATCAAAGGACGGGAGCCCTCCAGCACCGAACGGCGCCAAGCCGTAGGAATCGCGGCGATCGCCGCTGCGGTTGTTCTGGTTTTCGCCGCCTCCGGGATGGGGACCTCGATCAGTTGGTTGGTAGGTCCGTTGGGTGTCATGGCCATCGGCGGCGCGTTCATCTGGCGGGAAGCGGACGAAAACCGCCGCCAGCGTTGGCGTCGTAGTGCGGCAGGTTTTGTGCGACCCGCCAGGGCGCCACTCTGGCGTGTCGTCGGTGGCGCGAGCTTGGTAGTTGGCGGGCTTGTGCTGTTTTCCATTGGCCAAGTCGACCTGACGGCTGCCCGCAGTGTGCTGGTAGCTGTGGGCCTCACTCTCGTTGGCGTGGCGATCATCTTCATCCCGTGGTGGATGCGACTGGTTCGCGACCTCACCTTCGAGCGTCAACAGTTGATCACCCAGAAAGAGCGAGCAGACATCGCCGCTCACCTGCACGATTCGGTGCTGCAAACGCTTGCGCTGATCCAACGCCAATCCTCAGACAGTCGAGAAGTGTTGCGGCTGGCTCGATCTCAGGAACGAGAGTTGCGTGCCTGGCTGTACGGCCCGGCCGGATACGCGACAGACCCCGACCGGGCGTCGTCGCATCGGCCGCAGATGCTGAGCGACGCTTTGGCGGTCGCAGCAGGCGAGGTCGAGGACACCTACGCGGTGAAGGTTACCCCGGTCGTGGTGGGCGACGTGGCGATGGACCCAGAGGTGGCGGCGGTAGTTGCGGCCGCTCGCGAGGCAATGGTGAACGCGGCCAAACACGCTGGGGGAGTGGACATTAGCGTCTATGCGGAGGTTTTGGACTCGTCGGTTGAAGTCTTTGTCCGCGATAGGGGAATAGGCTTCGACGTATCCAAGGTTGCTGAGGACCGGCATGGACTCGCGGACTCCATTCGGGGCCGGATGACGCGTCACGGTGGCCGGGCGCGGATCACCTCGACACCTGGCGAAGGTACCGAGGTGGAGTTGGTGATGCCGGTTAAGAAACAGTCAGGAGTGCCTTCCGCTGGTGCGGAGCAGGAGGAACCTGAGCAGACCGTGTCGGCATGATGAGCGCAGAGTTGCTCTGTGGCCATGTGAGAAATGAGCACCAAAATGACGAAAGAGCGCCATGTCTGACCCAATAGCCTGTCCCACCACGGTTTTCCTCGTCGACGACCACGCGCTCTTCAGGGCCGGCGTCAAAGCCGAACTCGCTGGACTCAATGACGATCGCATCGCCATCGTCGGCGAAGCAGGTTCGGTAGCAGAAGCCGTCACCCGCATCACTGCCGAGCGGCCGAATGTCGTGCTGCTTGATGTTCACATGCCCGACGGTGGTGGCCGAGCAGTGCTCGAGAAGGTCCATGCCCTCTACCCAGAGGCAGTGTTCTTGGCGCTCAGCGTTTCTGACGCCGCCGAAGATGTCATCAATGTGATCAGAGCGGGAGCCCGCGGGTACGTCACCAAAACCATCTCCGGACCAGAACTTGCCGACGCCATTGTCCGTGTCGCAGGCGGGGACGCGGTGTTTTCGCCGCGGCTAGCGGGTTTCGTGCTTGATGCTTTCTCCGACCGCGACGGGGCCGTTCCAGCGGTAAATCCTGAGCTGGATCTGCTTTCGCCGCGCGAGCGCGAAGTACTCCGCCTTCTGGCCAGGGGGTATGCGTACAAGGAGATTGCTTCGCAGCTGTTTATTTCGATCAAAACGGTGGAAACCCACGTCTCGTCCGTGCTGCGTAAGACCCAGATGTCCAACCGCTACGAGCTTTCCAGGTGGGCCACGGACCGCCGTCTCATCTAGGCAGGATCGCCAGCAGCAGGGGAGGCAGCCTGCGAGCCAGTGGGGTTGGCGGCGGTGCCGCGGCCCAGCTTCCCGCGGCCCATTGCTAGCAGCAACATCGCAAGGTCGGAGCCCGGCTGGCCTAAATCGCGGAACCGATCGAGGATGGCGATTTCGCGAGAGTATGAAATACGTGGCCCGCCCTGCGCCATCCTGGCCGCTCCGATGGCGTGCGACACCGCGGTGCGCTTCTTGATCAAGCGGACGAGTTCTGCGTCTATGGCATCGATCTCGACCCGGAGCAGTCCAATTCCGGCCTCATCGGTGGGAACCTCCACGACGGGCAGGGTCGTATCTTTCTCGCTCATGGCGACCTTTCCGATCTGAGTACTATTCATCGTCATTGCTCATTCTGCCCACGCTCGCGTCCAGGTCCGAACATGAAAAACACCCCGGGTCTGGTGGACCTCAGGGCGCGTCGTCGGGGCGGATGGCTTCAGCCGCTGACGGGCACCGGGATCCGGTACCCAAGAAGAAACTGCCGCTGAGCCATTTCCCCATAGTGACACAGGCCTTGGGCTCCGTCCATCTGGGTGTTTCGGGCTGGGTGTTTCGGGCTGAGGCTTTCGAACTGGGGCTTTCGAACCGGGGCAGAAAATTAGCGGACCGAAGCGCCTCAGATCGACGTAGTGGTCGTCACGTCATATCGCGACGGAGATCATGAGAGGGTTCAGGCGGATCCGCGAAGGATCAGACTCAATCCGACTTCGCGACTGCCATCGTCGGGGGTCGCAGTTCCGTCCAGAATGTTGGATACCAGTTCAATGGCGTGGCGAGCGATCTCACTTTTGTCAATCGACAGCGTCGTCAGTTCGGGGCTGACAAGCGATCCGATATCGAGGCCGTCGAATCCGATAACCGCGATGCGCGCGGGAACTTCGACTTTGGTGTGCTGGAAGCCTTTCAGTGCGCCGATTGCCATCACGTCGTTGTAGACAAGCACAGCATCCATCTCCGGGTATTGAGCGATGAGCTGTTCTGCCCCATCAATGCCGCCCTGATGAGTTTCTTCAACTACGACTTGGGACTGCTCGGACCATTCCAGTCCGTTCTCGGTAAGGAAGCTGCGATAAAGATCGTTCCGAAGGGAACTTCCCAGTAGGGACCCGATAAAGCCGATTCGGCGACGGCCGATATCGCGCAGATGGGATAGTGCCGCGTAAACCCCTGTTCTGTTGTCAATGCGCACCACCGCGTCCAGATGGGGGCTTTCTTCACCGTCGAGCATCACGAGAGGTATTCCCAGCCCGACCCCCCGCAATGCCTCGGGAGGCAACAACGCGACGGTGTCCGTCCGGCATCCAGTAAGCAACAGGGCATCCACCCTATGCACTAGGGCTGCCAGGCTTAGTCGCGCTCTTCCTTCCTCGGCGCCAATGTCGCACAGCACAAGGCTCCAGCCTCGATCGGTAGCGATACGGCTAAGGGCAGACGCGAGCTCGGGAAAATACGGGTTACGGAGGTCTTCAACCACCAAGCCGACCGTCACTCCGCCGCCGTGAACGAGTCCCTGCGCCGCGCGGTTCGGTCGGTATCTCAGAGATCGGGCGGTGTCCACGACACGCGCTCGGGTTGCGGGACTCACATCTGGCAGGCCATTGAGTGCGCGCGTCACGGTCTGTCTCGAAACCCCGGCGACACGCGCGACGTCGATGATCGTTGCTCGGCGTTTGATGGTTGCCATGTGCCCACCGTACTGTGGTGACAAGATGCCGTGAACGTTCACGGTTTTTCGTAGGTTCTCT
The DNA here is from genome assembly GCF_003860405.1 of Nakamurella antarctica. Classification (NCBI taxonomy): domain Bacteria; kingdom Bacillati; phylum Actinomycetota; class Actinomycetes; order Nakamurellales; family Nakamurellaceae; genus Nakamurella; species Nakamurella antarctica. The sequence continues at coordinate 2,546,204 of NZ_CP034170.1, read as the reverse complement.
TAGGTGAAACGGGATAGATGTGACGCGGACAGCGCGGAGCGAAAGCCGCCCGAGTATCGAGACCCGTCGCGCTCGCCTCGCGGTCTCCGGTCTATTTCTGACCAACGGCGCTCTCTTCGCCAACTTCTTGCCGCGCTACCCGGAAGTGATGCGCAACCTTGAGCTAACCAACACCGCGTTCGGGCTCGCTGTAGCGGCTTTTCCGCTGGGCGCGCTCGTCGCAGGGCTCAGCGCAGGCTTCCTCGTCAGACGGTTTCGGTCATCCCGGGTCGCAGTGGTGTCGACCCTTGTCACGGCGGCCGGCATCGTCCTCGCAGGTTCGGGCTCGATTTGGCTCACTCTCGCGTTAGGCATGGCATTGGCCGGCGCGATGGACTCCATCACCGATGTCGCACAGAACTCACACGGGTTGCGGGTGCAGCGACTCTTCAACCGGTCAATACTCAACTCGTTTCACGCCATCTGGAGCGTCGGCGCCGTACTCGGCGGCGTGCTCGGAGCGGCCGCGGCCCAGGCGCGTATACCCATTCCCCTGCATCTCGCGATCTCGGCGGTAATCTTCGGCGGACTTGCGGTGTTCTCCTATCGCTTTCTTCTCCCCGGACCCGAACCCGCGGAGGTCGCCAAACCCCCTGTCACCTCAAGCGACCCCACGCCTCGACGCGGCGCGGGAGTCCTGAAGTGGGCGATCCTTGTGGCACTCGTGCTCATCGCCTCTGCGGGCGCGATAGTCGAAGACTCAGGGGCGTCATGGTCGGTGATCTACCTCAACGGGCCGCTCGAAGCATCCGCTTTCGTCGCCGGCATCGGGTTCGTCGCCCTGCAAGGGATGCAGTTCGTGGGCCGAATCTTCGGCGACCGCCTCGTCGACCGCTTCGGCCAGCGTGCCGTCGCCCGTAGCGGCGGTGCCATCGTCGTCGTCGGCATGGGCATGGCGCTGTGGTTTCCGTCGATACCCGCAACCATCGTAGGTTTCGGCCTCGCGGGCCTCGGCGTCGCGACGCTCATCCCCTCTGCGATGCAAGCCGCCGACGAACTCGACGGCTTTCGCCCGGGAACGGCGCTGACCCTGGTCAGCTGGTTGCTGCGCATCGGCTTTCTCGTGTCGCCACCTCTCGTCGGTGCGATAGCGGATGCCGCGACGCTGCGCCTCGGACTCACGATCGTTCCAGTAGTGGGGTTGCTCGTGGTGATCATCGCCAAGGTTCTCCCTTCCGTGAGAGCGCGAGACAGTTAACCGAAGTAGCCGTTCCGCTTGAGCGTCAGCTCATCGCTCACTCAGGCGCGGCGAGACACCATTACCGCACGGTTACAAGACTGCTCGAAAGGTCGCAGTCTGACCTGGGGCCGAGCGCGGAGTTCATCAACAGCAACACGCCGCGTTGCTGGGTCACGACGAGGATCTAGGCGCTCTGCCTTGCAGCACACTGGTCGCAGGAGGAATCGACTCAATGCGGGTTTCCAGTGGTCGGTGGCGGTGGGTGTCCCGATTCGTCCGCTCAACATGTCAGACGAGTTAGAAAGGGGATGGTTGGGGGCTTATAAAAGCGGACAAGCCGATGCGGTGGTGAAAGTAGCCCGGATCCTCGACACATATTCTCGTCCGGCCACGCCGAGCTTCGGATCTCGTATGAGGCCACCGACTTCCCATCGGCCTCCCGGATTGGGAGATTTTGAGCGCATGTATATTACTCCGTCTACGATGTGACAACGGAAGAACTAATTGGGCAAACCGAGAGTTTGGACTTATCGGAGCAGAGGAACTCATAGGCTCCCTTGCCATCCACGTGGAGATGTTAGAAAGAAATTTAATAGATTGTCGGAATGACGCCATCGACTAAACCGCGCACACTCTAGTTGCCTGAATCTTAAATCGGTCTACGACTGGTTCCTTCAAGTGGCGTTTAGCTCCGCTCCGGACGATGCGCTCCTTATTGCGTGGCGCAGGAAGATCACGCCGTTGGCGAACCGTCGGTGGTCCAGTAGCTCGAGGGTGAGGCCCACGCCGCGGGGAAGCGCCGGTTTGCCGCCGCCCACGACCGCGGGGCTCAGGAGGAGCACGCACTCGTCGACCAGCCCGTATTGGAACGCCTGCGCCCCTAGCTCCGCGCCCCCGATGCTCAAGTCCGAGCGAGATGTCTCCTTGAGCTTGCGAACCGCCTCAGGTTCGAACTGCCGCTCGATCCTCGTGCGCGCTGTGGAGGCTCGGTCGAGTGTCCTGGAGTACACGACTTTGTCCGTATCGCGCCAGATGTTGGCGTACTCGCGGACGACGGCCGGCTCGCCCGTCAACCAGTCGTCGTCCTCCCAGACGGCCATCGTCTCGTACATGCGACGGCCGTATAAGGACGTGCCAATGCGCCGCTCGTGCTCGTTCCAAAACTGGTGCACTTCCGCATCCGGCAATGACCAACCAAAGGAGCCGCTCTCATCCTCGAGGTAGCCGTCCAGTGAAATGTTGGCCGCGTAGATCAGCTTGCCCATGATGCCTCCAGTCGCAATGGTGATTGTTTCCCTACCGCGTCAGGATGGCGGCGACAAGGGAGCGCATGGTGCAATTCGGCTGACACATTTGTGCCCTTTGGTGGTACTGAAGTGCATACCGAAGTGCCTCGAGGAGTTAGATGGAGCGCCCTGGGTCTGATGGAGACTTACGCTATTTGATTCCCACCAGCTGAGTGCTCGTGGTTTGGCCAGCATAGAACGTGTCCTCGAACTCGGCGGGCGGGATTTCGCCGAGGTAGCCCTGGAGTCGCTGGATGTTGTGCCAGTGGACCCATCCGAGGGTCGCGAGCTCGAGGTTCTCGACCGTTTGCCAGGACCCTGGGCCGGCGGGTACACGGGCGAGTCCGGCCTTGAAGTAGCCGTTTTGACGAGAAGGGCGGGTCCGAGAAGCTCGCATTTCATACGTCATCAGTGCAGGACGGCTAGCGCCCGACACTATGCTCAACGAAAGTTGTGGTGCACGCACTATTCATCGAGGTCGCGCAGTGCAACCAGATTGGTGGACATCAGTGAAGCGACTCTTTGGGACTCTCAGGCTCGTAGCCGGTCTCGCAATCCTGGTGGCAGTCATCGGCCAGTACGCCTATAGCGCGGCCCGCACCGTGATCAATCCGTTCAATTTCTTCGGTTACTTCACTATTCAGAGCAACATCATCACCATGGTGGCCTTTTTGGCGTCCGCCTATTTCATCTTTGGCCGTAAGGAGCAGCCTCCCTGGGTGATTTACCTCCGCGCGGTCGCGACAACAATCATCGTGATTGTCGGGATCGTTTACAACACGCTCTTGGCCGGCGCCTCGCTCGCCGGATCGTTCGACCTCCGGTGGTCGAGCAACATCCTGCACATCATCATCCCGATCTATGCTCTGGTCGATTGGGTGCTATTCGCCGACCGTAAGCCTCTGGCATACAAGCGGCTCTGGATCGTGCTGGTCTACCCCGTCGTCTGGCTGGTCGTGATCCTGATCCGCGGTGCGACTGATGGCTGGGTGCCATATCCGTTTTTGGACCCGGCGACCGGCTACGGATCGGTGGCTCTGTATTGCCTCGCGATAGCCGCCTTCACCGTGCTCTTCGGTTGGGTGACATTCGCGCTCAGCCGGGTCCGAATCCTCAAACCGTAAAAATTCGGAGGGCATCAAATCGAAGCCGACGACAGCTCCGTTCAGAGCCTCTCGCGGGTTGCACGGGATCTATCTCAACCCCACCTGCGGTAGGCGCATGTTGTGCGCGGAGGCAGAAGCCGGCTGTGTGGTAGCGGCTGTGCGTCTGCGGTCTTAGTTCCAGGGGAGTGGCCGCCGGCAAATTTTCATCACTGGTAGGGATAAGTGTGTGAAGACTCGCCGAGCCACCGCTGGTGACGTCGATGCCCTTGTTGAATTTCCCGACGACCCCGGAGTGGTGAGCCTGTCCCGCAAGCAGGTTCGCGACGACTTCGAGGCCGGCCGCATGCGGCCCGAGTGGTCCTGGGTCATCGAGGATGAGGGTCGGCTTCTGGGACGCGCACTGTGGTGGGGACGTGGCGAATCTTCGCCGAGCACTTTGGACGCTTTGGACTTATTGCCCGAGGTCGGAGACCCCCGGTCGGCCGCAGTCGGGTTGTTGCGCGCTGGCCATGCTGACTTAGAGTCGTCCGGCCACTGCGGTGTGCCCCCGTACACCGTGCGTCTGCGCGGCGGCTGGCGCGACGACCCGCAATCAGTCCGTGCTGCCGACTGGCGGATCGCAGCTATGGCTGACGTGGGCATTGTTGGTTCGATTGAGCGGCGCCAATACGCCTGGACGCCGGACAACGGGGTACCGGCGAGCAGCACCCGGGTCACGTTCCGGCACGGCTCGGACGATGAGTTCATTCAACTGTTCGGTGCGGCAGCCCGGGGAACCTTGGACGTCGAGACGCTCCAGGCTTTGGAGTCCATGGACGAGGTCACCCAAGCCAAAGACGACTTCGAGTTCTACGAGAGCTGCCCCGGCGACCGACAATGGTGGCAGGTGGCGACCGCCGGCGACGGAACACCGGTGGGGTTCATCGTCCCGTCGGCGACGCCGTACAACCGCAACGTGGGCTACCTCGGTGTGCTGCCGGGCTATCGCGGCAAGGGGCTGGTAGACGACCTACTAGGCGAGGTGACCCGCATGCACGCCGCTGCGGGGGCCGACCGGATCACTGCAACGACGGATATGACGAACCTGCCGATGGCGGCAGCTTTCCACAGGGCCAACTACCAGGTCGTTGAAGTCAGGTTGGTGCTCAAAGCGCCACGATGACCGTCGGCCCGCCGTTGGGCCGAGGACATTCCCCCTTCACTGAGTCCCGCTAGTCGAAGATCCGCCTGATGACGTTGATGGCGTCAGGCCACGACTCCCGCCGGACCAGGTCCGTCTGAGTAGTCGCGGAGGCACCCGGCAATCTCATTCCGTTTACCACGCGGTAAAAAGACGCGAAGTCGGCGGGTTCCCGGACGCAGTCGCTCTCGCTCATGGGCCTGAATTAACAAATCAAGCAGAAGCTAGTCCTCTGCTATCGGGCAGGCATTTCAGCTCCGTATTCTTAGTTCGAATTTTTCACTAGGTGCTTAAGTCAGGTAGCTTTCCCTCATGGCTTTAACAGGAGGTTTCCTCGCACGTCGCCGGTTATTGTTGGCTACGTTTACGGGAGTGGTCACACTTGTATCTTGCGGGACTGGGGTCGCCTGCGACGCGTCTGCCCTGTTCTCTGGGCTAGAAGTTGATTTCACAAATGTTGCCGAAAAAGGTATAGCGCCATTTGAAGTGCGTATTTGTTTGGATGCGGATTGCGCTTCTAGCCAATTCGGCGGTCAACTTGGCACCAGGGCCTCGATCGCCACGACGCTGACAAATGGCTCAACAAAACACGCTGTTAGCTTTAAACTTGTCGACGCGGATTCGCAAGTGCTGGCTGATGTTAGCGGGTCGTATGCCGCGAAGCTGGAATCGGACCGTGTGGGGCCATGTGAGAGACAGGTCTATGTAATTAGATTGACTGCTTAAGGGCGATGGCACGGGGCAGTTCTGAACTCGGCGAGCTGACAATCTCTGGACCGATAGTGTCGCCCAGGCAAATTTCCGTCGAGATCGTCGATCCAGATCGGCCACGCCGCCGCCTGTGTCGCGTCCTCGGGTGAGACCCCGGGGTGGGAGCTGTCCCTTTCAGACGGCGTCATTCGCCACCGCCTCACGAATCAGTTCTGAATGTGTCTGGCCCTTTCACTCAGCAGCCGCGCACTTTCAAAGCTCCGACGTCCGCGCTGTTCTCTGCTGCCATGACGATGATCGCCACATTCCGGCTCTATTGCACTGGGGGCCTGTCATGACCAATCTGCCTCCCGTGGGAAGCGACACAGCCAGACATCGGAGCTTGTCGAAGGGGGCGCAGCTCGGATTATCCGTCCGCTGACGTCTATGCGCCGCTGCGCGCACGGGACGGGGGGTTAGGGGCAATAGCATCGACGCGGAAAACGGGGTAGTCCGAGGCGATCAGCTCGAACTCCGCCAAGGGGGCTCCTGGACGTACCGGCATGTGCGGTCGAGCCCCCGGAACTTTCTGCAGGTACCGCCGAAGGATGGGAGCCCGCTCATCAACTGGCACTTCGACCAAGCGGCGAGCCATTGAGCGCCCGTGTCGGATGGTGACAAACCCGCCTGCTGCCCGCACGTTACGGACCCAGTTACAGTCGTTTCCCAGCATCGACACCACGTACCAATTCCCGTTGCAGTCGGCCATGCCGAGCGGAAACCGGGTAATCCTGCCGGTGCGGCGGCCAACGACCTCAAGGGTCACCCACCGTTTGGGGACCACACCAGCGCTCTGGACAGTTGCCCAGAACTGCGCGAACCGGCGGGCGGTCGCGTTGCCGTGTCCCCCTGCGTACATGGCCCGGAGGGCGTCATTGGAGAAGGGCCAACGTGCCATTTCTTCCTCCTCGGACCCGCCGCTCGTTGGCCCTGCGATTCGTGTCTCGAAGGCGAACGATGTTTGACCTGGTTGGACATGGCCCAGATTCTTAGCCACCGCATCGCCGCCGAAGGTAATCCCTGCCAGCCAAGGCACCCACCGCTTGCGACTGCGCCAACATCGTTATGGAAGTCCCTCCCACAATCGTGAGGGCACACGGCCTTGTGCTCCACGCTAAATGATGCGCAGACACGCGAGAAGTGGCGAAGGTCATCACTTATCCGGGCGGTACGCCAGCGAGATGGCGAAAATCTAGCCGTTCTGCCGGGCCCGCCATCGTTCATCATTCGGGCCGAAAACTGCGCCTCATGGTGGGCTTGAAGCGGTGGGATTGCTGCTGTGTGGTTCACCACTGAGATCCGCTTAGTTCGAGCCATCGGTTCGGTGGGTGCGCAGCACACGGGACCGACGGCCAGCTGCGCTGGTAGCTTGCCGGTCGATACATAACCTTCGCAGCGCGCCGCGTGAATGTAGACGGGTCCCACCTCCCTCCACAGAGACGGGTGCTCGAACGGCGCGTAGGAGATCAGCGTGATCTTCTCGCCTGACACTCATGAGCTGGGTTCGGTGGTCGATGAAGACTTCTTGCGTTGAGGCACGTGGGGCATCCGCCGTTGTTAGGGTCGTGTTGTGGCTAACGCAGAGTTGTGGCTTGCCCGGCGGTGGCGGACGGCGCTGATGGTCGTTGTGCTGCTCTTCGCGATGCTGTGCGGCGGCGGACTCCTGTAATACCGCCTCGTGTATCACTCCTTCGCCTTCTGGGCTGCCCCGAGCGAATCACTTACTGCGACCGCGACTATCAAACGCAAGGTACGACTTCCACGCGCGAACAGATCGACGCAGACCCAATGTCGCTGCCAGGAGGTCCGTCGTATCCGCTGTCCTCAATCAGGCCAGCCGTTCCGGTACTTGGCTGGACTTTGTGGGTGAAGACCACCTCGCAGGACCAGCGCACTGACTGCGGGGCCACCCGCAGCACTGTGATGTACGTGCAGCAGGAGTCCGATAGTTACCTGTCCTACGGCCTTCTCGGCGGCCCGTAAAGGTAGTCACCCCAGGCGGCGGAGACTACTGCTGGCTGTCCTCCCGCCGCGGATTGCGGAACCATTCGCGCGTCGATCCTGCCTCCCGCACCCCTAAGGCCATTCGACGGGAGGGGACGGCCCTGAGCGCTAAGTTGCAGCTATCGCCCGGTGAATTCCCCGTCAAGGTCCTTGTTCCCGGTTGGCTCCTAAGCCGCCAGCATTGCATCCTTTTGTGAGACGCCGTGGGTGCCGTTTTATGTGGCGTCCTTCGCCAGCGCCTCCCGTATGAGCTCCAAACGTGCCTTGTGCTCTCACTCAGGCTCTAGCCTAAGTGCATGCAGACAACACTGGGCCTGAATCGACTGGTGTTCTTCACGGACGCAGTTACCGCCATCGCAATCACGCTACTAATTTTGCCGGTGGTCGACTCAGTCGCCAAAGCTTCGACCACTGGTTACAGCGCAGGGCAGTTTCTAGCCCAGAACGAGTCACAGCTCATCGGGCTCACCATGAGTTTCGCGGTGATTGCTCGCCTGTGGGTCTCCCACCACTCAACGTTCGAGCACGTTGCGGCCTATAACGCACCGTTAATGCTGCTCAACATTGTGTGGGTCTTCACCATTGTGCTGCTCCCGTTTCCCACCGAAATGATCTCGCAGTTTCCAACGTCATCGCTCACGGTTGGCTTCTACATCGGCACGATGGCGGCGAACGCGCTGGTATTGACGGCCATGGTGTTGCTGGTACACCGGAATCCCACGCTGGAGGACACAGCGAATCCGATCTCCGCCTTGCAGATATTTACGAGTGTCGCGGTCACGGCCGCGTTCTTGGTCGCGCTGGTAGTCGGTGTGCTCGTGGGACCGATTAACTTCTGGGCGCTGCTGATCCTGTTCGTATCGATCCCGGCGCAGATGATCTATGACCGAAGGGCGGCGCGCTCGCGTGCCGCGCAAGCCGAGGCCGAGCGGCGGTGCAACGCCGAGTAAGAAAGATCGCGACGTACGCCCACCAGATCCGCAGTGAGACTCCAGCCAGTTCTTGGCGATGAAGGTCGCCAATGCTCCGTCCGGCATGGCTTCTCGCGTCCGGACAAGGACCTCAGGAGTGCCAACTTCAGTCACTTCAGATGCAACCCCCGGCTACGGATCGCGTTAGTCTGAGCGCATGCTTGGCACAATCCTCGCGCTCGGCGGTGGCGGCTTCTCGATGTCCGATGACGGCAAGTCCGCCATCGACGATTTCCTCCTGGACCTTACAGGCAAGAATCGCCCGCGAGTCTGTTTCGTGCCGACCGCGAGCGGCGACGCTGATAGCTACAGTCAGCGATTCGAAGCTGCGTTCAACGGGCGTGCTCAGACCTCGGTGCTCTCGCTGTTTTGCCATGACCCGTGGGGTTACACCAAGCCTGAAATGCTCCTGGAACAGGACGTGATCTACGTCGGCGGGGGATCGACTGCGAATCTCCTTGCCGTCTGGCGGCTGCACGGATTGCCCGCCATTCTCGCTGAGGCCGCCGCGAAAGGCGCGATCCTCGCCGGTGTCAGCGCTGGCATGAATTGCTGGTTCGAGAGTTCGTCGACCGACTCGTTCGGCCCGCTGTCACCCTTGGGAGACGGCCTTGGCTTCATCAATGCCAGTGCCTGCCCCCATTACCTGGGGGAGCCCGGCCGGCGTGAGAAGTACGTGGGTTGGGTAGCCGACGGGTCGCTCGCCAACGGATACGCAGTCGACGACTATGCCGCCATCCTCTTTCGCGATGGTGAGTTGGTAGAGGCGGTGGCGGAGCAGCCCGGACGCGCCGTATTGCGCGTCGAGCAATCCGCCAGGCACGGTGCAGTCGAGGTCGACGTTCCAGTCCGGCGTCTCCACTGATGTCCCGCAGTTGCAATTGCTCACGCGCCGTCTGTGCTTCAGCCCCGGCTCGCACTGCTGGCTCCGGTTACGGGTAGACCCACCCATCGCGTCCAACGGGCGTTGCCGCTCTGATAACTTGACGGACCAGAGCGACAGGTCACGTGCCTAATCTCGGTGAACAACAGCCCGGGGTTGGCCGTCGAGCAATTTAGTCCGGGCATGGAAGTTGAAACAAGGCTCTCCCTGTCTACGAGCAAAAAGCGCCGTGGAGATGTCCCTATCAGATCAGGCGGCGGCTGCTGCTCATGTCATGGTGTGAGTATGACGAATACTGCCGAACGGGGCTTGCGAACCTCTTGGACCCGGTTGTTAGGTCGCACATCAGCATCAATCGTCGTACTGCTGTGTGTAGTGAGCCTGTTAGCCCGGCCACTCGGAGTGTCGGGCTGGCCGGTCCTCGCCCAGATAATCAGTCTCAAGGTCATCGCTGGTCTGGTCTGCGCCACACTTGCGGCGCTGGTGGCCGTCGTCGCAGTGACCCGCGGCCGGCTCCGGTCGCCTGTGGTGCTGACAATCTGTGCAGCGCTGCTGTTCACCGGAGCGATTCACGCCGGCACTGTGTTGGCGCGGGGAGGCAAGAGCGAACCTGTTGCGGACCCCGACATCACCGTCGTGCAGTTCAACACCTTCGACACCGCCACCACCCCCCAGCAGCTCGCCGACCTGGTACGAACCGCCGACGCCGACATCGTGACGCTCCCGGAGGCTGACCAGCAGACCACGGAGGCTGCCGCGGAGCTGCTCGCCGCTGGCGGCCTCATCTTCCAGGTGTTCTCGATGAGCACCCCGGAGCCCTACCCCTTGCCGGTATCGGCGATGGTCCGCAGAAGCATGGGCGACTACCGGCAAGCCCCCGGTCCACTACTGAGCTATGGCTCGTTGAAACTCGAGCCGGTCAGCGAATCCGGCTCTGCCCCAACGATTATCGCGGTGCACCCGGTCAATCCCGGGCTTACGTCGACGCTTACCGGATGGCGGTCAGAGACGTCGACGGCGGCTCGGCTCTGCACCCCAGGTTCGAACACGATTGTCGCTGGCGACTTCAATGCGACCGTGGACCACCCGGCTTTTGCACTCCTGCCGTGTGCCGACGCAGCGACCCAGGCGGGTGCCGGCGGGTCCGGCACATGGCCTTCGTGGCTGCCCTCATTCCTGGCCGCCCCCATTGACCACGTGATCCTCGACCCGCAAAGTTTCAGCGCCGTTGCTACCTGGACTGTTCGTGCCAGCGCGAGTGATCACCGGGCGTTGGTCGTGCAGCTGCGCAGTGTCTGACTGCTGCGCAGTGCCTGACTGGTGCGCAGCGTCTGACAGCTGCGGAGCGCCTGGAAGCTGCGGAGCGCCTGGAAGCTGCGCAGTGCAAGGACCGGACCGGCCGCAGCAGTTATTGTTGCCCGGGCGTGAATTCCCATCATTGGTACGCGCCCTTATCGATACCTGATTCACGTCCAGACGCGAGTGGAGATGTCCCGTCATGCAGCAGAAGTCCCCGGCGAGCCAGACGGCCGGGCCGCCGGCCGGTCAAACTGCCGGTCAGCCGGCCGGGCAAACTGCAGGTCAGACGGCAGGGCAAACTGCCGGGCCAACGGGCGCACCAGCGAAGGCGATTCCCGCGGCTCTCTTTGCAACCTTGGCGCTCCTATCTGCTGTCGGGCCGGTGTCGATCGATATGTATCTGCCCGCATTCGTCACCATGGCGCAGGAGCTGAAGACCGACGCCACCAGCATCCAACTGACCTTGACGGCGTTCCTGCTCGGGGTCGCGCTCGGCCAGCTGGTGCTGGGTCCGCTGTCCGATCGCTGGGGCCGGCGCGGCTTGCTGCTGATCGGGTCGGTGTTGTGTTTGCTGGGCTGCATCGCCTGCGCGCTCGCGCCCACGGTGTCGCTGTTGATCCTCGCCCGGTTTGTTACCGGCTTCGGTGGCTCGGCGGGCATCGTGCTGGGTCGAGCCGTGGTGTCTGACCGGGCGAAGGGAATCGCTGCGGTGCAGGTGTTCTCATTCCTTTCGGTGGTGACCGGTATTGCCCCTGTCATTGCGCCACTGGCCGGCGGCGCTCTGTTCCATTGGATCGGCTGGCGCGGGATCTTCTGGGTGATCTCGGGCATTGCCGCCGTCATGGTGCTCGCGATCCTGTTCGTGGTGAAGGAATCTCTGCCAGCCGAACTTCGTCATTCCGGTGGGTTGCGCCAGTTCGTCCACACCGCTGGTTCGGTCGTGCGGAACCGCCACTTCCTTGGCTACACCGCAGGTTTCTGCTTCGGGTTCGGGGTGCTGTTCGCCTACATTTCGGCGTCACCCTTCTTGGTGCAAAACGTTCTGGGAATGTCCAACACGTCGTTTTCGCTGGTGTTCGCTGTCAATGCCCTGTCGCTAACGTCGATCTCGTTCCTCAACGCCCAACTTGTTTCTCGCTTTGCGGCAAGGTCGCTCCTGCGCGTAGGAGTGCTGAGTATCCTCGGCGGATCGTCGTGCCTGTTGGTGTTGACGTCATCGGGAGTGCGTTCACCGTGGGTGGTGCTGCCGGTGCTGTGCTTCTCGTGCGCCAGCGTCGGGCTGATTCTGGGTAACGCCACCGGCTTGGCGTTGAACCAAGTTCCGCGAGCGATCGGCAGTGCCTCGGCGGTGATCGGCGCCGGTCAATTCGGGTTGGCAGCGATCGTCGCGCCGCTAGTCGGCCTCGGCGGGGAGGACACCGCCGTTCCGATGGCGCTGGTGATGACCATCTCGGCGAGCGTGGCCGTCATCGGGGTGTTGGTGCTGGCCCGCGGTTCTGCGGACAGTGGGTTGGGCTCAGCGCCCGGTCAACCTGGTGACGTTCAGAAGAACGAAAACACCGACCGAGACCGCTAGGACGATCCGGGCAGTCTTTTGTTGCTTCTTAGCGCGGCCAAGTTCCTCGGGTCGGACCAGATTCGGATAGCGAACCCGCAGTTCTTTGGTTGTGATGGGCTGGTCCACCACTTCAACAGGGCCAGGCGGTAGGCGGTGCAGTAGCGCCGTCCACTGTTCCGGTGCCCACGCGTCTGGTACCCACCTGAACAGAGCGTTGCCCGCTGCGTTGCGAACGATGTAAACGGTGTTCGCGGGCCCCAGCGGCTGTGCGAGGGACCGCACCAGCAACACGCTGGCGATATCGCGAAGAGGAATGATGGTTGTGCGGGCGGGAGTGGTTCGGAGCACAATGTTCTCGTCGTTGACCTCGAACGACAGGTGGCGAGCGAGCCGGATCCCGTAGGGAACCGCGGCCAAAGACAGGACGATGAGGACGATCCCCGCCGCACTCGTCCGCCCGTTTGCCGGGGCTATGACGAAGTACCCGAACCACACCGCGAACGGGAAGAGGAGGTGTGCGCGAAATGCGGCGGACTTGAAATAACCTCGCAGCGGATGAGCGGGTCTCAGCACGAGGAGTGGAAGCACGCTCGAAGGCTAGCACCCGTTGCGAGGAAACTAGTTGCTGACGATGGCCCACAAGATAACGCCAGCGGCGGTCGCAAGCACCACGTAGTTGAGGAACTTTTGGTTATCCATCGACTTCTGGGTGATGGCCGTCATGGCGTCCGGGAAGCGCATCAAGAACTGCTTGCGGTTCAACGGTTCGGTGACGACTTCGAGTTTCGGCGAATCCAAAGCCGTCAACAGCGCCGACCGATCAGTGTCGCTCCAGCTGTCGCACGACATCGTCAGGATTGCTAACCCGTCAAGATCAAAGAACAACAGCGCCGGGCCTTTGGCGCCAAGCCCGAGTTTAAACTCGCGAATTTCCCTTACCAGGGAGAGCTTCTCGCGCGGAAACACGAGCGGTGGGCGGCGGCCCTTGCGCAAGATTAGCGATGACGTGGTGACTTCGAGCGTCGAACGGCGCAGCGCCCAGAAGCTGAAACCGATGGATGGCAGCACAATGATCGCCACGAGCGCGAGCGGCGGCCAAATCTGGCTGGGTCGATCGAAATTGGACACAGCGGCAACTACCGCGATCACGACGCATCCCAACAGGAGCAGCCCCATCGCCCTGACGTGTACGCCGCGCAGATACCCCTGCACCGGGTGCGCGGGGGTGATGGTCAGGATTGACTTTTCTGCTTCGGTCACAGCGGTGAGCTTACGGCTGCTGATGCCGAAGTCCGCGTGGCTTGCTGGCCGGAGGCCTGGCAGCATGATCTGTAGGACGGCGACGAGCAGGAACAGACAATCGACTAAGGAGCTTTCGTGAGTTTCACCGGGATCCCGCTCACCGCGCTGGACTTCTACGAGGACCTGGAAGTCGACAACAGCAAAATCTTCTGGGCCGCCAACAAACACATCTATGACGTGTCGGTGAAGGCCCCGATGGCCGCGTTGGCACTCGAGATGGAGCCAGAGTTTGGCCACGGCAAGCTCTTTCGACCATTCCGAGATGTTCGATTCGCAAAAGACAAGACACCGTACAAAACCCACCAGGGACTCTGGTTCGATGAGAGCGCGTTGTATGTGGAGGTCGGCGCCGAGGGCTTGGCGGTGGCGGGTGGATTCTGGCGGACCATGCCCGACCAGGTCGCCAGGTATCGGGCGGCAATCGACAACGATCTCCATGCCGGGGCGCTGGACAAAATTCTGGCCACCTTACGAAAAGCGAAGTTCGAGATTCATGGTGAGCAGCTGAGCAGGGTGCCGTCAGGGTTTGCCAAGGACCACGAGCGAGCCGAACTGTTGAAGTACAAGACGTTGGTGGCCCGCAAAATGATCGGGGCGCCCGCGTGGATTGATACGCCGCAGGCAAAGACAGAGATCAGCAAGAGTTGGCGACAGATCACGCCGTTGGTGCAGTGGCTGAAGCAGCATGTGGGCAACAGTGATCTACCTGCACGCGGCTAGCCCGGCGGCCTGAGCTGCTGCTGAGCACTCTCCAGGGTGTGCCCGTAGTTGGTCGCAGGCATTGCCGCGCAACACTTTTCGGGCATCCTTTGTTCATTTTTTCGGCATTCCACATTGGAGTAGGGAGCCGTTTTGCTGCGGTAGGGTCGCGGCTGAAGGGGAGTAGTCCGCTACCGGATCTGTCGACATTCTGGCGCCAACAGGTGCCCGGCGCCCGGGCCCGAAACGAAATGCCTGACATGCCCGCGAGCGGGTTCCGGAAAGCATTTTTGGGTGGACGAGACCTTCGATGCCCTAAGGAAACCGCACTCCGTTGTTCTCCGCTATTTCACTGCTCATTGTCTCGGCTGTTGCCATCTATGTGGCGTGCACCTGGTTTATTAACGCCGTCGAATGGCTGGGTTCCCGGCTGAAAATGGGCAGCATAGCTATCGGATCTGTCTTGGCAGCCGTGGGCACTGCGCTCCCAGAAAGCGTGGTGACCTTCGTTGCGGTGGTGCTCGGCGATACCCCTGCCAGCAAAGAGGTAGGGGTAGGGGCCGCCATGGGCGGACCACTGGTGCTATCAACGCTCGCCTACGCCACGATCGGCGTTGTTCTTGCGCTCACCTCGCGTTCGCTGATTTCGCGGCCTGCGGGGGGGAGGAATGTGGTGGGCGATCAGACGTGGTTCCTCGTCATTTTCGCCCTAAAGGTCGCGCTGGGGGTACTGGTCTTCAGCTGGAAACCGTGGCTGGGCTGGGCCTTTCTCGTTGCCTACGTCGTTTTCGTGGTGCTGGAGGTGCGTCAAGCAAGTTGTGCGGGGGCGCATCGGAGCGACGAGCTAGATCGGCTGCGCCTGCAGCCGAGTCGGTCGGTACCTGCCGGATGGGCGATCGGCGTCCAAACTGCCGGAACTCTTGCGGTGATATTCGTTGCCTCCCAGGTGTTTGTGGCGCAGTTGGAGAATCTTGGGCCAGATCTGGGGCTGTCGCCAGCCGTCGTGGCGTTACTTTTTGCCCCCGTGGCGACGGAGTTGCCGGAAATTCTCAATGCCGTCATCTGGGTGCGTCAGGGCAAAACCGAACTTGCCATGGCCAATATCGCCGGCTCCATGATGATTCAGGCAACGATTCCGTCCGCCCTGGGAATCGGGTTCACGCCCTGGCATTTTGACTCCAGCCTGCTGATCGCGGGGACCGTCACCCTCGCCGCGGTGGCACTACTGATGTTGCTCGGACGCTTGCGGCGCCTGACAGCAGGGGCGCTGCTCGGCGGGTTCGGTATCTATGCGGGCTTTTTGACCGCTGTACTTATCGTGAACTGAGCTGCGCCTGGGCGCTTCGCTGGCTTGTGGTGGCGCAGCGATGTCGGTGCCGACGGGTAGTTTGGAACGGTCATGACGAGTCACAACACCCCACCCCAGGCGGGCAGCAGCGCGGGCTCTCTCGACCCAATCAGCATCGCGGAGATGGCGCCCCCGGAACCGCCCAGCGACGGTTATGGCGATGACGACTTCGACTCACGGGCTGCTGACGGCGGCTTGTTCGGAGCGCCGGCCGACGCGCACACCGCGCCGGATAACTGGGACGGGACCCACCCGGCGCAAAAGTTTCGGCCGCACGCCCCGGGGAGCTCTGCGGCGGCTTACCAGCCGCGACAACTCAACATCGAAGAACTACTCGAAGGTCTCAACGACCAGCAACGCGCGGCCGTCGAACACCGCGGCGCCCCGTTGCTCGTGGTGGCGGGCGCGGGGTCTGGGAAGACCAGGGTCCTGACGCGCCGCATCGCCTACCTTTTAGGTGTCGGCGGGGCCACCCCTGGCGAGATCCTGGCAATCACCTTCACCAACAAGGCTGCCGCTGAAATGAAGGAGCGGGTTGCCGAGCTGGTGGGTGCCCGGGCCCGATCCATGTGGGTGTCCACGTTCCACTCGATGTGCGTGCGGATCCTGCGCAACGAGGCGACACACCTCGGCTACAAATCAACGTTCACCATCTACGATTCGGCCGATTCGCAGCGGCTCGTGGCACTGGTTGCAGCCGACTTAGACCTTGATAGCAAACGGTTCCCGGCCAGGTCGCTGGCTGCCCAGATCAGCAACTTGAAGAACGAGTTGCTTGACCCGGCGACTGCCGCCGAGCGCGCAGACTCCGATATCGCCAAGGTGGTGGCCGAGGTATACGCCGGCTACCAGGCCCGGCTCAAAGCTGCCTCGGCTCTGGATTTTGACGACCTGATTATGGAAACCGTTGCGTTGCTGCAGGTTTTTCCGGCCGTGGCCGAACATTACCGTCGGCGATTTCGTCATGTGCTGGTGGATGAGTACCAAGACACCAACCACGCCCAGTACACACTGGTCAAAGAGCTCGTCGGCGGCGCGCACGATGCGCGTGAGGTCCGCGCCGCCGATGGTGAACTCGTTCGAGCAGCGACCTCGTCCATTCCGGCCGCCGAGTTGGTCGTGGTGGGCGATGCCGACCAATCGATCTACGCCTTCCGCGGCGCCAACATCCGCAATATCGTGGAGTTCGAGCGCGATTACCCCAGCGCCCGAACCATCCTGCTGGAACAAAACTATCGCTCCACCCAGACCATTTTGTCGGCCGCGAATGCCGTCATTTCACGCAACCCGGAACGCCGAGCAAAAAACCTCTGGACTGCCGCGGGCAACGGCGAAATGATTGTGGGCTACGTCGCCGACAATGAGCACGACGAGGCAGCCTTCGTCACCAAGGAAATCGACAGGTTGGTCGACGAAGGCAGCATCCGGTTCGGCGATGTCGCCGTCTTCTACCGAACCAACTCCTCGTCCAGGGCCTTCGAGGATGTGTTCGTCCGGATGGGGATGCCGTACAAAATCGTTGGTGGGGTGCGATTTTACGAGCGCAAAGAGGTCAGGGACGCGTTGGCGTATCTGCGAGCGTTGGCCAACCCGGCTGACGAGGTGTCATTGCGCCGGATCCTGAACACCCCGAAACGCGGTATTGGCGATCGCGCCGAAGCGGCGTTGGCGGTGTACTCGCAAAAGGAGAAGGTCCCGTTCGCGCAAGCCCTAGCGAGCGTGGCAGACATTCCCTTTATCGCAACGCGTTCGGTGAAGGCCATTTCGGGTTTCAACGAAATGATGGACCTGCTGCGGGCCGACCTCGACGGCGGCGCCGAACCGGCTGACCTTTTGACGTCGGTCTTAGAAAAGAGCGGCTACACCGAACTTCTCGAGATCAGTTCCGATCCGCAGGACGCTTCGCGGCTGGAAAACCTCGAACAATTGGTGACGGTGCTGCGGGAACGAGTTGAGATTCTGCAGGGCGGGGAAGAGAATTTCGCGGCGGGTGCACCGCTGCTCGCCGCTGTGCTGGAACAACTCTCGCTGGTTGCCGATGCCGACTCGATTCCTGACTCCGAGGCGGGAATGGTCACGATGATGACCCTGCACACCGCGAAGGGTCTGGAGTTTCCCGTCGTGTTTCTGATTGGCTGGGAGGACGGACTCTTCCCCCATATGCGGGCCCTTGCCGACGACAAGGAGCTCGCCGAGGAGCGGCGTCTCGCCTACGTCGGGATCACCAGATCCCGCGAGCGGCTGTATATCTCGCGCGCGGTGACCCGGTCAACGTGGGGTCAGCCCGGCGCTAATCCGGCTTCCCGGTTCATCCAGGACATCCCCGAGGAACTGGTGGACTGGCAGCGACTGGCTGAAGCCCCTGACTACGGTTCAGGTTCTCAGAGCTGGTACGGCGGTGGAGGTTCGCGCTCCGCGCCGGTCTCTGCCGGAAGATTCTCCTCCAGCGGCGGGTTCAGCGGCTCGGGTTCCAGCTTTGGCTCCGGAACTGGTGGCTCACAGTACGGCGAATCGGCCCAATCCCGTTTGGCTGCAACGGGAACCAAGTCAACCGGCCGCACCGGCTGGCAGAACTCCGCGACCCTCGCGCTAGCGGTGGGGGATCGGGTGTCTCACGACAAGTACGGTCTCGGAACGGTGATCGCCTCAGAGGGCGTGGGGGTGCGAGCCACCGCAACCATCGACTTTGGCGCCGCCGGCAAGATCCGGTTGATGCTGATTGGCGGCGTCCCGCTCACCAAGCTGTGATTCGTGGGTGAGGACTGCTGGGCCGGCTTTCCGCAGCCCGGCTGAAAGGTCCATCGCAGGCTCAGCCGGAAGGTCCATCGCAGGCTCAGCCGGAAGGTCCATCGCAGGCTCAGCCGGAAGAGCGACCAAAAAGCTTTGCGAAGAATCCGCCGGATGATTCTTCCTTCGGGTGACCCGGGCACCGTTGTGCACGCGGAACCCCGCTCATCACCTGATCAACGTGCTGGCCACAGCCTGCCCAGCCCGTCTTGCCGCAAACTTTGCAAGTCACCTGTCGGCACATCGCGGAGCCCTTCGTCATTGATGTGGCACGCTGCCTCACCAGACCAAGCATATACCCCCAGGGGTATCCGCTGCGCTCGCCCGCTGCCCATACGCCGCACTGCCCGCCGAGTGGTCGCTCAGCCCCGGCTTTTGCGTAAATTTCCAGGGCTCAGCATCCACTGGACGTATCCCGCTCCTCCCAGCGCACGCAGGCCCAAGTCCGGCCCTCGGTTAGGCCGAGATCTTTCGTTGGCGCAACAAGAACCAGATGCCAAGAATTGGCAGGATCACCGGAACGAACCCGTATCCACTGCCGAATTTCGACCACACGGTGTCATCGGGGAAAGCTGCTGAGTCGGCGAGGGAAAGCGTTCCGACAATGAGAACGCCTACGAGTTCAGTGCTGCACGCAGCCAACGCAAGCGGACGCGCGAACGGTCGGCGCGAGATTAAGCCGACCGTGGCGGCGATATAGATGATTCCGGAGACGAGCGAGAGACTGTAAGCAAGCGGGGCCTCGCTCACCTTTGTGCCGAGCTGCACGGCCGCGCGTGACGTCGCTGCCACAGCAAACACCGCGTAGAGCGCGATCAGCACCCGTCGCGGTCCACTGCTGGGATCGACGTTCGCATCAGGTGAAGCTGAAGCGGGCGCAGAGCCGGAAAGGGGTAGACCGGGGTCAGACATGAACAGGTCCTATCCGCCACAACTGCAGTAGTCGCAGCATCATTACAGCAACAACAACGGCGGTGAAACAGAGGCTAATGCTGCCCCATCGAGTGCGTTCGAGGCGCGCCAGATACACCCCCAGTGGCAGTGGCAGAAGCACTCCCACCGAGTAGGCCACAAAAGTGATCGGTTCGTTGACTTCGGCGGAGCCAATGAGGCGAGATATCGCAATCCCGGATTGCACGATGAGCAGTACTTCGACGACGAGTGCGGCCACCATGGTCGCTGTCGATGCGGCTCGTCGCCGGTAGGCGTCAAAACCCGTCCACGCGGCCAGAATAAGGCCAAGGCACATGATGCCGTAGGCCACTGCGGTGATCATCGTTCTCCATCGTCGTTGGTGTGGGATATCCACAATTGGCCGCGCGGCGCGCTCGGGTGCGGGCCTCCGGGTCCACCGTAGGCCAACTTTCGCGCGAGCCGCTGTGTGCTGGCGCTCAAGATGCGGTTGCCTGGGCTCAATGGGACGGCGAAAAGGGCCGGAGCGCAGAGTGAGGTGTGGCATTTTCACCGCGGTGATGTGGCCGGTTCGCTGTCGCCGCGTTGCTGTCGCCGGCTCCCCAACGCGCCGTGAATGTCAGGCTGGCTTGCTACCGTCTTCCATGCGGGGATTCCTGCGCGCCACAAGATCGCGCGAAGGAAGTGCTGGGGTAGTACCCACACCCCGCGACACCGCAGGGCAATCAGAAGGACATATGACGTGATGGCAGTGGGCAGATCGGGTGCAGCGGGCGGGACGGATGACGCCCCTGCTGGTAGCCGCCTGCATCTAGCCGCCGGATTGTTGCTTGTTGGTGGTCTTCTGTTAGCGCTGACCCCACTGCTGACAGTGATGAACGCTGATGACGGCTCAAGCACGTCGCCCTCGGTCGGAAGTGGTTGGCTGGCGGCTTTCCCTGCAGTGCTTGTGGTTGCGCTGAGCGCGTTAAGACGCCCCGCCGCTTTGCCGGCCGTCGTGGGGGTGGGAATTTTTGGCCTCGTCCGGCTGGTCACGGACCTGGGCATCGTCTTTGACCCCGCGCACGCGTTGCGCCCCGAGTTGTACGGCGTCCGGAATCTGAGCGCATTTCCCCTGCATCCCACCTGGGCTGCGTGGATCCCGGTGGTAAGCGATGTGTGCGTGCTGGCAGGGGGAGCCATCGCTGGCAGCGTGCTGGTGGAATCCTTGGAGCCACCCGCACGGCGGCTGGCGGTCGCCGACTGGGGGCGCGAGGTTGGCGTGGTGGCGGAACGGGAGCCGCGTTCGCGAGTGATGCCGATGACGCCAGCCGCGTTTGTGGGGGTCGTGGGCGCGACGGGATATTTGACGTCAACCCTGGGGGTCAATTACGCCAAACCGCTTCCGGCAGTTCGGGACGGGTTTGCCGACATTGGGCTGTGGGGCACCGTGATTTCGGTGGTAACCGGGTTACTTATGGTGATAACGGTGATGACGGCGACGGCGCTCACCCCGGCGCTTGCCCGAGGGCTACTACTGGGAGTTGCCGCAGCCGCAGCCACGCCCCCGCTGATCGTCATCGTCGGGAGTGTGGGGCCCAACGCGACAGCCTCGGGTTTGGCCTATGCGGGTCTGATTTCTGCGGTGGTTTTTGCTGCCGCGGGGCTAAGCCGCAGCACACTACAGCCCGAGCCAACAGTGCAGGACGGCGACGTTGAGCAAACGAGCGAGCCGAAACCGCCGACGCGTAAGCAATTTCGCGCACTAGCGTCGGTGACCCTGGCGGCAGCGATGGCATGTCTGCTGGCATTCCTCCTTCGGGTGGCTGGATTTGACGATGGCAGGCTTCCTGAGTTTTTCGATCCGGCACGGGTGGCATTTCTGCCGGCCGCAGTGCTGTTGGCAGTGGCTGCCATTCTGATCTGGCTGCCGAGCACGTCCAGGTGGGGCAGAGCTGCGGTAACGCTGGCGTGGGCGCCAGCACTGGTGGCAGTGCTGTTCGGGCTCCATTTCGTGTTGGCGTCGACTCCTCCAGCGCTCTTTTTGGGCAATGTTTTTACCGCCGAAACTAGCCTGAAGCTGGGCTTTTGGTGCGGACTGGCAGGGCTGCTGGTGGCAATTGGTTGCGCCATCTGGGCGGGTGTTCTCACCAATGCGGAGACAGAGCTGAGCGCACAGATCATCGATGTCGACTATGAGAGCAGAAGCGTGTGGGCTACGCCGCTCGCGGCCGTCATCTCGGTGTTGTCTGTGGTCTCGTTCGCCATGCCAGTGTGGAAGTACGTCGACACCTCCGCTTCCGCTCTGTTTTCCAGCGGTGGTCGGCCAGATACCTGGGGGATGTGGGTGAGCGTTGTCGCCGTCATCTGCGCTGTGGTTTTCGCCCTTCGCGCGGGCCGGAGGTCGGTCACCCTCACGTTGTTTGTCGCAGCGGCTGCCGTCGTGTTGAGCCGCCTGATTGTGGCGCCGTCGATCACGCGGCTCGACCAGTTCAGGGTCCTGCCGGGTTTTTGGGTGGCCGCGGCGCTGGGACTAGTGCTGTTGGTGGCTGGTGGCATCGCCTATCGGCGCATTGGCCCGCCGGTGTTTCTTGATCCGGTGAGCTTGCAGCCTCTCCCCGCAGGTGCGGTGATGTTGAACATAGCTAACGAAAAAACTGTGCAGCACTCCGCCACTCCGAGGAACCGGCAACCAAGCAAGCTTGCGACCAGAGGGCCAGCAACAACATCGAGGAAGAAAAAGGGTCCGACGGTTAGATGATGTGCGGCGCAAGCCTTTTCGCCGCCTTCAGCCTCGCTCGGTCCAGGTGCGGGGCGTCCAGAGGCGATGACGGGGAGGCCCTTGACGGTAAACGCTGGGTTGGGTCGGCCGCAGGCTGTGGTGTGTGCCGCTAGCCTCCCGAAGGTGTACGCATCAATCGCGGCTCGTTAGGGTAGTCAAACAGGTTCGCGACGCGCCCGGTCTTGGCCGCTGCGCGTGGACCGAGGCTTACATCGCTGGCTCTATCAAGGGCTGCATCGAGAAAACAACACGTCGGGAGCACACGTGGATCTGTACGAATACCAAGCGAAGGAACTCTTCGCAGCACATGGCGTACCAGTGACTAGGGGCATCACTGCCACCACAGTCGCTGAGGCAACCGCCGCGGCCGAGGAAATCGGCGGGGCCGTCATGGTCAAGTCGCAGGTAAAGATGGGCGGTCGAGGTAAGGCAGGTGGGGTCAAGTACTCGCCTGACGTCGCCGCCGCTACGAAGAACGCGCAGAATATTCTCGGCCTGGACATCAAAGGCCACATCACCAAGACCGTGCTGATCACCGAAGCTGCCGACATCGCTGAGGAGTATTACGTCTCGTTCCTCCTCGACCGGTCCAACCGCACTTTCCTGGCGATGGCCAGCAAGGACGGCGGTATGGAAATCGAAGAGCTGGCCGTGGAGCGCCCCGAAGCTCTCGCCAAGATTCCGGTTGACGCCATTGCCGGTGTGGACCGCGCGAAAGCCACCGAAATTGCTATTGCTGGACGCTTCCCCGAGGAGGTCCGCGAGCAGGTCATCGACATCCTGATCCAGTTGTGGGACGTGTTTAAGGGCGAGGACACGACACTTGTCGAGGTCAACCCGTTAGTTAAAACTCCGGAGGGCAAGGTCATCGCCCTCGACGGCAAGGTCTCGCTGGATGAGAACGCGGATTTCCGCCACCCGGGCCACGCCGCGTACGCCGATATTGACGCCCAGAACCCGCTCGAAGCCGCCGCAAAGGCAAAGGGTCTCAACTACGTCAAGCTTGACGGCCAGGTGGGCATCATCGGTAACGGTGCGGGGCTGGTGATGTCCACTCTCGACGTTGTCGCCTACGCGGGTGAGCGTCACGGTGGCGTGAAACCAGCCAACTTCCTCGACATCGGGGGCGGGGCCAGCGCAGAAGTGATGGCCAATGGTCTCGAGATCATCCTCGGCGACGAGGACGTCAAAAGCGTCTTTGTCAACGTCTTCGGCGGTATCACCGCGTGTGATGCGGTAGCTGACGGCATCGTCGCAGCGCTCAACATTTTGGGCGATTCGGCCACCAAGCCGCTCGTCGTTCGGTTGGACGGCAACAACGTGGCGCAAGGCCGCGCAATTCTGGCGAAAGCGGCACACCCGCTGGTGACAGTTGTCGAAACGATGGACGAAGCAGCCGACAAGGCTGCCGAACTTGCGAACGCTGGGGTCTGAGCATGGCTATCTTCCTGAACGAAAATTCTCGCATCATCGTCCAAGGCATGACAGGCGGCGAGGGCATGAAGCACACGGCCCGCATGCTGGCCTCCGGCTCCACCATCGTCGGAGGTGTCAACGCTCGCAAGGCGGGAACCACGGCGTCGTTTGAGCACGGCGATCAACCGGTATTCGGCTCGGTCACCGAGGCTATGGAAGCCACCGGCGCCAACGTCACCGTCCTTTTCGTGCCGCCTGCGTTCGCCAAAGACGCTGCGCTGGAAGCCATTGACTCGGGCATCGAACTCGCCATCATCATCACCGAGGGCATTCCGATTCACGACTCCGCCTATTTCTGGGCGCACGCGGTTGCCACCGGTAACAAGACCCGCATTATTGGGCCGAACTGCCCGGGCATCATTTCCCCAGGTAAGTCCAACGCGGGCATCATCCCGGCGAACATCACCAAAGCTGGCCGCATCGGACTTGTCTCCAAGTCGGGCACGCTGACGTACCAAATGATGCACGAACTCCGCGATCTTGGTTTCTCCAGCGCGATCGGCATTGGCGGGGACCCCATCATCGGGACCACCCACATCGATGCTCTCGAAGCTTTCCAGGCAGATGACGAGACCGATGCGATTGTCATGATTGGCGAAATCGGCGGTGACGCAGAAGAGCGCGCCGGCGCCTACATTGCCGAGCACGTGACAAAGCCTGTTGTGGGTTACGTCGCAGGGTTCACTGCTCCCGAGGGCAAGACTATGGGCCACGCAGGCGCCATCGTGTCCGATGGAGCAGGCACCGCCGATGGTAAGAAGATCGCTCTGGAAGCTGCGGGCGTCCGCGTCGGTAAGACGCCGTCGGAGACCGCACGGCTGCTTCGCGAGGTCATCGCCGAGTAGTAACTTTCACCGCTGTCCTTGTGCCGATGCCGTCCACCCCTGTCGCAGGGGCGGGCGGCATCGCTGCAATGCGGGTACCCGAACCGGGTAGGTACTGACCGGTTGCCAAGCGCGCGGGGTTTCTTGCCCACCTCGACTGTTCGGCTGCGTATGGTTGGCGAAGCAACATCAACGAAAGGCGGCATCAATGAGCGGTCCATATGGCCAGCATCCACAGCCCGGACCTCAGGGTCCAGCAGGGAGTCCGCCGCCCGGCTGGAACCCGCAACAGGGTCCGTCGGCATCTAACTTCTCTGGGCCTTCCGGGCAGCCTGGGCCTGCCGCACCGGCCACGCCCGCAACACCAGCCTCTCTGGCGAAGACCCTCGGACTCGTTTCCGCAGGAGCGGCAGTTCTGGCCTTTTTCTTAACATTGCTCGACACCGCGCCCGGGTATGCCTACGCGATTCCGCTCCTCTTCGGCGGGCTTCTCGCGCTCGCGCCCCTGCTGCCCAAAGCAGGAAATTACGTATACGCCGCCGCGGTGATTCCGGCGAGCGTGTTCCTGGGTTTGCTGTTCGTCCTGTTCAGTGCCTACGGCACACCCGGAGCCGGATACTGGCTCGTACTCATTTTGGCGCTCGTTCAGGCCGCAGCGGCTGTCGGTGCCTACCTGATGACCGCCGGGATCCTGAAGCCGTCAGCCCCCCACCCCCACTCGCCCTCCTCCGGTGGGGGACAGTACGGACCGCCACCCGGATTTGGCCCATCAGGTGGCCAGGGCCCGCAGCAGAGTTTCGGCCCACCCCCGAGCTTTGGTCCGCCCGCCGGTTTTGGTCCTCCTTCCGGTTACGGCCCTTCGGCAGGGGTCGGAACTCCAGGACAGCAAGGTCCGGGCTCGCAGGTCCGGGGCCAGCAGGGTCCGGCATCAGCTGGCTTTGAGCAGGCGCCGTCGTATGGCCAGCAGAGCCAACAGGGCCAGCAGCCGCCCGCTTACGGACAATCCCCTCCCGCCCAGCGCGACGCTTCGTATGGCCAGCAGGCGTCGTCAGGGTTTCCGAATATGACGAAGGATGCCCCGAGTGCGGCTTCCTCCGCTGCGCCCGGTCTCACTTCTCCAGTAGGCGGAAACACTTCGGGGTCGGGCTTCGCCAGTGCGCCAACTACTCAAGTCAGTTACGCCCAGATGCAGGAAGTGCGCGAGGCAGCTGCAGCTTCAGACCCGAGCCGTGGAGCGCAATTCGCTTCCCAGCTCACCACGTTCGGCCCTGCGCCGACCGCGGAGGGAGCCGCGAACATCCACGTAGCAGATGACGCCACAAATACAGCTGGCGCAAACGATGGCACGGGTCCAGTCCCGACATTCCACAACGGTCAGCTGGCATCTCACGACCATGCTCAGCAGGAGCAGAACACCCAGCATGTTGAGCCCGCCCAGCATGATGAGCCGGCCGAGCATGATGAGCCTGCCCAGCATGATGAGCCGGCCGAGCATGATGAGCCGGCCCAGCACGGTGATCAGTCGGAGCAACAGAATAACGGTCACCAACAGTAGGTCGAGGATCGGATGCGTAGGCGTCGTAAGTGCGGAAGCATTTGCGGCGCTTGCGTCTTTTTCCGGTTGGTCGCTGTTTACTTTTTAGCGAATTTGCAAACGTCAGGCGTGCATCTTTGGTCGTTGCCCGACAGGTCGAACGAGGATGAACTAGGTTCGCTTGAGCACTGTCGTTTGTCCACGGCCAGCAGGGAGTTTTGATGACACAGCCACCTTTCGCTGAGAGTCTCGGCACCGAGCCTTCTGAGCAGCTCCGGAATGGCGCACCCACGTATCCGTCATTCGGCGAGGTTCACCCGTGGGATTCGGACAAAGCGGTTGCGGCGCTACCCGTCCTCGCTGTTCTCTCTGGCCTGCTGGGTGCACTCGGTTTCGGCGCAGGATTCCTCGATGCGCTGGTACTTGACCGGAGTACCACCGCCTATCAGATCTTTGGCGTGTGGGCCTGGGCCCCTGCGATGCTGTTGGCCGCGGGCCTCATAGGCGCTGTTGGCGGTCTGCGCCGGACTGGGGTCGGTCCGTGGCTAACGGCAGGTGCGTTAGGAGTTTCTTGCGCGGCGGGCCTCGGCGGCGCTTCGTTAAGCATTGTCGCCTACCCCACGGTTCCGGGGATGGGGCTGTGGCTGTCCATGACATGCGGTGTGCTGCTGGCCGTGGTGTCGGTGACCGGCCTGGTTGTTTCCGGTGCCAGCCGATCCACGCAAAATCCTCGTCAGGTTTCACACACTGCGCCGTTCACAGCCGAGCAACGCCCACTCGCGCAGCCATATGTAGGGCAGCCGTATGCCTCGCAGCCGTATGCCTCGCAGCCGTATGCCTCGCAGCCGTATGCCGAGCAGCCGTATGCCGAGCAGCCCTATGTGGGGCAGTCGTACGGTGCGCAGCCTTACAGTGGGCAGCCGTTTGCCGAGCAGCCTTACAGAGGGCAGGCCTATGCGGCGCAGTCGGATGGGGGACCGTCCTACAGTGCGCCAGACTATGGCGGCCCCGGCTTTCCGGGGCATGACCTCGTTGATCACTATGCCTCGGGCAGGTGAATGCGGAGCAGCAAGACGATGGACAGTACGGCTTGGCTCGCAGTTCTGTGAGCGGACCTGCTCCTGCGCCACTGCAGCCGCCACGACACCTCACACAGGCCATCGAACCGTCCGAAGTAGCCTCGGCTGCGCTCCCGCTGGCTCCTGACGAGAAAGAGTCGCAGAGCTTTCAATCGGCGCCCACGCAAATGGTCAAGTCGCCATTTGCCCTTGAAGCCGGGGCCGCCGGCTCTGCTGCACTGCTCGGGTTTTCGCCCCACCCCGCCGTGGACGGCGCTGAAGAGGAAGTATGGCGACAACCTGCTGCGCCGGAGCGGGATGCGATGGACGACGGGGGAGCACGAGATCCTAGTGACGCCCAAACGGCGGGCTTGGCGCTGCCGTCAACAGAGAGTGAGGGTTACACCTGGACGATGCCGGTTCAGACTGCGGCAGCGGACCCGGCGGAGCAAGAACCCACCTACAGCGAGAACCCGGATCACCACAAAACCCTCGCACACCACCCCGCAGCGGAGCCTCAATCTGAGGGTCACGCTGAGAAAGATGTCCAGGTAGAAACAGGTCCCGCACATCACGAGTGGAGTTTCCAGCCACCTCAGTATCAGCCGCCATTGCAGGATTCTGCACGTTCGGCCGCTCCCTGGGGTGATCCGGATTCGGATGAGATTCTGACACCGGGGGTTGAAAATTACCCTTGGCAGTCGATCCCTCGCGCTGAGTAAGAAACTGCGCCGGAAAGCCTGATGAGGCTGCGACGGTGCGGCGTGGCATGGGCTGTGGCTCGACGGGTTTGTGTGAGAGTTGGGGTGTGAGTCAGGACGAGAAGTCGCGGATCCGTTCGATCCGTGACGGCGACATGGCAACCGTGTCGACAGCAATCCTCAAATCAAGCTTCGCGGTTTTTGCAGGGGCTGCGCTAATTAGCGCTGTGGCATTGCTTGTGTGGGCTATCACCCCGGGCGATAACGTCAGCACAGCATCGCTGTTGCGCGGCGGCATGAGCGCGTACGCGGCCGCGCATTTCGTGCCCATCGTGATCGGCACCTCCACACTCTCACTCCCGCCACTACTTTTGACGTGCCTATTTGCCGTACTTCTCTTCACTTCCATCGGGCGGCGTCGGGAAACCGCAACGACGGTTTTGCAAGAAGTCCTGACTGTTGTCGTCGGGACACTCTCCTACGGCGTTCTGGTTGCACTGATCGTGGGTGTCGGCGCTCCAGCGGGAACGGAAGTGAGGCTCGCGGGCGTCAACGCAGCGGCTCTCGCCTTTGTCGCCCTCGGCGCTGGCACGCTGCATCGCGGGGAGGCTATCAAAGAAGCGGTGGCGCTCACGATGCCGCCTGCAGTCCTTGCCGGCGGTCGAGCGGGACTCGCTGCGCTGTTCGCCATGATCGCCGGAGCGGGGATCGTCGTGGTCGGCGGAATTATCGTCCATTTTCCCGTAGCCGCGAGCCTGACAAATGTCACCGCAGACGGGCTAGGCGGTGGTGTGGGACTGACCCTGGTTGGTCTTGCCTACCTGCCCAACGCGGTAGGTGCAGCCTTGGGTTTCGTCACAGGGACCGGCATCGAAGTCGGCACGGCGAGCTTTTCTCCGTTTGGGTCTGTCCTTGGAAATTTGCCACCTTTCCCGCTTCTAGCGGCGGCCCCGGCGCAGGCGGGTCCGACTGCGGTGGGCTACTCGACGTTGGCGATCCCTGTCCTCGCCGGAGTCATTTCTGGCGTGGTCCTTCTTCGTGGATTGCGGCATCGCTGGGACCGCGTCATCGCGAGTGCCGTCGCGGCGGTAACGGCAGGGACGGGCTGCGCGGGACTAGCGGCTGTATCCAGCGGCGGAATATCGCAGGGGGCTTGGCCCTATATGGGGGCGCATGCGCTGATGGTGGGCGCGGTCGTCGCGGCGGCGGTTCTTGTCTTCGGCGGCGCCTGGGCAGCTGCGGCAAGCGCCGAACGGCGACCGGATAATTCTCAAACCGGCACTACCGCAGGGGATTTCGATTCTCTTCCGCCACTGGACCTGCACCCGACACCCGAAAAGGTTCCGGTTGCTGCAAGTTCAGACGATGATGTATCTGGCGGAGCTGATTTACCCGGCGCGAAGGATGACGCAGAGGCATCGCTGGAACCCGACGCGGACGAAGTGCTAGACCCGGAACCAGACGCAGTGCTGGAACCAGACGCAGTGCTGGAACCAGACGCAGTGCTGGAACCAGACGCAGTGCTGGAACCAGACGCAGTGCTGGAACCAGACGCAGTGCTGGAACCAGACGCAGTGCTGGAACCAGACGCAGTGCTGGAACCAGACGCAGTGCTGGAACCAGACGCAGTGCTGGAACCAGACGCAGTGCTGGAACCAGACGCAGTGCTGGAACCAGACGCAGTGCTGGAACCAGACGCAGTGCTGGAACCAGACCCTGACCGGGGCGAGCTCCCAGCAGCAACTTCCCATCAGGGGTGAGGGGTCGGATAGACCTTAGTCCAGCCTGAAGTTGTTGTCCCGCAGGATCTTTTCGGCCTGCACGATATCGCCGGGGAAGGTGATCTTGATATTTCGCGGATCTCCGGGCACCCAGTGCAGCATTTGATCGGAGTACGCGACAACACAGGACGCGGTATCCGTGCCAACGAAATCGTCGTCCTGAGCGTTGGTATAGGCAGCTAGCAGGGTTTTTGCCTCAAATACCTGGGGTGTTTGTGCCCCAACCATGGAACCGAGGTTGCGCTCGAGAAGCGTCCCGGCGGCGTCGACCGAGGCGAGGTCATCCATGAGTAGCCCGGGAAATGCGGCGCCGCATTCGGCAGCCGCGTCGATCAGCTCCGCGAGCATAGAGTGCGAGAGCAACGGCCTAGCGCCGTCATGGATCAGCACTAGGTTTACCTCTTCTGCTTCGATAGCGCCTTGAAGATGACGTAACGCCAGCGACTCGGACTCGTGTCTAGTGCTGCCGCCAGCGACGAGTTCGACTGGGAAGTCAAGCATCTCACTGGTGATAACCCGTTGGACGAGCTCCCTATCGGATTCTCGAATCACCAGCACGAAGCGTTCAATGCCGGCGGCACTACCGAGCGCTTGCAAGCTCCAGCCGATCACCGAGTGGCCCGCAAGCGGCAGGAAAACTTTGTTGATCTCGCTCTGGGATCGAGTGCCGGTGCCCGCAGCAAGGACTACCGCGACGGCCCGTACCTCACGCCGGGGGACGAGTGGCTCATGGCTTTCAGGCATGAAAGGTCACACTACTGGCCGCTGAATCCTCATGAGGGATCGCCAGGAGAGCAGCCGAGTCGCCAACGGGTATCGCGCACGGTTACCCTGGGTGCACCGATATCAATGCCCTGACGTGAAGGTGATCTGTGACCGATTCAAGTCAGTTCAGCCCTCGGGTTTCAGATGCGCAACAGGCTGGGGCGCACCCGGCAAAGGTTGTCGTACTCGCGTCGGGCAGCGGAACCCTTCTTCAGGCTCTGCTGGACTGCACGGATCCTGGTTTCTGCGTCGTAGCGGTGGGATCTGACCTCCGCCACTGCGGCGCTCTCGACCGCGCTGCGCAGGCAGGCATCGACACCTTCACCGTCGGAGTGAACGAGTACCTCGACAGGAGCGCCTGGAATGCCGCGCTGGCGCAACTGTGCCTGGACGCGGATGCCGACTTGGTAGTGCTCGCCGGATTTATGAAGCTTGTCGGCCCTGCCTTTTTGGCAGCACTTCCGGGGCGGGTTATTAATGCACACCCGTCGCTCCTGCCGGCATTTCCTGGAATGCACGCACCTGCTGACGCACTCGCACATGGCGTCAAGCTCAGCGGCTGCACCATTTTCATCGTTGACGAAGGTGTGGACGCGGGACCGATCCTCGCGCAAAGGGCTGTTCCGGTGTTCGATGACGATGACGTGCCGAGTTTGCACGAGCGGATCAAGGTGGCCGAACGGGCACTGTTGGTGGAGGTGGTCGCTGCGATGGCCTCCCGAGGCTGGGACGTCAACCAGCGAAAGGTGAGTATCCGATGATGTCTTCCGAACCAACTGCCGTAAAATTTGATCGCATCCCCGTGCGTCGGGCGCTGATCTCGGTATCGGATAAAACTGGTCTGCTGGAATTAGCTCAGGCGTTGGTCGATGTCGGCGTGAGCCTTGTGTCTACCGGCAACTCAGCCAAATCCATTGCTGCTGCTGGTATTCCGGTTTCCACGGTCGAGAGTGTGACGGGCTTCCCCGAGATCCTCGAGGGTCGCGTCAAGACCTTGCACCCGTCAATCCACGCAGGGATCCTGGCCGACCAGCGCAAGCCGGATCACGTCGGCCAGCTTGCGGATCTCGGCGTGCAGGCGTTCGAGCTGGTGGTGGTGAACCTCTACCCGTTCTCGGATACCGTGGCATCCGGTGCAGGCCCCGATGAGGTTATCGAGCAGATCGATATCGGTGGCCCCTCCATGGTGCGTGCCGCGGCCAAGAACCACCCCAGCGTGGCGATTGTGGTGGACCCGGCGAGCTATCCGGCTGCGATTGCAGCAGTGCGTGCGGGCGGATTTACCCTCGCCGAGCGAAAAATGCTTGCCATCAATGCTTTTCGTCATACGGCCAGCTACGACATCCATGTTTCTTCGTGGATGGGTGACGCCTTTGACGCACATCAAGGCGCTGAGTTCGCAGACTGGATCGGCGCGGCCTACGACCGGACAAGCGTGCTCCGATACGGTGAAAACCCGCACCAGGGAGCCGCTTTGTACGCCGAGCAAGGCGCTCCTTCCGGGTTGGCTCAGGCGGTGCAGCTGCACGGCAAAGAGATGTCGTACAACAACTACGTCGATGCCGATGCTGCTTGGCGTGCAGCGCACGATCACCAAGGTCCGGCAGTGGCAATCATCAAACACGCCAATCCTTGCGGGATTGCTATTGGTGAAACTGTGGCCCAAGCGCACCGTAGAGCCCATGCCAGCGACCCGATATCGGCCTTCGGCGGCGTGATTGCCGTCAACGCTGCTGTTACGGCCGACCTCGCGGAGCAGGTCGCCGAGGTGTTCACCGAAGTTCTTTTGGCTCCATCTTTCGAGCCCGAAGCCCTGGCAATATTGCGGCGCAAGAAGAACATTCGCCTGTTGCAGGTCCCAGGTACTCCCCGGCGCGGGCACGAAATCAAGGCCATCAGTGGCGGGCTTCTCGTGCAATCGGTGGACGTCCTGGATGCGGCCGGCGACGATCCAAGCAACTGGACCCTTGCCACTGGAGCCGCAGCCTCAGCGCAAGCGATGGCGGATCTTGCCTTTGCCTGGCGCGCGTGCCGATCGGTGAAGTCCAATGCCATTCTGCTCGCGCGCGATGGCGCGAGCGTCGGGGTGGGAATGGGGCAGGTAAATCGCGTGGACTCGGCGCGCCTCGCCGTCGAGCGGGCGGGGGACCGCGCTGCCGGATCAGTCGCGGCTTCTGATGCTTTTTTCCCGTTCGCGGACGGCCTGCAGATCCTGCTCGACGCCGGGGTCGTCGCCGTGGTGCAACCCGGTGGATCCGTTCGGGACGAGGAAGTGATCGAGGCGGCGAAAGCTGCGGGCATCACGCTGTATCTGACTGGAGCTCGGCACTTCTTCCACTAGAGGCATCGACTTACCCAGGAAGCTGAGCGTGGTTGGTCTGCCGGTCGTGCGCGCCCGGAGCTTCGGCCATGGCAGGATTGCTCGGCAGGAGGAAATGCACTGTGACTGCAACATTGATGGATGGCAAGGCCCTACGCGACATCATCTTTTCCGATCTGCGAATCAGGGTGGCCAGGCTGACAGCGGCTGGGCATACGCCGGGGATCGCCACCGTCATCGTCGGCGACGACCCGGGTTCGGCGGCTTATGTACGGGGCAAGCATGCGGATTCGGCCAGTATCGGGATGCATTCGATCCGGCATGATCTGCCTGCCGACCTGAGCCAAGAGGGTCTGCTTGACGTCATTGCGGAACTCAACGCGGATCCCAGATGCGACGGATACATCGTGCAATTACCGCTACCCCGGCATCTGCACACGGGCGCAGTTCTCGAGGCAATGGACCCGGAGAAGGATGCCGATGGGCTGCACCCGATCAGTCTTGGCCGGTTGGTACTTGGCGAAGCGGGCCCGCTTCCGTGCACCCCCGCTGGCATCGTGGCGCTGCTGCGGCATTACGAGGTCCCTATCGCCGGCGCCCATGCGGTGATCATTGGCCGCGGAGTCACTGTCGGGCGGCCCTTGGGATTGTTGCTTACCAGGCGGTCGGAAAATGCCACGGTGACCTTGTGCCACACCGGAACCAAAGACGTGGCAGCAGAAATAGCGCGCGCTGACATCGTCATCGCTGCCGCCGGAGTGCCGGGCCTTGTGCGCGCCGAAATGGTGAAGCCTGGTGCGGCGGTGCTGGATGTGGGCATCACCCGGACGGCAACGGGTTTGGTCGGCGATGTCGACCCCGCGGTTGCAGAAGTGGCGGGTTTCCTGGCTCCGATGCCAGGGGGCGTCGGCCCCATGACGCGGGCGATGCTGCAGACGAACGTGGTCATCGCAGCCGAAAAGCGTTACTTGCCATGATGAATGACGCATCGACTGACGAGCAACCGGCAGGGAGAATACTATGACCAACGATGGCATGACTGACGGACCGACTGGCGCGGGGCAACCCGCTGGTGAGCAAAACCTTTCACGGCAGTATTGGGATGGAGCCGCGCGCGAGGACGCGTTGTGGTTCATCGCGACTGGCGCGGCCACCGATAAGGAGACGTTCTATGCCTCCGGTCGCAAGGAGACCGACGAGTATCTTGCGTTCGCCGACATCGCGCCTGACCCGAATGCAACCGTGCTGGAAATCGGCTGCGGGGCAGGTCGAATGACGGCCAGGTTGGCCCAGTTGTACGGCCGGGTCATTGCCCTTGACGTATCCCAGGAAATGCTGGACCGGGCCGCTGTCGCCATGGCTGACCTCGACAATGTCACGTACGTATTAGGCAACGGCTCGGACTTGGCCGGTGTTGATGATTCCAGCGTCGACGTGGTGTTCTCCTACATCGTGTTGCAGCACGTGCCCACCGTGGAGGGCCAGCTGTCTTATTTCAGAGAGACCCGCCGAGTGTTGAAACCCGGTGGCAAGGCAGCTATCCAGGTTCGTAGCAATACGGTGAAAGCCCGTGCGCTGGAATGGGCCGGGCACGCGCGCCACCGCGTTTCTGGTCGCAAGGTGTTATCCAAAGCGTGGCGCGGTGCGCATGTCCCGGTTGTGTCGCTGATGGCTGCCGCGAGTGGCTCAGCGGTTTCCGAGAGCGGGCCGAAAGCTACTGTCACCCTCAAGACGTGGGGCCCCCGTCATACCTGGGTCATGATGCGACGGCAGGCGTGAAAGCTCGCGGTAGCCGAGGAAAGGCTGCGAGCACGTGGCCGACGGCTGTTCCGATGCTGATGGTGCTGGCGTTGATTGTTGTTGGACTGCTGTTGATCTCGCAGTCCCACTGGCGTCGCGGTGCTGCATCTATTGCTGGCGCCGTGAGCCTGGCCGCGTTACTGCGACTGTTCGTCGCTCCTGAAAAGCTTGGCCCACTGGTGGTCAGATCCAAGCCATTCGACATCGGCTTTTGCGTGCTCGTTGCGTTCTTCCTCATCGCACTCGGCTCTGGGTGGCTGGGATCTGACGACTGATAGTCGCTGAAACTCCCGGCAGCGCAAGCTGAACAGGCTTTCGCGCAGGTGCGCGCCGATCCGAGTGAGTGTTCAGGCAGGGTTAGCAGTACGCTTGTACTGGAAATTGTGAGCACGTGAACGCAGTACGCGAGAGGAGTCTGGCAGCTGATGTCGAAGATCAAGGTAGTGGGAACCGTCGTCGAACTCGACGGGGACGAAATGACGCGGATCATCTGGCAGTTCATCAAGGACAAGCTGATCCTGCCGTACCTGGATATCAATCTTGAGTACTACGACCTCGGCATCGAGCACCGCGACGCCACCGACGACCAGGTCACGATCGACGCTGCGCACGCTATCCAAAAGCACGGCGTCGGCGTCAAATGCGCCACCATTACGCCCGATGAGGCGCGGGTCGAAGAATTCGGTCTCAAGAAGATGTGGGTCTCGCCCAACGGCACCATCCGCAACATCCTCGGCGGCGTGGTGTTCCGCGAGCCGATAATCATCTCCAACGTGCCGCGACTCGTGCCCGGCTGGACCAAGCCGATCGTCATCGGCCGCCACGCGCACGGCGACCAGTACAAGGCCACGAACTTCAAGGTGCCCACCGGCGGGACCGTCACGATCACGTGGACCCCGAGCGACGGCAGCGCGCCCGTCGAACACCAGGTGGTCCAGATGCCCGAAGAGGGCGGCGTCGTGATGGGCATGTACAACTTCAACAAGTCCATCGAAGACTTCGCGCGGGCATCGCTCAACTACGGCCTGCTGCGCAATTACCCGGTGTATCTATCCACGAAGAACACGATCCTCAAGGCTTACGACGGCGCCTTCAAGGACATCTTC
Organism: Nakamurella antarctica; assembly: GCF_003860405.1. NCBI lineage: Bacteria > Bacillati > Actinomycetota > Actinomycetes > Nakamurellales > Nakamurellaceae > Nakamurella > Nakamurella antarctica. Next base: position 2,510,774 of record NZ_CP034170.1, on the reverse strand, counting down.
CAGTCCGTGTTCGAGGCCGAGTTCAAGGAGCGTTTCGACGCCGCTGGCCTCACGTACGAGCACCGCCTGATCGACGACATGGTTGCCTCCGTCATGAAGTGGGAAGGCGGATACGTCTGGGCCTGCAAGAACTATGACGGCGACGTCCAGTCCGACACCGTGGCGCAGGGCTTCGGTTCGCTCGGCCTGATGACGTCCGTGCTGATGACGCCCGATGGCCAGACCGTCGAAGCCGAAGCCGCCCACGGCACTGTGACCCGGCACTATCGCCAGCACCAGGCAGGCAAGCCGACCTCGACCAACCCGATCGCATCGATCTACGCGTGGACCGGCGGGCTGAAGCACCGCGGCAAGATCGACGGCACCCCCGAGGTCACAGCCTTCGCAGAAGCGCTCGAGGACGTCATCATCAAGACCGTTGAGAGCGGCAAGATGACGAAGGACCTCGCGGCTCTCGTCGGACCCGACCAAGCGTGGATGACGACAGAGGATTTCCTCGCGGCGTTGGACGAGAACTTGGCGGCACGGCTTTCCTAGTTGTAGGTACGCGTTGTTGGCGGGGCCCCGGTTTCTCACCGGGCCCCGCTGTCTAACCGGGGCCCCGCTGTCTAACCGGGGCCCCGCGCCCGCCCGCCCGCCGCCCTGCCCTCGCTTCGTGCGATCGGTTTCGTTTGGCGCGACTGCAATCGGAGTCGCGGGGACACAAACCGATCGCACGAAGCGTTGTGCACGTGCGCGCACCGTGCACGTACGCGCACCGTGCCCGCGCACAGCGACCGGTGTCCACAAGCCTAAATTCGTCCCCAAAGGTCAGTCGCAGACCCGCACTAGTGGCGCTTACCAGCCAAGGTAGTGCATGCCAGATGACGCAGTGCGCCCGATGTTTCGCCAAGATCTGCTGCGCGAAGGGACGTCCGACCAGGAGCTTCGCGGGCATCTCCGCTCTGAGCGCTGGATACCGGTCGTACCCGGCGCTTACCTTCCGCATGGTGTTGCAGCGCAGCTGTCCAATCAGGAAAGGTACGGCGTCCTTATTGCCTCGGCGCTACCAAAACTGGGGGAAAGGTCTGTGCTCAGCCATCAATCTGCGGCGCATATTCACGGCCTTCCGCTCTGGGGTATCGATATGAGCAAGGTGCACGTGACGCGCCCGAAACGATCTGGCGGGCGCCAGGGACCTACGGTGGTCAGCCACGCCCGATTAATGGATTCGCGCGATTGGGCCCTGATCGGCGACCACATGGTGACGTCGGTGGCGCGGACGGTTGTCGATCTCGCTGCCGCACTGCCCATGCAGCAGGGCGTAGTAATTGCAGATGCCGCGCTTCATCGCAAACTTGTTACCCCACAGCAGCTGTCGGAATGTTTGGCTGAGATTGGTCGTCGGCCTGGGATAGGGCGGGCGCGCGCCACCGTGGCTTTTGCGAACGGCTTGAGCGAGAGCGTCGGGGAATCCAGAAGCAGAGTTCTGATGCATAAGTTCCAGATGCCGGTTCCTGAACTTCAAATGGACATCTTCGACGAGGATGGCAGATTTCTTGCCAGATCCGATTTCGGATTCAAGAGCCAGCGGACGTTGGGGGAGTCCGATGGTTTCGTCAAATACAGCCGCTATTTGCGGCCCGGAGAGACGCCAGCCGACGCAGTTTTCCGCGAGAAGAGGCGTGAGGATTCGGTTCGGGATCGGAGCTGGGAGATGGTGCGGTGGGTGTGGCCGGAGTTGGATCACTTCGGTGTCGTCTACGACCGCTTCAGGCGGGCTTTCCGGCGTGGTGCCCTTCGTTAACCGGCGATACAGGTGACCGTCGACCAACTTGCTTCGTGCGATCGGTTTCGCCTCGTGCGACTCCCATTCGGATCGCGTCAACCGAAACCGATCGCACGAAGACGGCAGGGGGAAAGGCGGGAAAGGGGCGCTCGGCGGAGTGGCAGGATTGGGCATGTGGCGCTTTTCGGTACCGCAACTGGGAGATCCCCCGGCAATAATCCTCGATCGAAAGGTGTCGGCCCGTGCTGCGTGTGGCCGCGTTTAATGTCAATGGGCTCAGGGCGGCAGTGCGCCGGGGCTTTCCCGTGTGGGCAGCCGCTCGCAATGCAGACGTGATTTGTTTGCAAGAAGTGCGTGCGCCGCTGGCAGCAATTCCGCCGGAAGCCCTTGCTGGGTATCACCTTTCCTATCATGAAGGAAACCAGCCAGGTCGAGCTGGCGTTGCAATACTGAGCCGCGAAGAGCCAAGCGCGGTGCGGATTGGCTTCGGCGATCCCGAGTTTGATCTGCAGGGCAGGTATATCGAGGTGGACCTACCCGGCATTACGGTCGGCAGTTTGTACTTGCCGAAGGGCGCCGCTGACGGGGATATTTTGGCCTCCAAGCTCCGATTCATGGCTGAGTTTGCCCAACACACTGCGAAGGCCACGCGACGGGCTAAGCGCCACAAACGAGAGTTCCTCGTGTGTGGCGACTACAACATCGCGCACAGCGAATTGGATATCAAGAGCTGGAAAACGAACCTGAAGTCGGCCGGCTTCCTCCCGCAAGAGCGCGCCTGGCTGGGGGAGCTGATCGCCGCGGGCGGACTCGTTGACGTGCTGCGAATGCTCTATCCGGACGTCAATGGGCCGTACTCGTGGTGGTCGTGGCGTGGGCAAGCTTTCGATAACAACAGCGGTTGGCGCATCGACCACCACTTAGCCACTCCGAAACTTGCAAAATTAGCAATAACAGGCGGTGTTGATCGTGACCCAAGCTATGCGGAGCGAATCTCGGACCATGCCCCGGTGGTGGTGGATTACGATCTCTAGCTGGCGACCGACGGTCACTGGTCCGCAGGCGGGAGGGCTCCCCGCGAGTGGTGCGGTGTGATGCGAATGACGGCAATCTCGTTATCCGCTGTGTCTTGGCCCGCCGGCCCGACCACCACCGCTGATACTCCCGCCCCCAGAAGTACCGCGTCCTCGGGCAGTAGTTCCACGCTGAGAGCGCCGTTCTCCTGACGCACCGTTACTCGCCCGACGGTGCACACCAACATCGTGATGGACGCATTGTCAAAGACTTCGCGTCCCGGAGTTGTGGGTGAATCCGAGCTCCGGCCGACGATCAGACCTGAGGCCCTCATCAAATCCTGACCTGAGTCCTGATCAGTGTCTGCGACCTCTGCACCTGATGTGCTGACCGATTCGCCCAGCCGTCCTGCACTTGCCGTGAACCCTAAAATTGCAGTGATACCTGCACCGGCGGTGAATCCCGCGCTTTGTCCGACGATAGAGCTGGTTCCTACCGGTACGCGCGCGAATTCCATTGAGCCCCGTCCGAAGCTGCGGCGAACCATCAGGTTGAGGTCGCGCGTTGCGCTCCCGGTAAGACGGCCGACTACGTTTGCTTCGCCAGCAAAATCTGTGACGGTCCCCCGACGTAAGCGTCGGAGCTCGCCCTCAATGAGGAGCTCAAGATCGTCGCCGTCGATCAGACCAAGGCTGCGGTCCACACCTGGAAAGGCGGAAAAAATTCCGTCCTTACTGATGCAGGCGATGCTCACGCGCCAAGCGAAGTTATCCACCGCGGCCTGCGGCGAATCGGCAGCTATTTGCCAGGTCTGTCCGCCCCCATTTTTCCACGCAGTGACTGTCCTTGATCTGGCCGGCAGGTGCAGTAACGAATCACCAGCACCAGCCACAGCACTTGGGCCAGCACCAGTACCTGCCCCAGCAACGTTGGCGGGAAGGAGAATCGGCTCAGGGCTTGAATCCGCCCTCATCGAGCCCCCGGCATCTGGCCCAGCGATGCGCGGATTTGGGGAGTGGCAGTCAGTGTTCGCTTTCGGCTTCGCTTGCCCGTCTCGAGGGAGTGCACGGTCCGCTCTACCACCTCGGCCACGAGGTCGTCGACCGGCCAGCTGTAGGTGGCGAGCGGCGGCGTCAGCAATGCTGAAACGGGGCGGTCGTCGAAACCCACCACCGATAAATCTTCGGGGATGCGCAGGCCCAATTCTCGTGAGGCTGCATAGACGCCAAATGCGATGGAGTCCGCCAAGCACAGGAAGGCAGTTGGGTGGGCGTCACCCCGGAGGATTGCCAGAGCTACCTCGGTGGCTCCTTGCATATCGTGTGGGGCGGTACACACGTCGACGCTGACACCGAGTTCCTCCGCGAGATCCTTCACCACCTCTTCGGCAGGCTTGTCGGGAGTGGACACAGCGCTGGGGGTGAGAACGGTAATCCGTTTGTGACCAGCGGCAGCGAGCCTATTCATTGCATCCGTCACGCCAGCGGCATTGTCGAAGACCACCTCGGCGGCGGTTCCCGTACGGGGGAGGCTGTCGCCAATAGACACCAGCACTGTCCGTTGCGCAATGGTTGGCCAGTGCGCCCCACGCGGGTTCACCGGCATCACTATCAGTGCGTCGACGCGTTGGTCAACCAGCCTTTGCGCGAGCGAGGCTTCAAGGTCGGCGTCGTTGCCAGCGTCTACGACGAGCGCATGCAGGCCAGCACCCAGCAGCCCCCTGCCCAGCGCAGAGGCGACGGACTGTTGCCACATGTCGGCCTGGGAGCCGACCAAAATTCCTACATAACCGGTGCGACCGGAGGCGAGCGCCCTCGCGATGGGGTCCACTTGATACCCGAGGCGTTCTGCTGACTCCCGCACACGGGCTTGGGTATTTTCTGGAACATGTAGCCCGCGTAGAGCGTAGGACACCGTCGCCGACGAGAGTCCCGTGTCTGCGGCGATATCGCGCAGTGTGGGTCGTCCTCGATCCGGCATTACCTCACCTTATCCGGGGAGTCCGTCGGCCTCGCTCCTCCAAGTTGACGGTTACCCAGATCTGGGGCAAATCCACACCAAAATCTGAGCCAAAAATGCCGAAGGGCGCCGCCCGAATCGCAAAGATTCGAGCGGCGCCCTGCAAAGCCAGCCCGCAGCGCGGAGAAGCCACCCGCAGCGCGGAGAAGCCAGCGCGCAGCGCGGAGAAGCCACCCGCAGCTCAGATGCGGCTTTGGTACTCAAGCATGCCCAGACTGCGAAGCTCTACGACAGGTTTAGCTGAGCCCAACTTCGGTGACCCACGCCTTGGCAACGTCGGCTTCGCTGGCGCCGGCGTAGACCTTCTTAAGGAGCTCGGTGAGGGCCTTGGTGGTGATCTTGGCGGAGGCGGCGTTGAGGGCGTCGGTGACTTCTGGCGTCGCCTTCGTCTTGTTGATGAGCGGCAGGATGTTCTGTGCGGTGAAGAAGTTCTTCGGGTCGTCCAGGACCACAAAGCCGTTGTCCAGGATGGAAGGATCGGTGGTGAAGATGTCCCCGGCGTCGATCTGCTTGTTGATAAGCCCGTTGACCGTCAAAGGGCCGCCCGCATCGGTGACGAGAAAGTCACCGAAAACGATGCCGTAGGTGGCCTTGAGTCCTGGCAGGCCGGATGGCCGCTGCTCGATTTCTGCGGGTCCACCGTAGGTGAGATCACCGGACACAGCAGCGAGGTCTTCTAGTGACTTCAGCTTGTACTTTTCTGCGATTTCCTTGGTGACGGTGACGGAGTCCTTGTCCTGGGCATCGGACTGCTTCAACACCGTGAGCGTTGCTGGGAGGGCCGCGCCGAGCGCGGTGTAGACATCCTCAGACGAAACGGCAGTGGCCGCTTTGTCGAAGTATTGCAGCAGGGTTCCGCTGTACTCGGGGAGCAGGTCGATCGAGCCGTCTTGCAGGGCGGGAAGGTAGGTCTCGCGCGACCCGATGTTCAGATTGCGCTCGACCTTGATGCCTTTGGCTTCGAGGACGCTGGCGTAGATCTCCCCCAAGAGCACCGCCTCGGGGAAGTTGGCCGATCCGATCTTGATGGTGCCGGTGGTTCCACCCGCTGCGGCCGCGGAGGACGAGGGCGCCGACGACGAGTCGGCAGGCGTGGATTCAGCGGAAGACGAGGCGGAAGCGGAAGACGAGGCGGAAGCAGGCGACGAGGCGGAAGCGGCCGGGGCTTCGCTTGACGAAGCAGCCGGGGCGGCAGATGACGCAGAGGAAGCTGCGGAGTCTGAGCTGCTGCCACAGGCGGTCAGCAGCAGGGCAGTGCCGGCGGCAAGTGCGGTGAAGATGGTTCCAGTTCTTTTCATAATCTCTCCTGGTGAGTGAGTGGATGCGGCGTTGGGTAGGCGGTAGGGAGGGTGCAAGCGATTGTCCGTAGCGGTCCGGCTCTCAAAGCTACAGACTTTTGATTCAAACCCTCGCTTTCACTTCGATGGGCATTTCGTGAGCGAGGGTGGAGTCGTCGTCACCGCGATCGTGAGTGCCTAGACCTTGCGAGGCCGCGGAGCTTTTGGTCGAGAAGCGCCCGGTGACTCCGCGTGAGGTGATGAGGCGGCCCAACCCGGCTAGCAGGAGGTCGATGCCGATGGCCAGCAGGGACACCAGGAGCGCGCCGACGATCATCATTCCGAAGTCTTGTCGGGCCAGGCCGTCAAAGATCAGCCTGCCGAGCCCACCCAACGGTGTTGCTGCGGCAATGGTGGCGGTGGCGATCACCTGGAGGGTCGCTGACCGAATCCCAGACATGATGAGCGGCATCGCGTTGGGCGCCTCCACCCGCAGGAGAACTTGCGTTCGGGTCATCCCCAGGCCGAACGCAGCATCACGCGCCGCCGGGTCCACGTTCTGGATTCCCGCGATGGTGTTGGCCAGGATAGAAGGGATGGCCAGTAGCAGCAGCACAATGAGCGTGGGAATGAGAAAGGCTGTGTCGCCCTTACCCGGAAACTGCGACGAGAGCAACACGACGAAGAAGAAGAGCAGACCTAACGTCGGGAGGGCTCGCAGGGCGTTAGCCACCGCAATGACGGGACCAGCTCCTTTGCCGGTGTGACCAATGAGCAGCCCGAGGGGGAGCGCGATGAGTAGGGCGATGATCAATGCGGTAGCCGAGTACTGAAGATGCTCGAGGAACCTGATGGGCAAGGTCCTCTTCCCTGACCACGTTTTCGGGTCGGAGAGGTAGTTGCTGATTTCGTCGATCACGTGGCGCTCACCGCCTTACGCCAGGGGGTCAGCACCTTGGTACCGAGGACGAGCAAACTATCCAGGAACAGTGCGAGGACAACGCTCAGGATGATGCCGAGAACAATCGGTCCTTGGCCGAACGCTTGTTTTTGAAATCCGGTGATGAACAGGGTTCCGAGTTGTTGAACGCCAATGGTGATTGCTACTGCGACCATTCCCACGTTGCCGACGACGGCGACTCGCAGACCGGCCGAGATCACAGGCACGGCAATGGGCAACTCAACTTTGAGCAGCCGCTCAAACCTGTTGTAGCCCATGGCCGATGCCGACTGAAGGACGTGTTCGGGAACCGCGGCGAGCCCGTCGGCGATCACCCGGACCATCAGCGCAACCGTATAGAGCGTCAAAGGTATGACGACATTGACGGGGCTGAGAATTTTTGTGCCGAGTATCTGCGGCGCCAACACGAACAGCGCGATCGACGGAATCGTATAGAGCAGACCGCTCACCGTTACTAGCGGCGTGTAGGTCCACTTCACGCGACGGGCGAGGTAGCCGATGGGCATGGCGATGATCAAGCCGAGAACTACTGGGAGTACCGAGAGCCACAGATGCTCCCAGAAATATCCGAGCACCTGGTCAGAGTTATTCCCAAAATAGCCCCAGGGCGTGCTGTTATCGCTGGCAAGAAGCATCGTGGGGCTGCCACCAGCCGTCGTCATTGGGTGGCCCCGGCAGGAGAACCGGAGGATGAATGCTCAGCGCGCGCGTCACCGGCGTTCGTGGTGATTCGCTCGACCACCTCGGTGGCGGTGACGGTGCCGATCAGAACACCGTCTGGGGTGACGATGACTCCGCGGCCAGACGGGGAGGACAGCGTGGCGTCCAATGCTTGACGCAGGGTGCCGTCTGATGCTGCGATCGTGCCGCCGCGGAAGAGCATGTCTTCGCGGACGGCCCCGGCGGGTGCCAACGAGGTGCACAACCAACCCAGTGGTTTGCCGTCGCTGTTTGCCACCAGAATCCAGTCGTCGATGGCAAGCGCGCGGGCGGCGCTCACCTCGCTTCCCAGCTCGACGGTCGGCTCGCCTCGGGTCGGAAGAGAGCCAGATTTTTCGAAGCTAAGCGAGCGATAGCCCCGATCACGGCCGACGAAGTCGGCAACAAAGTCGTTGACCGGGCGGGTGAGGAGTTCATGCGGCGAGGCGAGCTGGGCGAGATGGCCGCCCACCTGTAACACCGCAATCTGATCTCCCAGCTTCACGGCCTCGTCGATATCGTGGGTGACCATGATGATGGTCTTACCGAGATCGCTTTGCAGGCGCAGGAATTCCTCGTGCAACTGGGCGCGTACCACCGGGTCGACGGCGCTGAACGGTTCGTCCATCAGCATCACCGGCGGGTCCGAGGCCAAAGCTCTGGCAACGCCTACGCGTTGTTGTTGGCCGCCGGAAAGCTGTGCGGGATAACGGTTGGCGAACATGGGATCCAGGCCCACGCGTTCCATCAGTTCCAATGCGGCCATCCTGGCTTGCTTTTTGGGGGTGCCGAGCAATATCGGAACTGTGGCTACATTGTCGACGATCGTGCGGTGCGGAAACAGACCGGCGTGCTGAATGACGTAGCCGATGCCTCGGCGAAGCTGGGTGGCCGAGATCTGCGAGGCGTCACGATCGTCAATCCAGATGGTGCCCGAGGTGGGCTCGATCAACCGGTTGATCATGCGCAGCGATGTCGTTTTGCCGCAGCCGGACGGCCCAACCAACACCGTAATCTTGCCGGTCGGAGCGGTGAAGCTCAGGTCGTCGACCGCCAGGGTGCCGTCGGGGTAGCGCTTGGTTACCGAGTCAAAACGAATCATCCGGTGGCAACTTTCTTGTACTTGTCTCTCTCCGAGAGATGGACGGATGTTGCTACAAGCGGGGGGTCCTCCACCGACGAAGGCCCGACGCCGATGAAAAAGTTTGCTGCCACCGTGGCAGCCTCCAGCGCGACAAGTCGCCCGAACTCGGCCAACTGGACGTCATCAATACGGTACGTGGGTCCGAGGATGGAGAGTGCGCCTGCAATGCCTCCCGGTCGCTTAATCGGCGCCGCAATTGCCGTGACATCGGGTTCAACCGCTGAGCGCAACGCGACATACCCTTGGTCGCCAACGATGTCGCGCAATGCGAAGCCAACGGCGGTTCCGTCGAGGGGAACGGTACGACCCACCCAGCTGGTGTGCCGGATCGCGTGCGTTCCTTCAACGATGCCCAGGTAGAGAGCGCTGTTGCCCGGGCCGAGTTTGCTGACGTAAGCCGTTTCGCCCGTGGCGTGAACCAACCGCTGCAGTGAAGGCTGCGCTAGCGGCACCAGAGACTGTCGACCGAAGGCGGCGGCCCCGAGCTGGATGAGTCGGGTCCCCGCCTCGAACATGCCGGTTTCGCCGCGGATCAGAAAGTTTGCCCGCTCGAGGGTGCGAAGCAGCCGAAGGGCAGTGCTGACGGGCAGGTCGGCGCGCTTGGCTACTTCGCTCAAGCTGAGAGCGCCCTCCGCGCAGACTTCAGCGAGTAGGTCGAGCGCGCGGTCGACGGTCCGGGTCGAGCTCACCAATGGCGCGAGCGCGGGGCTGGGCGCGAGCGCGGGGTTAGCCGAGACGATCTGCGAGAGCGCTACGGCGCGCGAGGGTCTAGACGTGTGATCAGTTGCTTTAGTCACGCTTTCCCCCTCACCATCTCGGTGCATCCGGTGTACTGCTGTGTGTCTAGGTGTGACCCGCGAGAAGCAGCTGCAGTGCATTCGGGCGCGTCGAATTGTCATTTGGTGAAAATTGACTGCTGCCTGATGACATATTGGCACTTGTGACGCCGCGGCGGAAGACCCTGACCGCACTGTTACACAAGAGAATCATGACGCAATCTGCGCGAAACATGACGGGTTGGCGCTCGACGCTGCCTCTTCGGGGCGTCAACGCCTCGCGCGCCCCGCACTGTGGTGTGTTTTATCTGGACAGACCCAGAACCGTAGAGTCTGCGCCATCAGGTTCTGGTCAGAAGGGCAGCATCTTGCTTGAAATCAGCGGACGCGACTTGCGGGCAAGCGAGATTGCGGAGTTGGCCGGAGCACCCATTGAGTGCGCCCTCACCAGTACGGCGCGCGAGAGGGTCGCTGCGTCCTATCGTTTCGCCGTCGAGGTTTCGGCCCAGCGGCCGGTCTACGGCAGGTCGACGGGGGTGGGAGCTAACCGCAATGTCTCAATTGGCCCCCCCACCGAGGCTGCAGCGGCCCAGCCCGCCGGGGCGGCCCAGCCCGCGTTAGACGAGCCCGCCGGGGCGGCCCAGCCCGCGTTAGACGAGGATCTCGACGCGCACGCCATCAATCTTTTGCGCTCGCATGCCACGTCGGCAGGCGCAACCCGGGATGACGTCAGGGTGCGCGCTATGTTGCTCGTGAGGCTGAACCAGCTGGCCCGCGGTGGTAGCGGCGCGTCGCCAGCAATCGTTGACGCCCTCGCTTCGATGGTCGCCCAAGATGCGCTACCGAGGATCCGCGAGTTCGGCAGCATCGGAACTGGTGACCTATCCGCCTTGGCCACCACCGCGCTGGCGCTGCTTGGCGAGGTCGGGACATCGCAGGGACATCTTGATCCCGTTGGTTTCGGCGTGCACGATGCGCTCCCGTTCATCAGCAGTAATGCTGCGGTGATCGCAGACGCGGCCCTGGGGTGGTCTGAACTCGAGATGCTCTGCAGGGCCTATGTTGTCGTTTCTGGCCTCACCTTCCTCGCCATCGATGGCAACGCCGAGGCGTATTCGACAGCGGTGGAGAACGCCACCCCGTTTCCCGGCGCCGCCACAGCCATGCGCTGGCTACGGACCCTCACAGTGGGCGCGAACGCGCCCGCCCGGATTCAGGATCCATTCGGGCTGCGAGCGATACCGCAGGCCCACGGTCCTGCACTGGAGGCGGTAGCTGCATTAGAGGTGGTGATCGGTAAATATGCCAATGCCCCCAGCGAGAACCCGTTGCTGCTCACCGAAGGTGACACTGAAGATGACACCGAAGGTGAGCTGGCGCACCACGCGGGTTTCCATGCCGCCTACCTCGGTCAAGCCTTGGACACCGCGGTGATCGCGTTAGCGCAGTCTGCGCAGTTGATCCAAGCCAGGATTGCTAGCCTCACCGAGCCGGAGTTCACGGGGTTAGCTCCTTTCCTCGGCAGCGGGGCGCCTGTGGCATCCGGAATCATGGTGTTGGAATATGTCGCGGCAAGCGCCCTAGGCGACATCCGTTTTGCCGCAACCCCGGTGGGCTTGCAGACGGTGGTAATTTCCCGGGGCGTCGAGGAGGATGCGAGCTTCGCCTCCCTCGCTGCGCGGAAAGCGATGACTGCTGCTGCGGCGCTGCGGTCGCTGCTCGCGTGCGAACTTGTCGCTGCCGTCAGAGCTATCCGCCTTCGAGGCGTACGAGCCGCTAACCCTGAAGTTGTTGCTGCGATGGCGATCTGCGAAGCGCTGCCGGCTGGAATGAATGATCGCGACCTCACGGCCGATATCGAACTAGCGGAGGCTCTGCTGCCTGCATTGTCAGAGTTGCTGGCAGCAGAGCTTTCGCTAGTAACACGGTTGTCCTGAGTTAGATCATGTCGTCTAACGGCCGCAGCTCGTCCGCGTAAGACACCGAGGTGCGCCGCAGGATGCCAGCCTTGCTGACCATGTACTGCCCCATCCGCCACAGCGGCGGAGAGTAGGCGTGGATGGAGACGCTGCCAGCGTCCAAGCCCGTCAACCGGTGAATGTGCTCGGGTCCGAAGCTGAAAACTTTGCCTGCCGGGACTGCTGTGGCAAGGCTCGGTGCGGAAACCGAGAGGTTGTGTTCGGTCAACGTGCCTTGGGTGACGGCCACGGCGCCCGAGGAGATGTCGTGGTCGTGCCAGCCGGTGTCGTTCTGCGGGGTCCAGCACAAGACCCAGACATCGACGTGGGCATCGCGGTGCAGCGAGACGTAGTGCCGCTTGTCGTCGCTGAAGGCCACGTGCTCCTCCCACTGGGACGGATCGTTGGCGATTCCGGCAGCCAGGTCGAGCAACTCCAGGGAATCCAGTTCGCGGCCGGGCAGGTTGGCCAGCGTGATTTCCGACGTGATAGAGGTGAGCGCCACAGCATTCGCCGCGGGCACGCCATCGGTGGCGGGCAGCGTAACTATGCTGGCAACCTCGTCGGCGAGGAAGACCGGCTGATCCGGAGCAACGGAACGGTCGGTGAGGGGAGGGGCGGCAACGTCGACATCGGCGCCAATCACTTCAGCGGTGGTGGTGTCAGTGGTGGAGATTGCTGCGGTCATGGCTGACCTCCTTCGAGGAAACGTCGTGGGTTGGAAATGCGGACTGCGTACGTGGCGGCCGGGCCCAGCTGCGGATCGGTGGGTTCGGCGTTGGGTCTGTCACTGCCGAAAACGATGGTGTCGATGCCGAGAACTCGGATCAGGCTATCCAGGCCAAGCCGGCCGTACGACGACGTCTCGACGAACGTGTTCGGGTCGATCACCAGGGGTGTTCCGCCGCGCATCGTGAAACGCTCGTGGTGCAGGGGCGCGAGTCCGGCCCCAGCCAAAAAGCAGATTCTGATGTTGGGCAACATGTTTCGGCCGTCGATTTGCCAGGCCCACCACGCTGCCTGCATCTGTGCGCTGTAGTCGACTACGGCCGGCCACCAATCGGGGAACTGTTCGCTGGTGTGGGGGCGGGCGGGAACGGGCCCGGGATGCACGATCACGGGCTTGTTGGCGAGCTCGCAGATCCGCAGGACCGGGGCGAGACGCTCGACCGCTGCCGGGCTGGCAAGCTGGGTGGCAGAAATCTGCAGGCCAACAAAACCCGCGGCCAGGTGAGCGCGCAGTGCCTGAGTATCCGGATCGACCTCGCCGATAGCGGCCCAGGCGCCAAATGGTTCGGGTAGCGCAGCGGCGCCGCTATGCCATGCCTGCAGTAGCGGCTCGGCATCGTCGGGTGAGAGCTGTTCGATACCAAGGGGACTGGACAAGCTCAACAAGACCTTGTCGCAGCTACTGTCGAGGGCCATCCGGGCGGCGATGTCGTGATCGATCGGGTCCACCTGGAAGGGCGCTTCTCCCGCCAAGTGCAACGTCCAATCGCGGACGTACGGAAACGATGAGCGGCTGCGGAGAACTTCCACCAACTCGAGCGGCCACAGATGCTGGTGCACGTCGATGGCTCGCGCCTCGGGCGTCATCGTGGGTGACATGGGTGGACCGCTCCTTTTTATCTGGTGATGCGCTTCAGTGAAGCGGTTAACCATGCCTCCTGTCAAGACCCGTGGAATAAATTAAAGCGCCTGAAACATTCGGACACTCCCCGGAAATCACGCAGCTGCCTGCCGCTCCGAGATTCGGGTGCATCACGGCAGCCATCGAGCGATCCCTCTCCAACCTTCGATGGGTTGGTTCCCTGGCCGCGAGCAATGGGAAGATGATGCTCATGTCTGCGCTCACCGACCCCACTGTCACCGCCACGCCGCGGCGCCCCCGTGTGCTTTCCGGCATCCAGCCCACGGCCGACTCCTTCCACGTCGGCAACTATGTCGGCGCGTTAAAGCAGTGGGTCGAGCTGCAAGACACGCACGAAACGTTCTATATGGTCGCCGACCTGCACGCCATCACGGTCGAGCAGGACCCTCCGACCCTGCGCAGTCGAACCAGAGCATCGGTGGCCCAGTTGCTCGCCCTCGGTGTCGATCCGGAACGCTCTGTCCTGTTCGCGCAGTCCCATGTACCCGCGCACTCCCAGCTGTCATGGGTTCTGGAATGCCAAGCGGGTTTCGGCGAGGCCGGCCGCATGACGCAGTTCAAGGACAAGTCAGCCAGGTCTGCCTCGGCCGAACACGTCAGCGTCGGCCTTTTCACCTATCCCATTCTGCAAGCGGCCGACATTTTGATCTACCAAGCAGACACTGTTCCGGTGGGCGAAGACCAGCGACAGCATTTGGAGTTGTCACGGAATCTGGCGCAGCGCTTCAACTCTCGCTACGGCAAAACCCTGCAGGTCCCCGAGCCGTATATTTTGAAAGCCACCGCAAAAATTTACGACCTGATGGACCCGTCGGCGAAGATGAGTAAATCGTTGCCCGGCGGCGTCCTCGATTTGCTTGCAGACGTAAAAAAGTCGGTCAAGTCCATCAAGAGCGCGGTGACAGACACCGAGCGCGAGGTTCGGTTTGACGAGGTGAACAAGCCAGGGGTGTCGAACCTGCTAACGCTGCTGCACGTCTTCACGGACTCGCCGATCGCGGAGTTGGAAACGGGATTCGAGGGTAAGGGCTATGGGGATCTGAAGGGTGATCTGGCTGCGGCGTTCACAGCGTTCGTCGAGCCTGTGCAAGCGAAGGTGAAGACCTACCTTGATGATCCGGCCGAGTTGGACCGAATTCTTGCCGGGGGTGCCCGCAGGGCGCGCGAAGTGGCCGATGCAACCGTCCGCTCCGTGTACGAAAAGATTGGCTTTTTAGCGCTGGGGGCCGAGTAACAACACTGCATGTCGATCTCATCGCTGAACACCACCGGAATGGAAAAAGGGGCACATGACGACAGCAGCAAAGCTTCAAGCACCTGATCAGAAGCCGCCGGCGATACCGGTGAAACCCCCCACCGATCGCACGCTCGCTGACGCACTTTTCGTCACGAAGAAGCAGCGGGCCGATGCGACGGCGCCACCGAGCGGCATCGGCAAACTCGTTGCCCCCTTGTGGCGCTGTGGTCCAGGCTTTCGGTGAAGCCGTGGATCGCGCACCTGATCCGAATGATCGAGCGGTTCAACGATCGGCTCGGCTCCCAGTTCGCTGCAGCCATCACCTATTTTTCTTTTCTGGCGTTGATCCCCATTCTCCTTGCCGCCTTCGGTATCGCGGGCTTGGTGTTGGCTGGTCAACCGTCGGTGATCGAAGATCTGAAAGCAGAAGTTACCAAGCTCATTTCGACGACGGCCTCGGAGGGCGGCACTGCGGCTCAGGTTTCGAGCATCATCGACGGAGCTATCAGTTCCCGGACGGCTGCCGCATGGCTGGGTATCGCAGTCGCGCTTTTTACCGGAATTGGCTGGATGGGGAACCTGAAGCAAGCCGTGCGGGCGCAATGGCGCCCCACCTGGGAGCAAGACGAGAAGCTGGTCGAGAACTTCTTCCTGGGCCTGGTCAAGGACTTGGTCGCGTTGGTAGTGCTGGGCACGGGGATCCTGCTTTCGGTGGTGCTCACCACCGTGTCGTCATCGGCAACCGGTCTGATCACGAGCTGGCTGGGCGTCGATGACGTCGGCTGGCTGAACGCGGGCCTGCGGATCGCGCCGATCGCGGTCGCGATTGTGGCCGACACCCTGATCTTCTACTTCCTCTACCGATTCCTGCCACTGGCGCACAACAGGGCGCCAAAGCGAAAGCTTTGGCGGGGAGCGATCTTTGCCGCAGTATTCTTTGAACTCCTGAAACTGCTGCTGGTTTTCCTCGTGTCGTTGTTCAGCAAATCTGCCACCGCAGCCGTCTTCGGATCGGTGATCGTGCTGCTGATCGTGATCAACTTGGTAGCCAGGATGATGCTGATGGTCGCAGCGTGGATTGCGACCAGCGAGCCAAATGACGACGATGCTGAAAGTGCCGACAGGGGACCGGATGTGGCCATCCTTGTCCAGCCTCGCGGGCTGGAAGGCGCGCTGCCCGTGGTTGCCGCCGCGGTCGGTGCGGCCGGGGTCGGGGCGGGAGCTGGGTGGTGGGCCCGCAAGCTCGGCAGCAAAGGCTAAACCCGCGCCGAGCAGGGCACTCTGGCGCCTGAACCCGGCGAGTTTCACGTCAGACGGCACCGCTCGGCGTGGCATGGCCCACCAGCAGGACTAGAGGTGCGCCCCGCACCGCTGCACGGCTAGTACTGCGAGCGCCCGCGTTACGCGGATCACTTCGGCGATATCGACCTGTTCCCGCGGCGCGTGCGCCATCCGCACGTCGCCCGGCCCGTAGTGCAGGGTGGGGATACCGCCGATGCTGTTGTACAGACGCAGGTCGCTGCCATAGGGGGCCGCTGCTTGGTCGGGTGCAAAGCCGCCAATGGCGACCACCGCGTCGCTCATCTGAGCGATCAGTTCGTGGCCTTGCGGGATACGACCGCTGTTGAATTGACCGCCGTCCCACTTAATCTGCACCGGGTTATCGCGTAGCCACGCATCTTTCGCGCACGCGGCAGCGATCGCCTCGGCAAATTCGGCGCGGGCCACATCCGGATCTTCGTCGAGGCGGACACCGTAGCGACCGTGCGCGGTCAATCGATCCGGGACGGAGCTGGACCAGTCGCCAGCCTGCAGGGTGCCGATGGCGATCGGGTACGGCAACGGGTTGCCCGCGAAGAGCGGATCGGGGTTTTCGTTGCGCCGCGCTTCGAGTTCGAAGATCGCCGCGTTGATCGGGAGGAAGGCATCGAAGGCACTGACGCCCTCGAGCCGCGCGCTGCCATGTGCCGCGCGGCCCGCGACGGTGAGCTCAAACGTGAGGGCCCCCGCGTTGGCGGTGATAATACGGCCGGACGTGGGCTCGGGGATGACGGCAGCGTCGCCGGTGTGGCCGCGGAGCAGGGTGGCAAACGCGCCCAGACCGCCGTCTTCTTCGCTCACAACCGTGTGCAGCGCCAACGGGCGTTCGAGCGTGACGCCGCTGGCGTAAATGGCCCGGATAACGGCGAGGTTGGTGGCGACCCCGGCCTTCATATCGCAGGCCCCGCGGCCATGGAGTGCGCCGCCAATAATCTCCCCGCTGAACGGGTCTTCGGTCCACTTAGTTTCGTCGCCGATCGGAACCACATCCACATGCCCCTGCAGTACGAGAGCGGGGACGCCCGGGCCGGTGACGCCCACGACGCCATACCCCTCCAGGCGCTCCGCTTCGCTCCCGGGGAAGCGGGGATCTGCCGCCAATTCCTCGAGGTTGATTTTCCAGAGATCGACGTCAAGACCCAGCTCGGTTAACTGAGCGGCGCTGCGGTGCTGAAGTTCTGACTCGGCGTCGGTTCCCGTCACGCTGGGCACTCGGATCAGGTTCACCAATTCGGCGACGAGGGCCGATTCGTCGATGGCATTCAGGACGGCATTCTGCGCCGGAGTCAGGGTCATGTCGCGATCCTAAGCTGTCCGCGCGGGTTTATTCACATCACCGTTGCGCGGATCATCTGGCCTTTACCTTCTAGCTTCGACGCCTCGCAGCGAGCATTACTGCGCCACCCAGGCCCACCACCACAATTCCGGTCGCTACTACCCAGCGCAGCGAGTCCCACGACGAGGCTCCAGGGTTGGTTTGCGGTAACGCTGCGCCAGCGGTGGGCGCCGAGGGCGGGACACTTGAAGTCTCATCGGCCACACCTACAGCATCAGTGGAAATTGCACCAGGTGTGTCGGGAGTGGTTGGTAGGGAGGGTTTGTCGATCTCAGACCCGTCGCTCGCAGAGTTCACCAGGCGTCCGAGCCACGGGACAGCTGCCGGCACTTTGGGCGCGGCAAGTGAGAACCCCCAATCCAGCAGAGATGCTGCCTGCATCCATTGCCGGCGCGGCTGCTGGCTGCCGCCGAGCATGGTGACGAGGAGGCGTCGGCCGTCTCGCTCGGCGAGGCCCACGTAGGTGTTGCCGGCATCGTCGGTGAACCCGGTCTTGCCTCCTAGCGCGCCAGGGTAGTTCAGCAGCAGCTTGTTGTCGTTGGCGATACCGAACTCGGGTTCGGTGCCAAATCCTGGCACGGTGGAATAGGGGGTGGAGATCAGAGGTGGGAAGGCTGGGTGTGCCATTGCGGCACGGATGATGAGACCGAGGTCGTACACCGATGTCATCTGTCCCGCTCCGTCCAGGCCGGACACGGTACTGGCTCGGGTGTCGGCGGCGCCCAAAGCTGCTGCCTGGGCGTTCATGTCGGCCACGGTCTTGTCGTAGCCCCCGTTGGCGCGCGCGAGAGCGAAAGCGGTGTCGTTGCCAGAGCCCATCATCATGAATAGCAGCAGCTGGCCAACGGTGTACTTGCCACCCTCGCCGATGCCAACGCGCGAACCTTCTTGCTGGGCGTCCTCGTTACTCCCGGTCACCACCTGGTTGAGGTCGGGCAGATTGGTGAGCATCGTCAGGGCGGTCAGGAGTTTAAGTGTGGACGCGGGCCGGTACCGCCCGTGCACATCTTTGGCGCCAAGGATTTGTCCGGAGTCTAAGTCGGCGACGAGCCAGGCGCTGGCGGAAATATCAGACGGCAGGTCGGGCGAATCAGTAGGCAACAAGTATCCGCAAGTGGCACCGCTGAGCTCCCCGATGGCCGGTTCCGGCACCGGCAGTGGAGCGGGCGTCGTTTGGCCCGGGGCAACATCTTCGGACGTGTCGATGGCTGGCGGCGGCGTGTCGCGCTGCGGACAACCGGAAGTATCCGCAGCGCTCACGGTGACCGATGGCGGCAAGTACGCGTCGCCAGCGAAAGCTGGGGCCTGTGAACCCATTCCGATGGCAAGGGCGCAGGCAAGCACGGCTGGAAACGAACTAAGGCGGGGATAAGCAGACATTAAATGCCAGCTTATCCCCGCCTCGGCAAACGAGAATCTCTTCGATCAGATGCGTCGGAACATCAACGCACGCTTCACTTCTTGAATAGCCTGAGTGACCTGGATCCCGCGCGGGCAGGCATCGGTGCAGTTGAAGGTGGTCCGGCAACGCCAGACTCCCTCGGCGTCAGAAAGAATCTCAAGCCTTTCGTCGGCCGCCTGGTCGCGGGAATCAAAGATGAACCGATGCGCAGCCACGATAGCTGCTGGGCCCACATAGTTGTCGGCGCTCCAGTACACGGGGCACGAGGTGGTGCAGCACGCACACATGATGCACTTGGTGGTGTCGTCGAACCGCTCGCGGTCCTCGATGGACTGCACCCATTCTCTGGACGGTTCGTTGCCGTGGGTAACCATGTACGGCATCACCGAACGGAAGGCGTCGAAGAACGGCTCCATGTCGACGATCAGGTCCTTGTGCAGGGGAAGACCCTTGATCGGCTCGATCGTCATCTCGTTCACCTTGTCAGTGATGAGATCCTTGACCAGCACCTTGCAGCCAAGCCGGTTCCGACCATTAATCCGCATCGCGTCCGAGCCGCAAATACCGTGCGCACACGATCGGCGAAAGGCCAGCGAACCATCGATGTACCACTTGATGTAGTGCAGCAGGTTCAGAATCCGGTCCGTGGGCAACGCGGGAATCCGATAGGACTCCATATGCGGTGCATCGTCGATTTCCGGGTTGAAGCGCTGTAGCTTCACCGTGATCATCACGGCGCCGTCGGGAATAGGCGGCAGCGGTTGAGTGTGCTGAACCGTCCCGATAGAGACGGCTGGCAGTGTTGTGGTCACTAGTACTTACGCTCCATTGGCTGGTAGCGGGTCTGTACCACGGGCTTCCACCCCAGACGGATGTCGGAAATAAGCTCCGAACCTTCCTTATAGGCCATGGTGTGCCGCATGTAGTTGGTGTCGTCGCGGCTCGGGTAGTCCTCACGTGCGTGACCACCACGAGATTCCTTGCGGTTCAATGCACTAACTACCATTACTTCGGCGAGCTCGAGGAGGAAGCCCAGCTCAATACCTTCCAACAGGTCGGTGTTGAAGCGTTGGCCCTTGTCCTGGACCGAGACGTTCGAGTACCGCTCCTTGAGCAACTGCACGTCAGTGAGCGCCTGCTTCAGCGTCTCTTCCGTGCGGTAGACGGCGGAGTTGGCGTCCATCGTGGCCTGCAGCGCGATGCGCAGGTCCGCAACACGCTCGCCACCCGTGGCGTTGCGAAGGTTTTCGACCATCGAGATGACCGTGTCCGCGGGCAATTCGGCGTCCGGTTGGAAGTCGACCGTCTTGGAGTACTCGGCGGCAGCAATGCCGCTGCGCTTACCGAATACGTTGATGTCCAGCAGTGAGTTGGTGCCGAGGCGGTTGGAGCCGTGGACCGACACGCACGCACATTCGCCAGCCGCATAGAGGCCCCTCACCACGTGATCGGTGTCGCGCAATACCTCGCCGTTGACAGTGGTGGGAATGCCGCCCATGGCGTAGTGCGCGGTGGGGAACACCGGGACAGGTTCGGTAACCGGATCCACGCCGAGGTAGGTCCGGGCGAATTCGGTGATGTCGGGCAGTTTGGTCTCGAGTACCTCTGCGCCGAGGTGGGTGCAGTCCAAGTAGACGTAGTCCTTGTGGGGCCCACCGCCTCGGCCCTCCAAGACCTCGAGAACCATTGACCGGGCGACAATGTCGCGCGGTGCAAGATCTTTAATGGTGGGTGCGTAGCGCTCCATGAAGCGTTCGCCGGATTCGTTCCGCAGGATCGCGCCTTCGCCGCGTGCGCCCTCGGTCAGCAAAATACCCAGACCAGCCAGACCTGTCGGATGGAACTGGTAGAACTCCATGTCTTCCAGGGGCAGGCCCTTGCGGAACACGACACCCATCCCGTCACCGGTCAGGGTGTGCGCATTCGACGTGGTCTTGAAGACTTTGCCTGCGCCGCCGGTGGCAAAGATGACGGCCTTGGCGTGGAAGACGTGGATCTCTCCGGTGGCCAGCTCGTAGGCGACAGCGCCGGTGCAGATCTGCTCGCCCGGGTTCTCCGGGTCGTCGGTGAGCATGATGTCGAGAACGTAGAACTCGTTAAAGAATTCCACGCCTTGCTTGACGCAGTTTTGGTAAAGGGTCTGCAGGATCATGTGGCCGGTGCGGTCCGCGGCGTAGCACGCGCGACGCACAGCCGCTTCACCATGGTTGCGGGTGTGGCCACCGAAGCGGCGCTGGTCAATCCGACCCTCGGGGGTGCGGTTGAATGGCAGCCCCATCCGCTCCAGGTCGTAGACCGCGTCAATAGCTTCGCGGCACATGATCTCGGCGGCGTCTTGGTCGACTAGGTAGTCGCCACCCTTGACGGTGTCGAACGTGTGCCACTCCCAGTTGTCGTCCTCGACGTTAGCCAGAGCGGCGCACATGCCGCCCTGAGCCGCGCCTGTGTGCGACCGCGTGGGGTAGAGCTTTGTTAGGACGGCGGTGCGAGCCCGTCCTGAGGATTCAATGGCAGCGCGCATACCAGCGCCGCCGGCTCCGACGATGATGACGTCATAGCGATGGGTTTGCACGGAATCAGCCCCCCATGGATGGGTCGAAGGTGAATATGACCAGCGTGCCAAGCCCGATGGTCAAAATGACGGACGCGTAGAGCAGCACCATGAGCCAGAAGCGGGTGCCGTCCTTCCGCGCGTAATCGTTAATGACGGTCCGCAGACCGTTGGCGCCGTGCAGCTCCGCCAGCCAGAGCATGAGCAAGTCCCATGTCTGCCAGAACGGAGAGGCCCAGCGACCTGCGACAAAGCCCCAGTTGATGCGGTGCACGCCACCGTCGAGCACATTCATGATGAGCAAATGCCCAAACACGAGCACGATCAGCACGATGCCGGACAGACGCATGAACAGCCAGGAATACATTTCGAAGTTGGTCCGGCGGCCAGCTACCTTGCGGCGTTTGGCGTTCGGGGCCTCAATACCGGATCGGACGTTGGTCGACCCTGTGGCGGCCGGGGCTGAAACTTCGGCTTTGGCGGTGGTCATCAGGATGCTCCGAACATGTCGCTGAAGGTGCGTTGCAGCATGAAGTAAGCGCCGGGGATCATGACGAGCACCCACACCGCAAGAATTACCCAGAGCAGCAAGCGTTGGTATTTAGGTCCCTTGGACCAGAAGTCAACTGTCATGATGCGCAGGCCGTTGAGACCGTGGAAGAGAACAGCTCCGACCAAACCCACTTCCATCAGGTTGACGAGCGGATTCTTGTAGGTCTCGATCACCTTGTTGTAGGACTCGGGCGACACGCGCACGAGGGCGGTGTCCAGCACGTGGGTGAAGAGGAAAAAGAACGTGAGTACGCCGGTGATCCGGTGGGCAACCCACGACCACATGCCTTCGCCGCCGCGGTACAACGAGCCGCGGCGCTTTCCTGGAGTGGCTAATGGGTGCTGCGCGGCTGCATCGGAACCACGTATGGCGGTAGGGCTGGCCATGTTGGAAAAAGACCTCCGACGTCAGCGGCGGGAAACTTGGCGCCGGACGGCACCAAGGACTTACTCGATGCTAACCCCGTGTCAGTCGGGGGGTGTAACTAGTTCCCCTGTGACGCTCTTGACATAGGCGACCCTTAGCTGTGGTTACCGGGGCAACGAGCGGGCGTGAACAGGGACGGTGAGGCTTGGACACAGCCCCGTTGCGCAGAACCTACGGGCGCCCTAGGCGCAGTAGATGCGGAATTCGGTGTGGCAGTTGTCACCTGTTCGGATAATCGAATGATGGCGACCAGTGAGCTGCTGCACCTGATGGGTGACTAAGGCCGGAGATGAGAACAATTCGGTCACGGACCGCCCGCAGGGCTGCCCAGCGCGCCCTCGCGCGGGTAATGTCCCGGCTCATTGTTCCCGTACGTTTTGTGGCCGACATCCGTAGCGCCACAGATTGCTGTTTAGCAGCCGACGGGTTACCCCACAGAAAGAGGACACACTGTGCGTCGTGCACGCAGCCTTCGGCTCATCGCCGGAATTGCCGTAGCAGCCATTACCTTGGCGGCTTGCGGGTCAGATTCCAAGGCCTCCACCTCATCGTCTGCAGCACCGGCTGCCAGCTCGGCTGTAGCCAGCGCAGCACCTAGCTCCGAAGCGATGAGCTCCGAAGCCATGAGCTCATCCGCAATGACCTCAGAAGCCGCTAGCTCTGAAGCTGCCACTCCCACAGGTGCACCCATCACCGTGGGCCTGGCCTTCGACACCGGCGGACGCGGCGACGGTACCTTCAACGACTCCGCTGGGCGTGGCTCGGACAAGGCCAAGGCCGATCTCGGCGTCAAGGTCAACGAGCTCGAGGCAAGCTCGGATGACGACCGCGTCCCGAACATCACACTGTTGAGCTCGCAGAAGAACGATCCGATCATCGCGGTGGGGTTCCTCTTCGGCGACACCATCAAAGCCGCTGCCGCAGCCAACCCCGACCTGACCTACGCCATCGTCGACAGCGTTGTTGATGAGCCGAACGTCAAGAGCCTGCTCTTCGCTTCCGAACAGGGTTCGTTCCTGGTCGGCGCGGCAGCTGCGCTGAAGTCGAAGTCCGGAATGATCGGCTTTATCGGTGGCCAGGAGGGCGCACTGATCAAGCAGTTCGAAGCTGGCTACGTCGCCGGCGCCAAGGCGGTTAACCCCGACATCAAGATCGACAGCAAGTACTTGGGTGCCGACGGTGACAACGCCGCGTGGAACTCCCCAGACAAGGCCAAGGAGATCGCTAAGTCTTGGTACGCCGCAGGTACCGACATCATCTACTCCGCCGCTGGTGGATCGGGTGCGGGCACCGTTGAGGCCGCTGTCGAAGCCAAGAAGTGGGCCATTGGCGTTGACAGCGACCAGTACTTGACCTCCACACCGGAACAGCAGAAGGTCATCTTGACCTCCATGCTCAAGCGTGTTGACTCGGCTGTTTACCAGACCATCAAGGCTGTTCAGGATGGCGACAAGTCCGGTGGAATCCAGACCTTCGACCTCAAGGTCGACGGCGTTGGCTACGCCACCTCGGGTGGTTACATCGACGACATTGTTCCCCAGCTGGAAGCCTTCAAGGCCAAGATCATCTCGGGCGAGATCAAGGTCCCGACCCAGTAATTGAGTCTTGGTCTCGTCCGCGATCAAGCGCTGACTTGACCGCACGGAATTTCCCAAGGCACGGCGAACAAGGGCCCCGGGGCATCACGCCCCGGGACCCTTGTTTGTTTTATGGTCCGGGTCCTAGGTTGCGCCGGGTTTTGGCCCTAAGTTTGCGAAGGAACGCTTCACACAGGAAGTGTTCGGTCACCGACGCAGTGTGGTGACGTCCGAAGCAGCGAGTAGTGACGCAGTGCGAAGTGATGAAGTACAAAATGCCCCAGCGCGAGATGAAGGTGGCCTGAGTGAGCGAGAGTGATCTGGCAGTCGAGCTGGAGGGAATCGAAAAGAGATTCCCCGGCGTCATTGCCAATCGGGATGTGTCGTTGAAAGTACGCCGGGGCACGATCCATGCGATCGTGGGGGAGAACGGAGCCGGCAAATCCACGTTGATGAAGACCCTCTACGGGATGCATCAGCCGGATGCTGGGACGATCGCGGTCAACGGCCAATTGATGACCTTCAAGAGCCCCAGCGACGCTATCGCCGCGGGTATCGGTATGGTCCACCAACACTTCATGCTCGCCGACAACTTGACGGTGCTTGAAAACGTCATCCTCGGCTCCGAGCCCACCAGCGGCGGCCGCATTGATTTTGGTAACGCTCACGCGCTGGTTCGCGAGGCAGCGCAGCGGGCCGGCTCCCTCGTTGACCTAGACGCGCAGGTTTCTGAGCTGGGCGTGGGTGAGCGTCAGCGCATCGAGATCATTAAGGTGTTGTACCGGGGCGCCAAGATCTTGATCTTGGACGAGCCCACTGCCGTTCTCGTTCCGCAAGAGGTTGCCGAGCTGTTCGTCAACTTGCGCGAACTGGTGAAGGGTGGCGCCACCGTCATCTTCATCTCCCACAAACTCGACGAGGTGCTTGCCGTCGCGGACGACATCACGGTGATTCGAGCCGGTACAACGGTGGGCACGGTCAAGCCGGCCGAGGTGAATAAAAAGCAGCTCGGCGAAATGATGGTTGGGTCCGAGCTCCCTGTGCCACCTGCCCGGGTCACCAAGATAGGCGACAAAGTCCTGCTCAACGTAGACGACGTCACCGTTGCAGGAATTGAGGCAAAACCGTTGGTGGAAAGTGTTTCCCTGCGGGTGCGCGCCGGTGAGATTGTTGGCATTGCCGGTGTCGAAGGGAATGGTCAATTCGAGTTGTGCGAGGCGATTATGGGCCTGCGCCCCGTCGCCGAGGGCAAAGTCGAGCTGGACGGGAAGGACCTGACAACGTTGTCAGCCCAGGAAAGTCGTGGCTCAGGTATCGGCTACGTCCCCTTCGACCGTCAGCGAGAGGGCCTTATGCTCGGGGCGCCGCTGTGGGAGAACGCCCTGCTGGGAAGGGAAATTGAGCCACAGTTCCGGAAGGGGCCCTTTCTAGCGGCGGCAGCTGTCCGCGCCGATACCCGGCGGATAATCTCCACCTTTGGCGTGCGAACACCCAGCGAAACCGTTCCGGCATATGCCCTTTCGGGGGGTAACCAGCAAAAGCTCATCGTCGGACGCGAACTCGAATCGCACCCCACCATTTTGATTGCCGCCCATCCGACCCGAGGAGTGGATGTTGGGGCGCAGGCGACCATCTGGGAGGAACTGCGAAAGGCGCGCGACGCGGGAATGGGGATCCTGTTGATTTCGGCCGATCTGGACGAGCTCCTGGGCCTGTCGGACACCTTGGTCGTGATGTTCGACGGCCGGATCACAGCGAGGTTGGCGCCCACGGATGCCACCCCCGACATGCTCGGTGTGTACATGACCGGAACAGAGCAGGAGGTGGCGTGATGGATCGGGCTGCGCTACAACGATTTGGCGTCATCGGCGTGGGAACTATCGGAGCTGTTCTGGTGGCTTTCATCCTGGGTGGCGTTTTGCTGTGGACCACGGGACACAACGCGTTCGAGGTCTACCGGCAGATGTTTTCTTACGGCACCGAACCACAGCAGCTGCTGGACGCGGCGAAACGCTCTGGCCCACTGATCATGTCGGCATGCGCTGTCGCCGTCGGATTCAAAATGAACTTGTTCAACATCGGTGTCGAAGGCCAGTTCCGGGTGGCATTGCTGCTCGCTGCCGTCGCCGGAGCCGCAGTGAAGCTGCCGGGGCCGCTGCACGTGGCGTTCATCTTTGTAGTGGCCATGGCTGCGGGCGCCGCATACGCGGGAATTGCCGCGCTGCTGAAGGTGTGGCGGGGCGTTAACGAGGTGATTGCGACCATCATGTTGAACGCCATTGCCCTGGGTTTGACGGGATGGCTGTTCCAGAGCTTTTTCAAATCAACCAAGTTGGATTCGTCCGGGCGACCTTCCCTGGATGTCCGCACCGCGGTCCTGCCCGAATCTGCCTGGCTCGGTAACGTCTTCTCCGGTTCTGCCGGAAAGTTGTCCTGGTATTTCGTGTTTGCTTTGGTGGTGGCGTTCGTGGTGTGGCTCGTCGTGTTCCGCTCCACGTTTGGTTTCCAACTGCGCTCCTCGGGTCTGAACCCAGTGGCCGCTCGCACCGCTGGCATCGACTCGAAGAAGATGGTTGTCCGCGCCATGTTGTTCTCCGGTGCGTTGGCCGGTTTGGTGGGAATGCAGTCGCTAATGGTGGACGAACACTCCTACCGCCCGGGTCTGGGCACCGGTCTGGGGTTTGTCGGCATCGCGGTCGCGTTGCTGGGCCGCAACCACCCCGGCGGCATCGTGCTTGCCGGTCTACTATTCGGCTTCTTGCAGGCTTCCTCCGGTATTTTGCAGTTGCAGGAAGTGCCCAAATCCATCGTTGACATCATTCAGGGAATCGTGGTGCTGACCGTCGTGATCGTGAACGAGGCCGTCTCGAGATGGTATGAGAAACGCACCCAGCGAGGCACTTCCAAGGCACTGGACCGTGGGGAGGCGCTCGTATGAGCACCACGACACCCCTGGCGCCTAGGACGCCAGGTACGCCTGCGGGCTCGAGGTACAAGATCCTTGACGTACTAGGCCGCAAGGGCCCGATGAGGTTGGTGATTATTGGCGTTGCGTTACTGGTGCTGCTCTCTCTCGTCCGGGCGATCACCGGCGCCAATGGTTTAACCTCCTCCAGCACTGTCGAGGCAACGCTGCGATTGGCTGTCCCGCTGTTGCTCGCCGGACTCGCGGGCCTCTGGGCCGAACGCGTAGGCATCGTCAACATCGGTATTGAGGGCATGATGATCCTCGGTACCTTCGCGGGCGGCTTCGGAGCCTGGAAGTTCGGACCGTGGATGGGGCTTGCCTTCGGCATTGTCGGAGGCATCATCGGTGGTTTGATCCACGCCCTAGCGACGATTCGGTTCAACGTCGACCACGTCATTTCCGGTGTGGCACTGAATATTTTGGCGTTGGGTGTCACCCAGTATTTAGCTGCGGTCACCTTCAAGGATGCCCCCGGTGGGGGCGTGTCAAAGTCGCCGCCCAGGTCATCTGCGATCGACACTCTCTCCATGCCGGTTCTCGCCGGCGGGAAGCCGTTCGGATGGGAAAGCCCAGATTTATTGGGCTCGCTCGAAGACAAGCATTGGTTCTTGCTTTCCGACATTGCAGGCATTGCGCGCGGGCTGATGTTTGAAGTGTCGCTCGCTACCATCGTCGCGATTGTGTTGGTCCCCATCACCGCGTACCTGTTGTGGCGCACCAAGTTCGGGCTGCGACTCCGGTCTTCCGGGGAGGCTCCCTCGGCGGCAGAAAGCCTGGGCGTCAAGGTCATTCGCCTCCGGTACCAGGCGATGGTCGTCAGTGGCGGGCTCGCAGGACTCGGTGGCGCGTTCCTCGCTGTGGTGGCGAGTTCGGCCTACCAGGAGGGCCAGACAGCAAACCGTGGCTACATCGGTTTGGCAATCATGATCTTTGGAAACTGGCGCCCGGTCGGTCTTCTCGGTGGCGCCGGACTGTTTGGTTACACCGACTCGCTGCAGTTGCTCTCCGCCGACAGCATCCCCGCACTCTTTCTCTTTGTGACCGCTCTCCTGTTCGGCTTGGCGATCATGCAGTTCCGCCGGAAACGGCCGCTGGTTGCTGTTGCCACGCTGATCGTTGCCGCGGGATTCCTGCTAGCAAATTTGACTGTCACAAAATTGCCTACGGATCTCGTCACCATGTCGCCGTACGTGGTGACGCTGCTGGTGCTGGCTGCGGCGAGTCAACGTCTACGGCCGCCGGCGCATGCCGGCCTGCCATACCGATCTGGAGAGGACCACTAATGACTACTGGGTATGACTGGGACGATTTGCGGGCGCGTGCTGTGCAGGCCGCCTTGCTGGCCTATTGCCCCTACTCCGGCCTCCAAGTGGGCGTTGCTGCCCTCGTCGACGACGGCCGCATCATCACCGGCTGCAATGTCGAGAACGCCTCGTACGGATTGGGCCTGTGCGCCGAGTGCGCGCTGGTGGGACAGCTCAGGTTGACCGGCGGCGGCAAGCTGGTGGCCGTTGCCTGCCGCAGCGGCGCCGGTGAGTTGCTGATGCCGTGCGGGCGATGCCGTCAAGTAATTTATGAGTTCGGCGGGCCAGAGCTATTGGTCGACACTCCTTCGGGAATCAAGCCTATGAGCTGGGTCCTGCCGGATGCGTTCGGTCCGGAGCACCTGCCCACCACCTAAAACCCGCCTGCGGGAGCGGGCATCCTGCCCGAAGGTGCACCTCGCAGTGCTAGCTGAATACGGGAGAGGACACCCATGAGTTTTGCCGCCGTAGACATCATCCGTGCCAAGCGGGACCGGAAGGAGCTCAGCGACGCGCAGATCGAGTGGGTGGTAGCGCACTACACCGCGGGAGCTGTTGCGGAGGAGCAGATGTCCGCGCTGCTGATGGCGATCTATCTCAACGGCATGACGCCTAGAGAGATCTCGCGTTGGACCTCGGCGATGATCGACTCCGGAGTTCGACTTGACCTTTCCGGAGTCGGCCGCCCAACGGTGGATAAGCACTCGACAGGTGGCGTGGGCGACAAGATCTCGCTGCCGTTGGCTGCTTTGGTTGCCGCTTGTGGGGCCGCCGTGCCGCAGTTATCGGGGCGCGGTTTGGGTCATACCGGCGGAACGCTCGACAAACTCGAGTCTATTCGCGGCTGGAATCCGATGCTCACTCCCGCGGAGTTCATTAATCAGCTTTCTCGCGTGGGCGCCGTAATCTGTGCCGCATCAGCCGATCTCGCTCCGGCAGACAAGAAGCTCTACGCCCTACGGGATGTCACCTCAACCGTCGAATCAATCCCGATGATCGCGGCCTCCATTATGAGCAAGAAAATTGCCGAGGGTACCGATGCGTTGGTCCTCGACGTCAAGGTTGGCGCAGGAGCTTTTATGAAAAGGCGCGACCAAGCCACGGAGTTGGCGAAGACGATGGTCACACTTGGCTCAGCGCATGGGGTTCGGACCACCGCCTTGCTGACGGATATGTCGACTCCGTTGGGCTGCGCGGTGGGTAATGCTATCGAGGTCACGGAGGCTGTGGAGGTGCTCGCTGGCGGTGGCCCGCCGGACGTAGTGGAGCTCACGCTGTCGCTAGCGCGAGAGATGCTGTCCCTCGCGGGCATTGACACCGACCCTGCCGAGGTTTTGGCTTCTGGCGCGGCAATGGACAGCTGGCGACAGATGATTAGTGGCCAAGGTGCAGACCCAGACTTCGTCTTTCCGGCTCCGCGCGAAACACATCTGGTGTGTGCCGAGAGTGCCGGGCTTGTAACGCGTATGGACGCCCTCGCGGTGGGGGTAAGCGCGTGGCGACTGGGTGCAGGTCGAGCGCGGAAAGAGGAGCGTGTGCAGGCTGCGGCGGGGATTATGTGCTTGGTCAAGCCTGGTGTCGAGGTGGCGGTCGGTCAGCCGATTTTTGAACTGAGAACAGACACCCCCGAGCGATTCGCCGATGCGCTGTCCGAGCTTGCCGATGCGGTCACCATCTCGCCAGCGGGAACGGCGTTTACGCGCACGCCAGTGGTGCTGGATACCATTCGCGGTTGACCCCGCTGGTGAGCACTGCTGCACCCCTGCGCGCCGCCTTCGGCTCAGGCTAGGCAAGTCCGGTAGCGTGAAAACATGCCAGCTTCAGTAACTCCAGCCAACATTCGCCTCGCACCGAAGGTGGTGCTGCACGATCATCTTGATGGCGGTCTGCGACCACAGACAATCATCGATCTGGCGCAGCAGACCGGGTATTCGGCCCTACCCGCCACCGACGCGCAAGAGCTAGCGCGCTGGTTCACCGAGTCCGCAGATTCCGGGTCGCTTGTACGTTATCTCGAGACGTTCGCGCACACCGTGGGTGTAATGCAGGACCGCGCCTCGCTGATCAGAGTGGCTTCTGAGTGCGCCCAAGACCACGCTGCGGACGGTGTGGTGTACGCGGAGGTCAGGTTCGCTCCGGAACTGCACACCGAGAAGGGTATGCACCTGACCGAAGTCGTGGAGGCCGTGCTGGAAGGCTTTGCGATCGGCGCGGCCATCGCCTCGGAAGCCGGGCACCCCATCGTGGTCCGGGCCCTGTTGACGGCTATGCGCCATGCGGCCCGCTCTCGGGAGATCGCCGAGTTGGTGGTGCAGTATCGCGATCGGGGGGTCGCTGGATTCGACATAGCCGGCGCCGAAGCGGGTTTCCCGCCCTCTCGTCATTTGGACGCTTTCGAATATCTGCGCAAGGAGAACGCGCATTTCACGATCCATGCTGGCGAGGCCTTTGGTCTGCCCTCCATCTGGGAGGCGCTGACGTGGTGCGGCGCAGAGCGTTTGGGCCACGGCGTGCGCATCATCGACGACATTTCGGTGGCAGCGGATGGCACGGTGAGTTTGGGCCTACTCGCTGCTTACGTTCGCGATCGACGGATTCCGTTGGAGATGTGTCCCAGTTCAAATATCCAGACCGGAGCGGCGGCCTCGATCGCTGAGCACCCGATCGGCCTGCTCACAAAACTGAAGTTTCGGGTAACAGTCAACACCGACAATCGGTTGATGTCCGGCGTTTCGATGACGAGCGAGATGACCGCGCTGGCGCAGGCTTTCGGTTACGGCTGGGAGGAAATGCAATGGTTTACCCTCAACGCGATGAAGTCATCGTTCCTGCCCTTTGACGAGCGGCTGGCGATTATCAACGACGTCATCAAGCCCGGGTACGCCGCGCTGGCAGGCTAACGATCACGGGGGGCACTACACCCCTTGCGGTGATACGCGGTATCTGGTCTAGAAGGCGACTGCCTCATACCAACACGGGGGGAGTAGTTCTGTAGTTTTTTACCACGCACCGTGCGGCGCCATGGACTCACAGTAGTATTTTTCTCGATTGATCCACATTTTTGAAACTGCTATTCCCCCAATGGGTTGACATGTGTTTACCTAAGGCTATGGACCTGCTGGGCATCGAGGTAGCAGAGGCGATGCGCCGCGATCGAGATTCGGAAGTTGCAGGCTGCCGTGGGCGGGGGCAGCAGCGTGCAGCACGGAATCTATGCCCAGCAGGTCAGCGTTGAGCATCAGGGTTGAACATCAGCGTTGAACATCAACGTTTAGCATCAAAGGGGTGGCCGGTAGGGGTCTAGCGAGTCGCGCAAGTGCGGCACCGCAAAGACCTACGACACCAGGGGCGTCCAGCCCTGGACACTCAGCCCTGGGCGCCCAGCCCTGGACACCCAGCCCTGGGCGCTCAGCCCGTGGGCCTGTCTCGAGTGGGATCAGTCGAGCTCGTCGAATTCGTCGTCCGAGCCACCGTCCCAGTCCAGCGTGGCAACAAAGCGCTCGACCAAGATGTTCCATGCGGTTACTTCATCGGTGAACGGCGGTGCGGGAGCCAAACGGTTGGGGTCCGGCCGCAGGCAGGCGCCGAGCAAAGACCCCAATGGGGTTGCTGTCGTCATGGCATCGGTGGTCTCTTCGTCGCCGCGGGCGGTGGCTGCGTCGGTCAATAGTTCAACCGCAAGTTCGAGCTTGCGTGGGTGGACCGCTTCGGGCCCCTTGGCCAGTTGTTGCATCACACCATCGATCACGTAGGTGTTTTCGGGACCAGCAACGATTTCGATATCCCCGGCTGCGGCGCCACTGCGCACTTCGTCAAACACTTCGATGCCGGACAGCGTGTGCTTGTTCCCCGCATCGGCCAGATAATCCAGCAAACCGGTTCCAGTGGTGAAGATCTGGATGCGGTTGGCCACGGACAGGAACACCGCTTGCTGACCGAGGTAGCAACGGAGGGTGTGGCCGGACTTCCCGTCGACGGTGACAGTGATGCAGTCGATACCGATTTCGTCCCAGAACTTAAGTTCCTCGCTTCGTTCTACATCGTCTTCGGCAGCCTCAATCTCCCGCTCGCCATCAACAAGGACACCAGCCTCGAGCTTCGCGACGGAGGCAAATTCTGCTTCGGCTTGGACGAGTGCTTCGGCATTCACTTCGGGAGTGATGACGATGGCATCGAGAGCATCGATCACTTCATCCCATCGGGCAACTACGGCCTTGCCAATGCCGGTCCACAGCTTCTCGCCGCCCCGGCCGGAGAAGGCGGATTCGCCGAAGGAAAGGAGTTGGAAGCCTTCAGCGGAGTCAAGCACGCTGTTGACGACGTCGAGATCGCACACTTCGGCGAGCGAACGGAGAATTGCGACGGTGTCGCCGAGTTCGGCCAATGTCCAGATGTCGGCGGGGCCGGAGACTAGTTCGGGCACGCCCACCAGGTCGAATTTGCGATCCTCGCCCGGCTGCAGCTCGTGGGTCAGTGCGTCGGGGAAATCCTCCCAATCGGGATGGTCGGCAAGGTCGTGCTCATCCTCGGTGCGAATGAATGCGGCAAGCTGCGCGACATGGGGGAATGCGTAGAGGTTTTCGCCGTGCCCGAGAAAGGCCTCCCACTCCTCGCCGTCCTCGCGCCACAGCGGCGCCCACAGCGTCACGAGGTTGCCGGCGGTCAGGCCGAGCTCAATGGGGACAATATCGGCTGCCACGGGGGAATCCTCTCGATGTTCAGGGCTATCTGGCCCTGTCAGTACCGCTCGCACTATGGTTGGCGGCCGCGCTCGTCCGAGCGGGGGTGGTGCCGGCTCGTTGGAATGCCATTGGCAGCTTACCGGCGCCAGATGGTCGAAACTCGCATCTGGCGTCGGGGCCAACCGGCGCTAGCAGCGTCGAACTGCCGCTTCCAGGACGTCCAAGCCTTCGGACAGTAACTTGGCCCCGATCACCAGCGGTGGCAGGAGCCGGATGACGTTCCCGTAGGTACCACAGGTCAAGATAACGACACCTTCTGCGTGGCAGGCCTTTGCCACGGCAGTCGCCGTGGCTGGATCGGGCTCGAGCGAACCCGCGACGGTGAATTCGAGGGCCAGCATCGCTCCCCGGCCACGTACGTCACCGATTTTCCCGGTCTCCGCGGCTAGCGCCTTCAGCCTTGGAACAGCTGCGGCCTCGATCGAGAGGGCCGCGGCGTTTAAGTTGAGGGCTTCCATCGTTTGGATGGCGCCCAGCGCCGCGGCGCACGCGACGGGGTTGCCGCCGTACGTGCCGCCCAAACCGCCGGGGTGCACGGCGTCCATCAGATCCGCTCTCCCCGTGACCCCGGAGATCGGCATACCGCCCGCGATGCCTTTGGCGGTAATCACGAGGTCGGGCACAATGCCTTCAAAGTCACTGGCAAACCACTGCCCGGTCCGGCAGAAACCGCTCTGCACCTCGTCGGCGACAAACACGATCCCGTTGGCGGCGCAGTACTCGGAAATCGCGGACAGGAAGCCGTCGGCAGGCGCGATGAAGCCGCCCTCGCCCTGGATGGGTTCGATGATGACGCAGGCAATTTCGCTGCCACCAATTTGCTTGTCCATCATCGAGATCGCCCGTGCAGCTGCCTCTTTGCCCGAGATTCCAGAATCTCGGAACGGGTAGGACATTGGTACGCGGTAGATCTCGCCCGGGAAGGGTCCGAATCCCTTCTTGTACGGCATGGCCTTGGCCGTCAGCGCCATCGTGAGGCTGGTGCGGCCGTGGTAGGCGTGGTCGAAGACGACGACAGCCTGTCGCTTGGTGGCGGTGCGCGCAATTTTGACGGCGTTCTCCACCGCCTCCGAGCCTGAGTTGAACAGCGCGGTCCGCTTGGCGTGGCTGCCTGGCGTGAGCGCGTTCAGCTTCTCGGCGACGGCAACGTACCCCTCGTACGGTGTCACCATGAAACAGGTGTGGATGAAATGCGCGGCTTGCTCTGCCACTGCGGCGCTGACGAGGGGCGCTGCGTTACCGACGCTGGTCACGGCGATGCCCGACCCGAAGTCGATGAGGGAGTTCCCGTCAATATCGACGATGACGCCGCCACCCGCATCGGCGGTGTAGATCGGCAGAGTGGAGGAAACGCCGGCGGCCACCGCTGCGGTCCGCCGCGCATGCATGGCCGTCGACAGGGGTCCGGGAATGGCGGTGACCAGCCGCCGCTCCTGCGTAAGTTCGGTGTGGTAGCTCTGCACGCCCAGTGGTGCGTCAACAGTTGTCAGCGAAGGTGTCACGGTCATACTCCTGAGTTGATGTCGCCGATGGCGGACATGACGTGTTTGATGCGGGTGTAGTCCTCGAGGCCATACATCGAAAGGTCCTTGCCGTAGCCGGACTGTCCGAAGCCGCCGTGCGGCATCTCTGCCACCAGCGGGATGTGGGTATTGATCCACACGCAACCGAAATTCAGCGCCTTGGACATCCGCATGGCGCGGCCGTGGTCGGCGGTCCACACGGAGGATGCAAGGCCGTATTTGGTTCCGTTAGCCCAGCTCAGCGCTTCGCGCTCGTCGGAAAATTTCTGGACGGTGATGACCGGTCCGAAGATCTCGTTCTGCACGGCGTCGTCGTCTTGTCGTAAACCGGAGACGACGGTGGGGGCGTAGAAGAAGCCCTCGTTGCCGACCCGCGTTCCACCCGCGTTCAGGCTGGCGTGGTCGGGCAAACGCTCGATAAACCCGCTGACGTGCGCGAGTTGATTGGCATTGTTAATGGCGCCGTAGAGGGCGTCCGTGTTCGACGGTGGCCCGGTAATCGTGGCCTTGGCATGCGCCGCCAGTGCCGCGACGAATGCGTCGTGCACCCCGGAGGCAACGAGGACGCGGGTGGCAGCTGTGCAGTCCTGGCCCGCGTTGAAGTAACCCGCAACCGCGATTGCTTCGGCTGCTGCTTCGATGTCGGCGTCGTTGAAGATGATGACGGGCGCTTTGCCGCCCAATTCCAGGTGCACGCGCTTGACCTGAGCCGCAGCTGCCTCCGCTACCGAGATGCCGGCGCGGATGGAGCCGGTGATTGCCACCATCTGCGGCGTCGGGTGCGAAACGAGGGCCTTGCCAGTCTCGCGGTCGCCAGTAATGACGTTAAGGACGCCGGGCGGCAGGAATTCCGCGGCCAATTCGGCGAGCAGCAATGTGGACGCGGGGGTGGTGTCGGATGGCTTGAGCACGATGGTGTTGCCGGCGGCCAGCGCCGGACCGATCTTCCAGATGGCCATCATCAGGGGGTAATTCCACGGGGTGACCTGTCCGATCACGCCGATGGGCTCGCGGCGGACGAATGACGTATGGCCCGCCATGTATTCGCCGGCGGAGCGGCCCTCCAGGACGCGAGCGGCGCCAGCAAAGAAACGCAGTTGATCAATCGCCGGGGGAAGCTCCTCGCTGGCCGTCAGAGCAATGGGCTTGCCCGTGTTCTCAACTTCGCACGCGACAAAATCGCCAGCCCGTTCTTCGAGTGAGTCAGCGATCCTGAGCAAGGCACGCTGGCGCTCGGCGGGAGTGGTGTTACCCCACTGTTCAAAGGCGTGATCTGCGGCGGCGTAGGCTGCGTCGACATCGGCGGCGCCCGATTGAGCGGCGGTGGCGTAGACCTGTCCGGTGGACGGGTTGGTGACCTCCATCGTCGCTCCGTCAGCAGCGTCAACGGACTGACCGTTGACGAAATTGCGCAGGACCTGGGTGCGCTCACTCATCGAAAAACTTCCTTCGTTCGGGCGGGTATTTGACGCTAACTACATCTTGTCACCCCGCGATTCCTGCCGTCATCAGGCGAGGGTGAATCACACGGGATGGGACTCGGAACTGCAGCCCCGGAGGAGCGGTGCAAGGTGGCGTGGGTGGTCACTGTGGGCTGCAGGGTGGGACATGATGGAGCAACCTACCGAGTAGCACCGCAACGAATAAAGGACGGGTTATGTCTCACACTGGACACAGTCACGAAGAGCCAGCCGCAGATGCGCCAGTGTCGGCATCCCCAGTGTCGGCATCCGAAGTGGAAGAAATCCCCACACCGGAGTTGACGGGTGATGTGGTCGTCGACCAAAAGGCTCTCATGGCAACTGCTTTGGCCCGCAAGAACGCCCACGCGTTGAAGCGGTCCGGCCACCTCGACGGGCAGAACAATTTGCTGGGGTCTTCAACTCCAGGGGTGAGCAAACGTCAGTTCCGCCGCAAATCCGGCGGCTGATCAGCGCTCTGCACGAATGGAATGGAGTTCTGACTCGGTCTTAGTCGGTCACAACTCCACTCCTTCGCGAAGGGCAGAGCTAGATGACGACGACGCTGCGCAGCACGTCGCCGGCGTGCATCTTATCGAAGGCGGCCTCGATCTCGGCGAGCGAAATTTCTTCGCTGACAAACTTGTCCAACGGCAATCTGCCCTGCAGGTACAGCTCAATCAGCACCGGGAAATCGCGCGAAGGTAAGCAATCCCCGTACCAGGAGGACTTGAGCGAGCCACCCCGGCCAAAAATATCCAGCAGCGGGATTTCGAGCTGCATCTGCGGTGTCGGCACACCCACTAACACGACGGTGCCAGCGAGGTCGCGCCCATAGAACGCCTGCTTCCACGTTTCCGGGCGGCCAACAGCGTCAATCACCACGTCGGCGCCGTGGCCGTCAGTGAGCGCTTGGATCTGAGCGGGCACATCGGTGTCAGCCTCGACCAAGATCGTGTGAGTCGCCCCGAACTCCTTGGCCCAATCCAGCTTTCGCTGATCTCGGTCGATGGCGATGATGCGCCGAGCGCCCACCAATCGCGATCCGGCAATAGCTGCGTCGCCGACGCCGCCGCATCCGATCACCGCGACGGTGTCGTTCTTGCTGACGTTGCCCGTGTTGATGGCAGCGCCGATGCCCGCCATCACACCGCAGCCTAGGAGGCCGGCGACGGTGGCCGGCGCCGCCGGGTCCACTTTGGTGCACTGCTTCGCGTGGACCAGCGTCTTCTCCGCGAAGGCGCCGATGCCCAAAGCGGGGGAGAGCTCGGTGCCGTCTTCCAGCGTCATCTTCTGCGCCGCGTTATGGGTATTGAAGCAGTACCAGGGCTGGCCTTTGGAGCACGCGCGGCAGCTGCCGCAGACCGCACGCCAGTTCAAAATAACGTAGTCGCCGGGTGCGACGTCGGTGACTCCTTCGCCAACCGCTTCGACAATTCCGGCGGCCTCGTGGCCTAGTAGGTAGGGGTAGCTGTCGCCGATACCGCCGAGCTTGTAGTGCAAGTCGGTGTGGCAGACACCGCAAGCCTGGACCTTCACCAAAGCCTCGCCCGGACCCGGATCCGGAACGAGAATGGTGACGACTTCGACGGGGGCGTCTTTGGTACGGGAGATAACTCCCTGGACAGCGTGAACCACGTTGACTACCTCACTTTGCTGGGCGGCGATGACCGATGCGGGACTTCGGGGCAATCTGTTCTGGGCCGACGCTTCTCAGCTAAAGCCTCGCGGGCCCAGGGTGTGCTGGCCCAAGCTTAGTTCGGATGGCGGGGCAATCGTGGTGTCTTGGAACTGTTCGCCCGAGCGGACTAGCGGACCCCTGCCACTTCCGTCATTTCCGGCCTGGAAATTGACTTGATGCGCTCGCGACCGACCGCGACGCCGGCTGCCCGCTCAAAGTCTTCAAGCCTGTCCCATCCGTCGAAGTCGGTGACGGGCAATCCCTTTGCGACAAGCATCGCGTGGACGGCCGCTCGGTCGCGGTGGGGGGCCTTCGTCAGGTGCGGGGCGTCCTGCAACAGGTTTGCGATCGTTTCGGCGGCGTCAGATTTGGTGTGCCCAATGAGTCCGACCGGGCCACGCTTGACCCAGCCGGTGGCGTACACCCCCGGTAGGACCTCGGCATCGGGCCCGGCAGCTTGCAGTACTCGGCCGGCTACGTTGGGCAGCACCATCTTTCGGTCGTCGAACGGTATTTCGGCAATAGGCTCGGATCGATATCCGACGCAGCGGTACACCGCTTGCACATCCCAGTCGGTGAAGACGCCGGTGCCGCGAATACCCTCATCGCCGGTGAGCTCCTGGTGCTCGGTGCGTAAGCCGGTGACCCCTGATGTTTCGTCGCCGAGGATCTCAACCGGGTTCTCCAGGAAGTGGATGTGGACTCGGCGCTGCGGCCCGTCTTCCGGGTCGCGCATGGCCCACTGGGAGAGAACATCCACTACCATCCGCAGCGACTTCGACTCGCGCAGCGCGGCTTCTGAGCCCTCGTCAAACTCCATGCCTTCGGGGTGCACCACTACCTGCACGTTGGGGGAGTGGTCCAGCTCGCGTAATTCGACGGGGGTGAACTGAGCTTGGGCGGGTCCCCGGCGAGCGAACATGTGGACGTCGGTAACGGCCGAGTTGCTCAGCGCAGCGTGGACGTGCGGCGGGATTTCGGTGTACAGAAGCTCATCGCCGGTGCGAGCTAAGATACGCGCCACGTCCAAGCCGACGTTGCCCACACCCAGAACGGCAACGCTGCTGGCATCGCTGAGGTCCCAAGTCTGCTCGCGATCGGGGTGCGAATCGTAGAAGGCGACAAAGTCAGCGCCGCCGTAGGAGCGCGGGAGGCCGATGCCGGGAATGGCAACGGTGCGGTCGCGTTCGGCGCCGGTGGCGAAGACGACGGCGTCGTAGTAGCCACGCAGTTCGTCAATGCTGACGTCGACTCCGACGTGGACGTTGCCGGTGAAGTGGATACGCGGGTTTTCCATGACGCGGTGCAGAGCAACGATAATTTGCTTGATCCGCGGGTGATCCGGCGCAACCCCGTATCGAATGAGCCCGTAGGGCGTGGGCAGCCGATCGTAGATATCCACGGTCGCGTCCGGATCATTCTTCGTCAGGATGTCGGATGCGTAGATCCCGGCTGGCCCAGCGCCGACTACAGCAACACGCAACGGCAACGTCATTAGAAAAAACTCCCCAAGTGGATGCAAGGTCTGCGAAAGCAACCATTCCAACCTACCGTGCCCTTATGACGGGCCTGACCTGCCGTGACTGGGGTCACGACCAGGCTGGGCGCCGCCCTTGCTGCAGGTGCGAGATTGGCCAGGAGCTGGCTGTTTCCTTACCCGCGCAAGGTGCCCTTGTTGTCGACGGCAACGTCAAGCACGACCGCCTGCGCCAAAGTAACAACCCGTTTTTCTGGATCGAACGTGGCAGCCGGGCTCCCGTACAAGCGGTACCCATCGGCCAGTGCGGCACTGATGCGCTGGCAGAAGGTGATGTCGTCGGGCCCGGTAATTAACCGGTACAGCAGTTTGGCTTCGGTTTTCAGAACAGCGGCTTCGGTCATGGGGCAATCGTAGACAGCTGCGTCGACCTCAAGGGCGCGGGGGCGGATAGGGTTGCGGCTCGACCAGTTCCCCGTTGATAAGGAGCCCTGTGCCAGAAACCGCACGGCCGGATGCCATCGCAGCGCCTCCGTTTCTCCTGGATTGCGATACTGGCATCGACGACTCGTTGGCGCTGCTCTATCTGCTCGCTTCGCCGGTGGCCAATCTCGTCGGAATCACGACGGTGTCGGGCAATGTCAGCGCTGCCCAGGCCGCGCAGAACTGCCTCGACCTGCTGGAAATATCCGGTTTCGAGGGCATCCCGGTAGCTGTGGGAGCGCACGACCCGCTGGTGGGTGATTTCGAGGGTGGCGTGCCGCATATCCACGGGGCGAACGGTGTGGGCAACATCGAACTTCCGACCGCGTCGGCTTCGGTGGTCGCGGAGTCCGGAGCCGAGCTGATCGTGAAGCTTGCGGACGAGTATGCCGGCGAACTTCGACTGGTAGCGATTGGACCGCTGACGAACCTTGCCCTTGCCCTGAAACTCGACCCGTCGCTACCGACCAAAATTTCGCACTTGACCATCATGGGCGGGGCCGCGCTGGCGCCCGGCAACATTACGCCGGTAGCCGAGGCGAATATCGGCCTCGACCCGGAGGCAGCGGCCGCGGTCTTTGCGGCACCGTGGCCGATGACGATGGTCGGTTTGGACGTCACCATGCAGCAGCGAATGGAAGAGCCTGCGCGGCAGCGTCTTCTGAGCTCCGGGAAACCTGTGGCCATTGCTATCGGGGCGATGCTCGAGCTGTATTTCGAGTTTTACGTCAACGTCTATGGGCATCCGAGTTCGGCGCTGCACGACCCACTGGCGGCAGCAATAGCGACCGGCGAGGTAGTCCCGTCACTCGCTCCCATTGTTCCCGTAGAGATCGACGCGACGCTCGGGATTGGTCGGGGTCAAACCATTGCCGATTTGCGCGGCCAATTCCGGGGATACCCCTTGATCGAAGGGGCCCACTGCGCGGTGGTATTGCGGGTGGATGAGGACTTCTCGCCGATGCTTGTAGACCGAATACTGAGTCTCTGACCTGTTCGGGGCTCGAGATCTGCTGGGTTGCAGCAGATCTCGACCTGATCAAGGTTTTCCGCTCAGTAGCTGCCGCCGCCGGAGAGCGACACGGCTCCGGTGGGGTGCCATACCGTTTTCGTTTCGAGGAACGCGCGCATCCGCCCCGTTCCCGGAGCCGCAGAGAAGTCGGTTCCAGTGGGCGAATAGACGCGTTTGACGGTGCCCGCAGCTGCGGCCTCCCACTCAATCCGCTGGTCTCCGGTGGCGCCCGTTAGGTCGAGGGCGTTCACGTCGGCGTGAGATGCCAGCCAGGGCATGATCTCTGCGGGCGAGCCGGTCAGGATGTTGACTACGCCACCGGGCAGGTCTGAGGTGGCAAAGACTTCCGCCAACGTGATGGCAGGCAGCGGGCGGGTCTCCGAGGCAATCAGCACCACGGAATTGCCCGAACAGATGATGGGCGCGATCACCGAGACAAGCCCCAGCAAGCTGTCGTTTTGCGGTGCGAGGGCCGCGACCACGCCAGTGGGCTCCGGGGTGGAGAATGAGAAGTACGGCCCAGCAACAGGATTGGAGCTGCCGAAGACTGCCGCAATTTTGTCCGTCCAGCCGGCGAAGTGCACCAAACGGTCGACAGCGGCGTCAACCGTGTTCTTGGCCGCGGATTCTTCTGTGCCCTCGGTGTCGTGCAGGAGCGCGGCGAACTGGGCTCGGCGGCCCTCCAACATCTCGGCCACCCGGTACACCACCTGCCCGCGGTTGTAGGCCGTAGCGCTGGCCCAGCCACCAAAACCCTTGCGGGCGGCGGCTACTGCGTCGCGACCATCCTTGCGGGAGGCCTGCGCCGCGTTGGCGAGAAACTTGCCGCTCGAATCCGTGACTTGATAGGTGCGTCCGGATTCCGAGCGCGGGAACGCGCCCCCGACGAACAGTTTGTACGTCTTGGCAACATCGATGCGATCGCTCATGGTTAGGCCTCCAGTTCGGGGCGTAGGTAAGCAGCAAGGCCGGACAGTCCGCCCTCACGTCCGAATCCGGATTCCTTGTACCCACCGAAGGCCGCGGTGGGATCAAAGCGGTTAAAGGTATTGGCCCAGACGACGCCCGCCTTGAGCGCCCCGGCCATTCCCAGGATGCGCGAACCTTTCTCGGTCCAGACACCAGCGGAGAGGCCGTAGGGGGTGTTGTTGGCCTTGGCGATTGCCTCGTCTGGCGTTCGGAAGGTGAGGACGGAAAGGACGGGCCCAAAAATTTCCTCGCGCGAGATCCGCATCGACTGTGAGACGTTGCTGAAGATGGTCGGAGGGAAGTAGAAGCCCCGGTCGGGAATGGCGCACGAACTCGTCCATCGGGTTGCGCCCTCGCCTTCGCCGGTGTCGGCCAGGGCGGTGATGCGCGCCAGCTGTGCGGCGGAGTTGATGGCGCCGATGTCGGTGTTCTTATCCATCGGGTTACCTAGGCGCAGGGTGCCGATTCTGTCCTTCAATTTGGCCAGCACCTCTTCGGCGATCGACTCCTGGACCAGGAGTCGGGATCCCGCGCAGCAGACGTGCCCCTGGTTGAAGAAGATTCCGTTGACGATGCCTTCCACGGCCTGGTCGATCGGGGCGTCGTCGAAGACGATATTGGCCGCCTTGCCCCCGAGTTCCAAGGTCAGCTTGCGGCCGGTACCGGCGAGGCTGGCTTGGATCTTTTTACCCACATTGGTGGAGCCGGTGAACGCCACCTTGTCCACGCCTGGGTGGTTGACGAGAGCGCTGCCCACATCGCCGGCTCCGGTGAGGATGTTGACAACCCCCGGCGGCAGGTCCGCTTCGGCAAAGATCTCGGCTAGTACCAGCAGCGACAACGGCGTTGTCTCAGCGGGTTTGATTACCACGGTGTTGCCTGCGGCGAGGGCCGGGGCTATCTTCCACGCAGCCATGAGCAGCGGGAAGTTCCAGGGGATCACCTGGCCCGCGACACCTAGCGGCTGGGGGTGGGCGCCGAGGCCCGCGTGCTGTAACTTGTCGGCCCAGCCTGCGTGGTAGAAGAAGTGCGCCGCTGCGGTCGGCACGTCTACATCGCGAGATTCCTTGATGGGTTTGCCGTTGTCGAGCGTTTCGACCACCGCCAACTCGCGGGACCGCTCGGCGATGGCCCGCGCAATGCGGAAGAGGTATTTGCCGCGTTCGGCGCCGGAGAGCTTCGACCAGTACTTGTCGTAGCCCGTCCGGGCCGCCTTGACCGCGGCGTCGACGTTAGCGTCATCGCACTGGCTGACGGTGGCGAGCGCCTCCTCGGTGCCCGGGTTGATGGTGACATCGTCGACGCCACCCCCATCAACGAAGTGCCCGTTAATGTACGGCTGGTACCGGGGCTTGATGCGGCCAATGGCCGCCGACTCCGGAGCGGGGGCGTAGTCCCACTGAAGCGGTTGCGCTGCAGATGCTGTGGTCACAGGTATCAGTCCACCGTTACGTAGTTGGGGCCCGAGTAGTGGCCGTCTGTCTGGGTGCGTCGCTGCATCAACAGATCGTTGAGCAGTGAGGAGGCGCCGAACCGGAAGAGGTGCGAATCAAGCCATTCGGGGCCAGCGATTTCGTTCACCATCACCAGGTACTTAATTGCGTCTTTAGTAGTGCGGATGCCGCCAGCGGGTTTGACTGCGCGGTACTCGCCGGTTTGGTCCCTCCAGTCCCGAACCGCCTGCAGCATCACCTGTGTCACCGGTAGCGTGGCCGCAGGGCTGATTTTGCCTGTGGAGGTTTTGATGAAGTCGCCACCCGCGAGCAGCGCAAGCCATGACGCTTGACGGACGTTGTCGTAGGTGCCAAGCTCGCCAATTTCGAGGATCACCTTGAGCCTGGTGGAACCGCAGACCCCCTTGATGGCAACGATTTCGTCGAAGACCTTGCCCACGTTCCCGCTGAGAAAGGCGCCGCGATCGATCACCATGTCGATCTCGGTGGCGCCGGAATCGAGCGCGAGCTGGGTGTCGGCGATCTTGATCGCCAGGCTTGACCGGCCAGACGGGAAAGCCGTTGCTACCGAGGCAATTCCAATACTTGTGCCGGCCAATTCGGCAGCGGCCGTGGCCACCATGTCGGGGTAGACGCAGACCGCTGCAACAGTCGGGGTGTCGGGGTTATCGGGGTCGGGTCGTCGCGCCTTCGCCGCGAGAGAGCGCACCTTGCCAGCGGTGTCGGCGCCCTCCAACGTGGTGAGGTCCACCATCGAGATAGCGAGATCGATGGCCTGCTTCTTGGCGCCCTTCTTGATGGACCGGGTAGCCAGCCCGGCGGAGCGTTGTTCGAGGCCAACGGGATCCACCCCCGGCAGGCCGCGCAGAAACCGCTTGAGCGAGGCTTCATCGACCCGGGCGTCAGCCAGGTGGGAGGGCAGCGCCGGTGAGACGTGGGCTGTGGTCATGGGCTTCATCCTAGAGTGCGCTGTCCGCGCTCGGGCCGCTGTGCAGCGGCAGAACGGGGACGCCCGGCGGGGTGAATCCCATGGTTTGGCCGTAGAACGACAGCTCAGCTTCCCGCGCCGCGATAATCGTTTCAGCCCGCCGGAACCCGTGTGATTCTCCTTCGAAGGCAAGATAGGCGTGGGGAATACCCTTGCCTACCATCGCGTCTCGGAAGCGCTCGGCCCCCGCCGGTGGCACGATCGGGTCGTCAAGCCCCTGGAGCAGCAAGACGGGGCACGCGAGG
The DNA here is from genome assembly GCF_003860405.1 of Nakamurella antarctica. Classification (NCBI taxonomy): domain Bacteria; kingdom Bacillati; phylum Actinomycetota; class Actinomycetes; order Nakamurellales; family Nakamurellaceae; genus Nakamurella; species Nakamurella antarctica. Next base: position 2,466,799 of record NZ_CP034170.1, on the reverse strand, counting down.
TTGTCCACGTGGTTCAGTGGCGCGCGCTCGGCATACAGAGCGGCGGCCTCCGGCCAGGGTCCAACTAGACCATCGACGTACCGCGATTCAAAGTCGTGGGTTTCCTTGACGAACTCCGCCAACTCGGCGACGCCGTAATAGCTCGCGCCGCAGGCGAACACATTCGAACTGGTGAGCGCGGCCAACACGGTCCAGCCGCCAGCGGATCCACCTTCGATAGCCAGCCGATTGCGGTCCGCCAGCCCCGCGTCTGCGAGCCCCACAACAGCGGTCACGACGTCCTGGACGTCAACGACGCCCCACTGGCCGCGCAGCCGGTTGCGGTACTCACGGCCGTATCCGCTCGAACCGCCATAGTTGACGTCGATAACGCCGATGCCGCGGCTGGTGAAATAGGCGTAGAGCACGCTGAGGGAACCGCTGACGTGACCGGTCGGGCCGCCGTGCACGAATGCGACATACGGCGGGAGTTCGTCATGCGGCCCCACATGCATTGGGTTACGCGGGGGGTAGAGGAAGGTGTGCACGTCGCGGCCGGTTTCCTTGCTGATGAATGTGGGCGCCTCGGGCAGCGGCAGTAGTTCGGGGTCGGGTAGTGCGTCGACGGCGAGCCGCACATCCGTCAAAGCGCCCGTGGCCAGATCAAGTTTCCGAAGGCCCGAGGCGAGCCCGCCGCTGCCACCCACCAGCAACAGTTCGCCGGCCCCCGTGCCATCGGTGCGACCAATGCCTCCCAGGTTCACAGAGGTGAGCTCCGGCGCCACATCGACCAGGTCGCCCGAGTTCAGGTCGAGGATGCCCATCCTGTCAGTGCCGTGGGTTCGCACCGTCAACACCCGCCGGTCATCCAGTGGCAGAAAGAAGGTGCGGCCCAGTTGCCAGAGTGGAGCCGCGAAGTCGACATCCTTCGCGCATAACGGCTGAACCGAACCGCCGGGGGCATCGGCGACCGAGTAGAGGTTCCAAAATCCGGTGCGGTCGCTGAGCACCATCAGTTCATCGTTGGTGGTCCAGTGCGGTTGCAGCACCGATTCGGTGGTCGAGCCGATCACACTTCGCCACGTCGAGACTGCACCGTCAGGATCAATGTCCCCGACGCGGAGTTCGGTTCCATCCCAGGGCATCTGGGGGTGTTCCCAACTGATCCAGGCAAGCTTGGATCCGTCCGGTGAGTAACGGGGGTAGGCCAGGAAATGTGAACCGCTGACAATGCTGCGGATCCCCGCAGGGTCCCTCGCCGCGCTGCCGTCCAGCGGGACGGCGCAGATATCCCTGCTCAGGCCAGCATCAGAATGCGTTTCCCGGACGGCGATCAGCTCGCCGCCACGCACGTGGAAATCGCAGAAGCGAAACCCAGTGTCGGCGGGGGTGAGTGCGACCGGCGGTTCTCCTGACGACGGATCGAGGCGGTACAGGCGCTGGTCGGTGAACTCGGCGAAAATCATGTGGTCGCCGTAGGGCGTCCACGAGGTTCCGCCGTACTCATGCACCCGGCTTCGTGCATTCCACGGGGCCGGCAGCACGTCACTGACAAAACCGTGGGCGTCGACGCGCCGAATCGCCTGCCGGCCGCCTTCCATCGGTCGCAATTCGGTGAACCAGATCTCCTGAGCCACAAAGGCTCCACCGCTCACCGGATGGGAGTTGGCAGCTAGGTCGGCGGCGCTGATCGGGGACGGCCAAGCGCCGTAGGGAACGACTGCAGGGGACTGGGACGAAATGTCGGTGGTGGTCATAAGAACTTACGGTAGGTGGTCCGTCTGGTTGTCTCGGCGCGGGGGACGCGCACGGTAGTGCCAAGGCGCGCGGCCCGATACGGTTTGAGGAGCCCGCCACCTACACATCTGGAGTCCCGCTGATGCCTGCCCCGCACGAAGTGCCGTCGAACCTCCCATTGGTGCTGGTGGACCACCCGTTGGCGCAGGCCAGGCTATCTACAATGCGGGATGCCCGCACCGACAATGCGGCTTTCCGCGCGGCGCTTCGCGAGCTGACACTGATGCTGATTTACGAAGCAACCCGCGGTCTGTCCGTGGAGCGGGTGCCGATCCACACGCCGGTGGCCAAGACGAATGCCATCCGGCTCTCGAATCCGCCTTTGTTGGTGCCGGTGCTCCGGGCGGGCCTGGGAATGGCCGACCAAGCGCATGCGCTGATCCCGGAATCACAGATGGGTTTCGTCGGAATCGCGCGGGATGAGGAGACACTGCTGCCGACGCCCTACATGGTGTCGTTGCCCGAATCACTTGCTGGGCGGCCAGTTTTCGTCCTTGACCCGATGCTCGCCACCGGCGGCTCGATGGTGCACACCATCAAATTGCTCCTTGCCCGCGGCGCCACCGATGTGACCGCGATCTGCGCTCTTGCGGCGCCCGAAGGGTTGGCGACGCTGGCGGCTGCCAACCTCGGGATCCGGGTGGTGACAGCAAGTATCGACGAGCGTCTCAACGATTCGGGGTATATCGTGCCGGGCTTGGGCGATGCGGGCGATCGCCAGTTTGGCGCTGTTTAGTCGCCTCCTGCAACCGTTTCAGGTGTTCTCTGCGTCTGACATAGAACGGGTGGCGCGCACTGATGCGCGCGCCCTCGCGCAGATCTCACGAAGGAGGACGTAACCGTGTTGCGGTCACTGAAAGCGGTAGCGATTCTGGCGGCAACTACGGTCATCGTCTCTGCTTGTGCGTCAAAGGCCAGCAGTCCGGTGGGTGCGGCGCCGGAGGCTGGGTCTGACCCGGCAGGATATGAGTTTGTATCAACCGCCGTCCTTGGCCACGACATGGTGCCCGGGTCGTCAATCGCCGTTTCCTTCGACTCCGGCCGCATCGCGATCAGCGCTGGTTGTAACACTACGTCGGGGTCGGTGAATCTGGTCGACGGCAAGATATCTGCCCCGCAAATGACGCAGACCCTGATCGGTTGCGAGCCAGCGCTGCTCGAACAAGACACCTGGCTGGCCGCCTTCTTCGCCTCGACCCCAACGTGGGCATTGGTGGGCGACACTCTGACACTGACGTCAGGCCGGAGCGTCATCACGATGGCGAGGACGGCCGCACAGCCTGAAGCTTCTTCTGCCATCACGGCCCCAGAAGCTCCGAGTCCAACGCTGACGAGCACACGGTGGAGGCTGACTACCATCCTCAGCGCTGGCGTGCCCACAGGCGTTCCGGCTGGAGTGGACCCGACGATCACGATCAACGGCGGACGCATTGCCTTTGACGCACAATGCAACTCGGTGGGCGGAGACGTCGAGGCCACTGAGGCGTCCATGACAATATCGGCCGTAATCGGGACCATGATGTTCTGCGAGGGCGTGCGCGGCGAAATGGAAAAAATTCTGATCACTGTTTTCGACGGGACCGTCGATTACGTCATCAATGACGAGACACTGTCCGTCACGGGGAATGGCACAGAACTGATATTCGTAGCCGATGCGAGTGGCAGCGCCGTTCCGGGTGCCAGCGCGAGCGCTCAGCCCGATGGAAGCCAATCTAGTCCTGTGATGACGTCCGCGACTGCGCCGGTGGCTCCCACGGTGTCTGCGACGGGCGTCTCGGGTAAGGCCGTCTCGGCCACCATTGACCCGGTGCTGCAGGGGCTTTCGTTTACGACTCCGATCCCGGGCACCGAGCCGGTAGCACTGATCAGCCTGAGCTTTGCCGTTGCGATCCTGACAAACGCCAGTTGCAATATCATTTCCGCCACCGAAGAACAGTCGACCGCGGGAGGCTCACTGAACATGGGCGGGTTGATATCGACAGAGATGTACTGCGAGGGCATCTCGGAGGCTGAAACCGCCTGGCTCCAATTCTTGGGTGCTTCCCCGACATGGAGCCTCGACGGCTCGGTCTTGACGTTGACTTCGGGCGACACCAGCTACGCGCTCACTTCTACGACCTGAGGGTCCTCGGGTAAAAGTATGCCGCGGCGCCGGACCGAAAGGCCAGACACCGCGGCAGTTGTGGCTCGACTTGCTTCCTACAGTTTGGGCTTCACGTCCGAGGTGTAGATGTCCGTGAGCTTGACCTTGAGAGCAGCCAGCTCGGTGGCAACGTCGCCCTGCTGGGTCAGAATCTTGCCGCAGGTGTTGGCCATCTCGATGTCCGCGCCCGGCAGGAATGTGCGTGCGTAGTCCTGCGAGCGGGTGACGGCGAGCTGGTCGATCGCAACTTGGATCTGCGGCGTCTTCTGGACAACCAGCTTCATATCCGCACTCTTACGCACCGGCATGTAACCCGTTGCAGCAGAGAAACTTGCGGTGTTCTCAGGCAACGTGAGGAATTTGAGGAACGTCGCCGCTGCCAGCTGTTGCTCCGGCGTGTTCTTCTTGGGAATGCCGATTCCAGCCCCGCCGGTAGGGCAAACAGGCGACTTCTCGGTCGGTCCGCCGGGCAAGAAGCCTACGCCGATATCGAATTTTGCTGCCTTAATAGCTCCGACAAGAGATCCGGTGGAGGCGATGGTGGCGCTGACCGCGCCAGCCGCCAAATCGTCGATAGCGTCGTTGCTGGAAACACCGGCCCACTTGCCCCGGTAAACCGAGTCTTGCAGCCACTGCATAGCGGCGACAGACTGTTTCGAGTCGGCCGTGATGTCCCACTCGCTACTCCAGCCGCCGCCCTGTCCCCACAGGTTGTTCTGGAAGCTCCAACCGGCATACCCGGCGAGTGCTGGATGCTGGTAGACGCTTTGGGTACCGAGGCCGGCGCCCTGCAACTTCGGAACCCATTCGCTGAATTCATCCCAGGTTGCTGGGGCTTTGTCACCAAGACCGGCGGCGGCGAAGTGCGCCTTGTTGAAGTAGAACAAGGGGGTGGACCGTGCGAATGGGAGCGCCCACTGCTGTCCGTTGTACTGGTAGTCGGTGATCAACGAGTCTCGGTAGTCGGAGGTATCGATCTCGAGTTGCTTGATCAGGGGGTCCAGCGGCGCAATGGTGTCGGCGAGGAAATAGCGGAACCACCAGACGTCCGAGAACACCACCAGGTTCGGTAGTTCGCCGCCCACCTGCGCCGTCTGGAACTTCTGTGCCACTTCCTCGTAGTTCGCCCCTGCCGTGACGAGGGTGACCTTGATATCTTTTTGAGATTGGTGGAACTTCTCGATGAGGGCCTTCTCGACGTCCTCGGACTTGCCGGGGTGGTTGGACCACCAGGTGATCTCGGAAGCGGGCTTGACGCCTGAGTAGTCGATGCCGGAGGACGCCGCGCTTCCTGCTGATCCGCTGACGCCAGCGGCGGTGGAGCCGCTCTGGGTTACGGTGGCCGGGCCGCCGCAGGCAGCTAGCGCCGCGGCCGACAGGCCCAAGCCGGATAACTGCAAGAATCGTCGTCGGTCCAATGCGGCGGGCAGGTGTAAGCCATCGCTGGTTCGGCCGTTTAGCGGGTTGACGAATGACATGTGGATTCCTTCTCTGGACGTGGATGTGAGCGAGATGCGTTGTAGTGCATACAACGTTTTCCAATTAGCCCGTGTTGGCGCCTTGGGTGAGCCCAGCGACTATGTAGCGCTGCAACGCGGCGAAGACGATAAGGACGGGAAGAATGACCATGACAGCGCCGGCCATCAGCACGCCGTAGGAATCGGCGCCACTTTCGCTGTTCCGCAGCATGGTCAACCCCACTGGAAGGGTCATCATGGAGGAGTCGGTCGTGATGATAAGCGGCCAAATATAGTCGTTCCATTCGTTGACGATCGAAACCAGCGCCACGGTGGCGATGGTGGGCATCGAGATGGGAATGACAACGCTGGTGAGGCGGCGCCAATGTCCGGCGCCGTCGAGTTCCGCAGCCTCGATGACGGACATGGGAAGTGCCAGGAAGTGCTGGCGCAGCAGGAATGTGCCAAATGCTGTGCCGAGACCCGGCACGATAATCCCCCAGTAGGTGTTAAGGCCGCCCAAGTTGGCGATCAACACGTAGTTCGGCAGCAGCGCCACCTGTGGCGGCACCATCAACGCGATCAAGATGGCAACGAAGATTGTGCGCTTGAAGGGAAACCGCACGAAAACCAAGGCATAAGCGGTAGATATGGCTAGTAATAGCTTGATGCTCGCGCCGATGACGGTGACGATGGTGCTGTTCAGCAGCATTCGTAGGAAGGGGATCTGATGGGCAGCTTGGATGTAGTTTGCCGGATCAAAAGAGCCCGGCAAGACGACGATATCGGTGGTGACGATCTCTGACGGTTGCTTGAACGACGACAAGACCATCCAGAGCAGCGGCGCGATGATGACGAATGTGGCCAGAATCAGAGGGATGTATCCACCGAGAACAGTGGCCCAGACATTGCTCGCGGAAAGGGGACGGTCTGCCCTCCTCTGGGGGCGAGGCGCCCGCGTGGCTTTGCTCATGCGTAGTGCACACGTTTTTCTAGAAAACGGAGCTGGAAAATGGTCATTATCAGGAGCAGGACGAAAAGGATGACGGAGATCGCGGCGGAGTACCCAGCGCGCTGGTAGGCGCCGGCGAAGGCCTGTAAGTAGGAGGAGTACATCAACGTGGTGGTGCCGCTGCCGGTGGGAGTCATAATCCGAATCAGGTCGAACGCCTGCAGTGAACTCAAGATCGTGGTGAGCATCAGAAAGAACGTTGTGGGGGACAGCAGCGGAAGAGTGATGTACCTAAACTTTTTAAACCCGTTTGCTCCATCTAGTTCCGCTGCTTCCAACTGATCCTTCGGAATTGATTGCAGCGCAGCAAGATAGATGACCGCGGCGTACCCGAGGTTCTTCCACACGTACACGATGATGATCATCGTCAACGCTAGATTCGGATCGTTGAACCATTGCGGGCTGACGCTTCCCCACGCGCGGAATACCGCCGACAAGACCCCGATAGTCGGGTCGAAAATGAACAACCAGATCAGGCCTACCCCCACGCCAGAAAGTACGAACGGGGCAAAGATAGCTGCTCTCGCGAACGAGTGGCCGCGAACCTTCCTGTTGAGTGAGAGCGCCACCAGCAGACCGATTGCCATGGAGCCAAAAACCGTTGCCACAGTGAAGATTCCGGTGACTTTGAGCGTTTCCATGCTTTCAGCCGACTGAAAGAATTTCCGGTAGTTGTCAAAACCGATCGACGTTGCGGTGGAGCTTCCCAGCGTCCAGTCGAGCGTGGAGTAATAGAGGTTGTTCAACAGAGGTCTGTAGGTGAAGACAGCGATCAGTGCAAGGTTCGGTAGCGCGAAGGCCAAGAACACAAAAAAGTCTCGCTTGCTCCGGTGCGTAAGCCTCTTTGGAGTTACTGGCCCAGTCGTGGTGGATGCCAAGGCGGGCTGTCGTTGTTTGATTAACAGATCGGAGGGCGGGGTCATCGCGGGCCGAAATTCATGTCAGTAATGGAGCCGATCGCGTGATGTCAGCAGGATCTCTGCATGAACACCAGTGACGGAACAGCCGCCAAACAGCTACTGAGACAGTTTTCCAGAGAAGTCGAAAAGCCTTCGTTCACAGTTCATCTCGCGTCCAGTAGATGAACATTTCGCGTCGGCAGGAGGGCTCGAACGTGGCTCTGACGGCGTCGAAGGCTTGCCAAGCCTCAGCCTAGCTGCAGGACCTCTCGCAGCTCAGACTTAAGAGCCGTCAGCTGCCCCGCCGAAGCTTCTCGGATCGCCGTCAGATCATCGTCCACGCCCACCGGAGTGATGATCTCCAGGTAGCACTTCAATTTGGGTTCGGTGCCCGAGGGCCTGATGACGACGCGAACGCGCTCAGTGTGCAAGACAACCGCATCGGTCTGGGGCAGTAAATCCTTTGTAGTCAGCACCGTCTCACCCAAAAGTTCGATGGGAATGTTTCCGCGAAGCCGCGCCATCCCATCGGTGATGAGCGAAAGATCCGCCACTCGGAACGAGAGCTGATCGGTGGCGTGCAGGCCGTGCTGCCGAGCGAGATCATCGAGGGCGTCGGTGATGTGCCGACCACCGGCCTTCAAAGTCGCGGCGAGATCACAAGCAAGGACGGCAGCAGAAATTCCGTCCTTGTCGCGAACCACGGTGGGGTCGACGCACAGGCCCAAGGCCTCCTCGAAGCCGAAAACCAGTCCGGTGCCGTCGCCGTCGCCAGCTCGCACGATCCACTTGAATCCCGTGAGGGTTTCGTCGAAGCGGACATCATGCTGCGCTGCAATGGATTTGAGCATTGCCGAAGACACGATGGTAGTTGCAACCAGTGGGTCCGGGTGTGCCCCGCGGTCGAGCCCTCGAAGCACTCGGTCACCGAGCAACGCTCCAGTTTCGTTGCCGGTCAGCATCCGCCAGATGCCGTTGACGTCCTTGATGCCGATCGCGCACCTGTCGGCATCTGGGTCGTTTGCGATCGCCAAGTCGGCATCAATCGCCGTGGCAAGTGCGAGCAGCAGATCCGCAGCCCCGGGTTCCTCCGGGTTGGGGAAAGCCACCGTGGGGAAGTCCGGGTCCGGTACCGCCTGTTCCGCCACCATGTGTACGTCGGAGAAGCCAGCCTGGTAAAGCGCTTTCACTAACGTTTCGCCGCCCACGCCATGCATGGGGGTGGCGGCTATCCGGAGCGATTTTGCTCCTCCGGTGGCAACGGCAGCTGCCCGGTCGAGGTAGTCGCCGATCAGCGAATCCGGCCAGGGTTGAGCTTGTCCGGTCGCGTCGATCGCTACCCCAGCGGGGGCGGCGGCGATGGCCGCTTCGATCTGGACATCGGCGGGCCAGACCAATTGGGTACCGCCAGCCAGGTAGACCTTGAGGCCATTGTCGTTGGGCGGGTTGTGGGAAGCGGTGACCATCAATCCGGCGACCGCGCCGAGCGAACGGACTCCGAAGGCGGTGAGGGGCGTAGGCAGCGCAGAGGGTGCCAGCAGTACCCGGAACCCTGCTGCCGCAAGCACTCCGGCCGCGTCATGTGCGAACTCGGCGCTGCGATGCCGCGCGTCGTACCCGATGACGACGGATTCGCCTGCGCTACCAACGTTGCGCAAATATGCCGCAATACCGGCTGCGGCTCTCCGCACGACGGCAAGATTCATCCCCGCTGGGCCGGCGCGGAGCGGACCGCGCAAACCCGCTGTCCCGAACGCTAGGGGCGCGGACATCCGGTCCGTCAGCTCGCCGATCGCTGCCGCATCCCCTGCCATCGCGTCGGCGAGAATCCCTTTCAGTTCGGCGGCGTCTGCGGGACTGGGGTCGTCTGCGATCCAACGAACTACGGCGCGACGCAGGTCACCGTCCAAAGCCGTTGCACTCATGCTTGTTTCACGAGCTGAGAGAGAAGCTGTCCCATCGAGGTAGCGGCCGCCTTGCCCGCCTCAAGCACCTCGGCGTGGTTCAGCGCCTGGCCCGTCATGCCAGCGGCGAGGTTGGTCACGAGGGAAATACCCATCACCTCCGCGCCCGCCTCTCGCGCGGCGATTGCCTCCAGCACCGTCGACATCCCCACCAAGTCCGCACCGAAGCCCCGGAGCATCCTAATTTCGGCAGGGGTTTCGTAGTGCGGCCCCGGCAACTGCGCGTACACACCTTCAGCCAGGGAGGGGTCGATGCGTTGGGCGAGCGCGCGCAGTCGAGGTGAGTAAACATCCGTGAGGTCAACGAATGTCGGCCCGATAATGGGCGAGGTAGCTGTCAGGTTCAGGTGGTCAGAAATCAACACCGGCTGCCCGACTCGCATGTCGGTCCGCAGTCCGCCAGCGGCGTTGGTCAGGATGATCAGTTTTGCGCCCGCTGCCGCAGCAGTTCGAACTCCATGTACGACGGCGGAAACGCCGCGACCCTCGTAGAAGTGGGTGCGACCGAGCACCACCAGCAATCGTTTGTCGCCCACTTTCAGGGACCGTAGCTTGCCGCCATGGCCAGCCACCACGGGTGCGGTGAAGCCTGGCAGATCGGCGATGTCGATCTCCACGTCGGCGCTGCCTAAGACGTCGGCGGCGGGTACCCAACCGGAGCCCAAGACCAGCGCGACGTCGTGTTGCTCCACGCCGGTGGCTGCGGCAAGGGCGGCTGCGGCTTCGACGGCTAACTCGTAGGGAGATGTCATGTAGGCAGCATAAACTCCCGAGGGTTTGGCAGTGCAGACCCTCGGGTGCCAGCCCACGGATCCCGCCGAGTGTCACAATGCTCTGGATGAGAATCACCATGGATTCGTGGCCGCACCCCCAGCCGCTGACAAATCGACTAGAGCTGGTGGCAGTACCCCGACCGGTCCTCACTGCGTTGGTGTCGGGAAGAGCTGCGGCCGCTCTGCCCCCACCATTGGTGACTCCTTACCTCGCTGGCGAGGAATGCGCGGGTCTGTGGCGGATGAGGAGCATGCAGCTCTCCGATAAGCCCGGGGACGCTCCCTGGGTCACCCGATTCGTCGTTGTTCCCGGGGTATCCGGAGCCGTGGGAGCCGCAGGCTTCCACGGAGCGCCTGATCAGGTCGGCATGGTTGAAGTGGGCTACCGGATCGCGCCGGAACACCGTCGTAACGGCTACGCGAGGCAGGCTCTGGAGATTCTGCTTTCTGTAGCCGGTTCCAGCCCGGATGTGCGCGTTGTGCGGGCCAGCATCAGCCCGGAAAATCACGCGTCACGAGCGCTCATTCAGCAATTCGCCTTCGCCGAAGTCGGCGAACAGTGGGACGACGAAGACGGTCTAGAGACACTCTTCGAAATGGTGTTGCGTACTCAGTAGCCCGCGGGCGGGCAACAACTAGGCCCTCACCGGCCGGTGGGTGGCAGCGGCCCACAGCGCGGGATCGGGCCGCGACGACGTCATGACGTTCAAGACCTCATCGGGTTCTTGACCGAGCAGCATCGAATAGCGAGCGGCGACGCTGGGGGTGCGACTCGTGCCGTGAACACCATGGAGCAGAACAGTTTTGCCCTCCGCTCGCAGTTCGCGAACGGTGGCTGCCGCGTCGTCGAGGATGAACTGCAGGTTCTCGTTTTCGGTAGGGCCGGCGTCAATCAGCCAGAACTCCACATGGTCGGGCGCGAGGGTCCGGGTTCCCATCCGGCACACACTGACCACTGCGTCATAATCGCCGGAGAGGGCGGCGGCGTGGCCCGCGAGAAACACACCTTTGTCGTGCGGGTGCATGACGGGCCCGCTAGCGGTGGTTCCTGTCGCATAGTCGACCACATCGACGTTCGGCCACACCCCAGGGTTTTTGCCGCCATTGACGGTTTCAATCGCGAGCGTTGCCAGGTCCTTTGCTACCAGCCCCGGCCAGCCGTGAAGCATTCTGCGCCATCGAGCAGGCACGGCCGAGCCGCCCCAGCGTGCACCGAGCAAGCCGCCGGCAATAGCGGCCGTGGTGTCGGTGTCGTTGCCCGCGCGAATCGCCAACTCCAGTGCGGCCCCAAGATGGCCTGCGTCGCTCTGGTCAGCCTGCGTGATCGCGTACCACGCCGTCTGCAGCGCGTGCACTACCCAGCCGTTCTTCGGGAAGTCCTGGGGCACACCAGTTTCCGCGCCATTAAGCAGTGGCGTCCAGAAATCGGTGGCTTCTTGGCCCAGATGTGTGAGCGATTCACGGACGCCACCGAAGTTGCCGTACAGCACCGCATGTCGGATCGCATACGACCAGATCTGACACGCCTGCCGCGCCCGTTCGTCGTCATGGGTTAAGTCGCTGACCAATGCAGCGGCTTCCAAACACCCTTTCGGGTCCTGCAGGTAGCGAAGGCCGACAGCAGCCGTCCGCATCAAGGATCCGTTGCCGCCCTTGCGGCCCCGCAATGTGGCTGCTGTCGCCGTCATTTCGGCGGCGGTGGCGTCGTGGTGGGACAGTACAGCGCGGGTTTGGGTTCCCACATCTTTGGGGCCCTGAGCAAACCACTCGCTAAAACCTGCAGCGACAGCGTTCAGCCCCGCTGGGGATCGGAGGTCCGCGCCCGTGGCTGCCACCCGAGCCACCGCTGCGGCCATCGAGGTATCGTCGGTCCACTCGCCTGGGGCGAAGTTGAAGGGGCCGCCCCCGATCATGGCGATGACGGTGTCCTGCGGTGGGTGGGTGAATTCGTAACCAGCCCCCAGAGCGTCACCAGCAGCGCTTCCTAGCAGAGCGCCAACGGCTCGGTCGTAGTGTGCGCCAGTGAGTTTCATGCGGCTACCTCTTCCTGATCCGTGGCGCGATTTTTTCCCGATCGAGGCCTACTGGGGAGGCCCCCACAGAATCTCGCCCTGCAATGGAGCTTGCCATTACGGCTAGTAACCGATGCCGCCGCATCGATGTCTGACTTGTGTGCTGCGGGGCCACTAGGAGTGTGCTGCGTCAGCCGGCGCGGCCTGCCACGGCGTCAACTAACAGCCGCACACCCCAGAAGCCCAGTGCCGCAGCCACTACCAGCACACCGATGATCAGCATCCAGCGCTGCGTGGGGGTCAAAGTAGTCGGCCTGGAAATCCCGGATTTTGCAGATTCCCCAGTGTCTGCTCGTGGTGGAAGGGCGGCCAGGCTTTCGGCAGCATCTGCCGCCCACGGGGGCGGGGGCATCGCAGCAGAAGGGGGTAGCGGCCCTCGGGGCAGGGAAGATCCTGCAGGTGCGCCCTGCGAAGGACGCGCCGACGCGCTGCCGGCTATGGGCGGGAAAGTCAGACGCCCGTCCACTGCGTCGCTTGTAATAGCGGTGAGCAAGGTTCGCGCTTGGGCGAGGCCCATTCGAGCCTGTGGGTCTTTGACGAGTAGGCCTTCAATGATGGGCCGCAGGTTGCCAGCTCGCTCAGGGGAAGGGATGGGATCATTGACCACGGACATCAAAGTGGCAACCGGATTGCTCTTGTCGAATGGCGGCTTACCTTCGACCGTGGCAAAAAGTAGAGCGCCGAGACCCCACGCGTCCGCAGCAGGCCCAGCCTGCGCGCCGGTGGCCACCTCGGGTGCGATGTAAGCGGGCGATCCCAGCAGTAGACCCACTGCCGTCATGGCGTTCTCGGCGGCGCTGCGGGCGATCCCGAAGTCCGTGAGCTTGATCCGGCCGTCGCCACCGATCAACACGTTGCCCGGCTTGACATCTCGATGCGTGATGCCCGCATCGTGTGCGGCAAGTAGCCCGGCAGATACGGCCAGACCTACCGTTGCAGCCTGCCCTTCGGACAGGGGCCCGACCTCTTTCAACACTTCGCCGAGAGACCGCGCGGCTAGTAATTCCATCACAATCACCGGCCCTGTCGGCAGCGTCAAAATGTCATAGAGCGTGATGACGTTGGGGTGCGAGAGCTGCGCAATCGCACGGGCTTCGCGCAGGGTTCGTTCGATGAGAAGGTGGGCCTCTGCTTCGGTGAGGCCAGCAGGAAAGTAAATTTCTTTGATCGCGACGCGGCGACGCAAAGTTTCGTCATAAGCGGCCCACACGGTGCCCATAGAGCCTTTGCCGAGAACCCGATCCAGTCGGTACCGATCCGCGACCATCCGGGTCGGCGCGGGCCCGGGAACCGGGTTCGCAGGCATTTCAGAGGGGGGCACAGCTCCATTGTGGTGCATTAAACAGGGCGAGCGAGGACGCGCGCGTGCGAACGCCCCCTATTCCTTGCGGTCGCGGGCATCGAAGGCGGCGATGATCTGGTCCGCAGCCGTCATGGCTGGTAGTTCGCCTCGCAGTACCGCGGCTTCAATGCCTTCGGAAATAGCAGCGACACCCGGGGATCTGCGCAGCCGCTCGAGCAATTCCTCGCGGACCAGCGCTTGGGTGAAAGCCCATTGCTGCCGAGACCTTTTCGCCCCAAGGCCGACCACGCCCATGCTTTCCCTGTGAGCGGTGACCTGCTGCCACACGGTGTCAACGTCGCCGCCGGTGAGCGCCGAACAGGTAATTGCGGGTGGCACCCAGGAGGTCGAGCCGCCGTGGACCAACCGCAAGGCGCTGCTCAAATCCCGTGCGGCGGCTTTTGCTTCCCGAAGGTGATCGCCATCAGCCTTGTTGACCGCAATCAGGTCCGCGATTTCCAGCACGCCCTTCTTGATGCCCTGCAACTGATCGCCCGAGCGCGCCAGCGCTAACAGGACGAAGGTGTCGACCATGCCCGCGACCGTGATCTCCGATTGGCCCACGCCAACGGTTTCCACCAAAACAATGTCGTAACCGGCCGCCTCCAAGACGGTGATCGCTTGCGCCGTGGCCCTGGCGACACCGCCGAGCGTGCCCGCGGTGGGGGAGGGCCGGATGTAGGCGCTATCGTTGGCGGCCAGCCGCGCCATCCGAGTCTTATCGCCAAGAACGCTCCCGCCGGTGCGGACGCTGGACGGGTCGACGGCAAGCACTCCCACGCGATGGCCAGCTTCAGTCAGCATCGTGCCGAGCGACTCGATAAAGGTGGACTTACCAACACCGGGAACCCCGGAAATGCCTACCCGCCAGGACTTTCCCGCTGCGGGCGCCAAGGCGGCAAGAAGCTCGCGCGCCGCAACGCGGTGGTCTGGACGCCGGGACTCGACGAGGGTGATCGCCTGCGCCATTGCCGAGCGAGAGCCAGCAAGAACCTGTTCAGCGAGCAAGCGCACATCCGTCATACGGCCGTCTTCATGTGCTGGGTGAGTGGTTCAACTGGGCAGCCAACCGCTCCAACAAATCCAGCGCCGCTGCGGGGATCACCGTGCCGGGGCCGAACACCGCAGCTGCTCCTATGTCCAGTAACTCCGGCACGTCGCCGGGCGGGATGACGCCGCCGACCACAATCATGATGTCTGGCCGACCGGCCTTCGCCAGTTCCTGTTTCAAGGCGGGGACCAACGTGAGATGTCCTGCAGCCAGCGAAGAAACGCCGGCGATGTGCACGTCGGCGTCCACCGCTTGCTTCGCAACCTCTTCCGGCGTCGAGAACAACGGACCCACATCGACATCAAAACCAAGGTCGGCGAATGCGGTCACAATCACCTTTTGGCCACGGTCGTGCCCGTCCTGCCCCATTTTTGCTACCAGGATTCGGGGCCGCCGACCCTCGTGCTCTTCGAACGCCGCGGTAGCCGCGAGCACTTTATCGACGGCTGCCGAAGCGCCGACCTCGTTGCGATACACACCGGAGATGGTACGGATCGTCGCGGTATGACGGCCGTAGACCTTCTCCAGCGCATCCGAAATCTCGCCGACAGTGGCTTTGGCCCGTGCAGCATCGATCGCTAGGGCGAGCAGATTACCGTCCAAATCGCCGCCGGTGGTGGTTCCGCCGCGAGCGGCGGATTCGGTGAGTGCCTGCAGCGCTGCCTGCACCGCCTCCGGGTCCCGTTCGGCGCGCAACCGCACCAGCTTCTCCTTTTGTGCTTCGAGGACGGCGCGGTTGTCAACCTTCAAAACATCAAGCGGCTCTTCACTTTCCAGGACAAAGGTGTTCACCCCGATGACGGCCTGCGTGCCGGAGTCGATGCGGGCTTGGGTGCGCGCCGCGGCTTCCTCGATCCGCATCTTGGGGATGCCCTCTTCGATCGCGGCGGCCATCCCGCCAGCCTTCTCGACCTCCTGGATATGGGCCCACGCCTTGTTGGCCAGATCGTGCGTGAGCTTCTCCACGTAGTACGAGCCGCCCCACGGATCGATAATGTCGGTGGTACCGCTCTCTTGTTGCAGCAGTAGTTGCGTGTTGCGGGCGATCCGCGCCGAGAAGTCAGTGGGCAACGCGATGGCTTCGTCCAATGCGTTGGTGTGCAACGATTGTGTGTGGCCTTGGGTGGCCGCCATCGCCTCGACGCAGGTTCGTACGACGTTGTTATACACATCCTGCGCAGTCAGCGACCAGCCCGAGGTCTGCGAGTGTGTGCGCAAGGATAAGGATTTCGGATTCTTCGGTCCGAACTCGCTCACCAACCTCGACCAGATGGCCCGTGCGGCGCGGAGTTTGGCCACCTCCATGAAGAAGTTCATCCCTATTGCCCAGAAGAAACTCAGGCGCGGGGCGAAGGTGTCGACGTCCATTCCCGTGGCCAACCCCGCTCGCAGGTATTCGACGCCGTCGGCGAGCGTGTAGGCCAGCTCGAGATCGGCTGTGGCCCCGGCTTCCTGGATGTGATAGCCGGAGATCGATATCGAGTTGAACTTCGGCATTTTTGCGGCGGTGTAGCTGAAGATGTCCGAGATGATCCGCATCGATTGCTTCGGCGGGTAAATGTAGGTGTTACGGACCATGAACTCTTTGAGGATGTCGTTCTGGATGGTGCCGACCAGCTTTTCCGGCGGTACGCCCTGCTCCTCGGCGGCGACCACATACAGCGCGAGAACCGGCAATACCGCGCCGTTCATCGTCATGGAGACCGACATTTCGTCGAGGGGGATTCCGTCGAAAAGTTGTCGCGCGTCATAGATGGAGTCGATGGCCACCCCCGCCATCCCAACATCGCCAGCCACGCGTGGGTGGTCGGAGTCGTAGCCGCGGTGGGTAGCGAGATCGAAGGCGACCGACAGGCCCTTCTGGCCGGCCGCAAGGTTGCGCCGGTAGAACGCGTTTGAGGCCTGCGCCGTGGAGAAGCCGGCGTATTGCCGCACTGTCCACGGTTGGGTGGTGTACATGGTTGGGTAGGGTCCGCGCAGAAAGGGAGCGAGCCCCGGGTAGGTGTTGAGTGCGTCCAGGCCGTCCAGGCTGCGGGCGGTGTAGAGGCGCTCAACTTCAATGCCTTCCGGTGATGACCACGGTGTCGCCTTGGGCTCGCACTGTGGCTTTATCGCTCCGGGCGTCGAAAAGTCCAGTCCAGAAAAGGATTTCGGGATCGTCATGTCGTCTCCTGCAAATGGGCGCGAGTGCGGTGCAGGAAGGCTAGGGCGTCTACGCCGGCGGCAACCCAATCGTCTACTAGCGGCGCCAGATCCTCAGAGGGCCTGCCGGCCAGGATTATCCATGTGGCTCCGGCGGCCCGCAGCCCGGCAATGACGTCGACGGCGGAATTTACATACGCAGCATCTGTTCCGGTTACGGCAACCACGCCTGCGCCACTGCGCGTGAACGCGGCGACCACGTCGGCCGGTGTAGCGGTGGTCCCCGCGGCGTCCACGGTGATGCCACCTGCCGCGCAGAGGTTGGCAACAAACGTGGCACGCGCCGTGTGCTGGGCGACACTGCCCAGTGTTGCCAGAAAAAGTGTTCCACTGCAGGGAGCGTCGCGCATTTCTTCGAATTCCTCCGCGTACCGGATGGCAGGGAGAGCGCCGGGACGCGGTTTCGTTCCTGACGTTGGCGGCCGGTTGCGATCGAGGAGCTGCTCGCCAGTCAGCGGAAACTCGCTGACGCCGGTCAGAGGCCTTTTACGCCGAGCGATGTCCGCGGAACGCGCTACTGCCGCGGCGTGAACACGTGCTGCCAACGACCCGTCGGCGAGCGCCGCGACGACGCCGTCCGATTCTTCGATCAGCTGGAACTGGGCCCACCCAGCGCGGGCGGTGGCGTCGGTGAGCTCCTCGACCGCATAAGCGCCCCCGGCAGGATCAGTGACCTTGGCAATATGCGATTCGCTGATGAGGACGGCAGACGTATTGCGAGCAATGCGGCGCGCCAGCGTATTCGGCTCACCCAGTGCGTCGTCAAAGGGCAGCACCGTGATGGCCGCTGCGCCCCCGATACTGGCGGCGAAGGCTGCAATCGTCGTGCGCAGAATGTTCACCCAGGGGTCGTAGCGCGTCATCATCGGGCGTGAGGTCACCACGTGTTGCAACTGACCGCGAGCCGATTCGACTACTCCGGAAAGTTCGCACACCCGGTGCCACAGTGTTCGCGCCGCACGAAGTTTCGCGATCGTCAAAAATTGGTTATCGGTTGCGGCGTAACGGAATTCGATGAGGCAAGCGGCTGTGTTGACATCGATGCCAGAATCAACCAGAGCGCGCAAGTAGAGGGTGCCGGCGGCCAACGAATAACCGAGTTCCTGGGCGTCGGTCGCTCCGGCGTCGTGGACAGCCGTGGCATCAACCACCACGCCGCGAGTTCCGAGTCGAGCCGCTATCGCGCCCACTTCGCCAATGGTGGCCGAGACTGCAGCGGAAGCTGTTGCAGCGCAACCAGGATCGACTCCACCTGACCGGACGAGGGAAGCAAGCGGATCAGCGCCAAGATTGCTGGTCGGAGCGCTTCTTAGCACGCGCGTGGTGAGGATGCTGTCAAAGGCAACGGCTACGGCAACGGGGTCGACGTCGTCGTCGCAGTCAAACACCACCGGGCCGAAGTCGAGGTACACGCCGTCGAGAACCGTTGCCAAGTCTGCGATATCGGTGCCAGTTGCGCCCACGCGAAGCCAGAGCGAAACCGCGCCGCCCCGTAAATCCAAGAGGGCAATCCGGTTCGCGGCAGCGGGGTCCGATTCGGCGATGTAGGTGCGGATGTCCCAGCCGTCGGCGGTGGTTTCTTCGGACTGGGGTGCAGCAGAGCCACGGGTGAACGGTGCGTGGCCTGGCAGTCCTAGTTCGGGGAGCCCAGCGGCGGATTCGGCGGTACCGAGCGCTGGAACGACGATGCCGTCTTCGCTTCGGCGAGAAAGGCTTGCAAGAGCCAGCGAATCGGAAGCATCTGCAGCCAGCCTGCCCGCTTTGCGTAGTACAGCCGCAGCAGCCGCGTCCCATCCCTGCCGGGTTGGGACAGCGGTGTTGCCCAGTAGGGGCAGCTCTTCGCTGAGTGCATCCATGGCTTTGATGGTGGCAAAGTTACTAACAATTAGCTAGTGCGGGTGCAGTGGGGAACAACACCGCTCGTGCCTGAGTCTGGCTCTGGCTCTGACTGTGAATGTAACTGTGCTTGTGGCGGTGGCCACCTGCGCGAGGAGCCGACGCCAGACATATGCCCGCTGCGTGCCTGTTCGCACCTGCGGAGATCGCCCCAGGTGCCAAAACCGTCGCAGCATTATCTCGCTGTCGGGATCTCCCACGTGTGAACAGGTTCGTTGGAGTGCATGCCGTCCGCATACAGGCGCAACATCGCGTTCAGAGCGTCGATACGGCCCAGGCCTCGGCTCTCGAAGGCCTCGACGGTCTGCACCTGCCAGGAGGCGCCATTGCTGCGGGTTTTACAGCGGTCTTCGACAATCCCCAAGAAACGGTCGCGCACGGCTGCAGACACGCCCCAACGCTCGAGTCCCTCGTGAGCAATCGGTAGGAGGTGACGCAGGATCAGCTCGTCCCAGGGCACCTCGCCGAAGCCGGGCCAGTAGAAGGTCGCATCGATACCGCGGCGGGCACCGGAGTTGAAGTTTGACTCGGCGGCGGCGAAGCTCATTTTGGACCATACGGGCCGCTCGTCCGCGGCGAGCATCTTGACTGCGCCGTAGTAGAAGGCGGCGTTGGCGAGCACGTCGGCGACGGTCGGACCCGCTGGCAATACGCGGTTCTCGACCCGCAGGTGAGGCTGCCCGTTGTAGACGTCATAGACGGGTCGATTCCAGCGATAGACCGTCCCATTATGCAGCCGAAGCTCCTGCAGTTTCGGCACGCCGCCTGCCGCTAAAACGGCTTCGGGATCTTCGTCTGTGGTTTCGGGGAGCAGCGGGGAGAAGTAACGGACGTTCTCTTCGAACAGGTCGAAGATGGACGTAATCCAGCGCTCACCGAAGAACACTCCCGGCCGCACACCCTGGTTGCGAAGCTCAATGGAGCGGGTGTCGGTGGCCTGCAAAAACAGTTCAGTGCGGGTTTCGGCCCATAGCTTCTTGCCGAAAAGGAATGGAGAGTTGGCTCCCAGCGCCAATTGTGGACCTGCCAGGGTCTGTGCGGCGTTCCAGTTCGACGCGAAGTCGGCGGGGGAAACCTGAAGGTGCAGCTGGACCGAAGTGCACGCCGACTCGGGCGCGATGGTGTCCGCGTCCATTCGTAGCGACTCGTTGGTTCCGGTGATCGATAGTTCTAGATCCTCCCGGCGGGCGCTGAAAATGGCCTCGTTCAGCGCCGCGTACCGGGGGTTCGCGCTCATCCACTCGGTAGTGAAGTGTTCGGGCTGCAGCGTCGGCAATATGCCGATCATGATGATGCTGGAGCCGACTTCGTTGGCCTTGAGCTCGGCATGGTCCAGCGATGCTCGGAGTTTCGTTTCCAGCTCGAGCACAGCGTCGCCGGGCATCGCCTGCGGGTCGACGTTGAGCTCGATGTTGTACTGCCCCAGCTCGGTTTGGTAGGACGGGTCGGCCAGATTGGCCAATACCTCCGCATTTGCCATCGCTGGTTGGAACTCAGAGTCGACAAGATTGAGTTCTATTTCCAGTCCGGTGAGCTGGCGGTCGAACTCGAATGTGTGCTCAACTAGCATCCGCTCGAACACATCAAGACACTGGCGAACCTTTTCGCGGTAGAACTTGCGCTGTTCACGAGAGAACTCTTTCAAGCTGATGTCGTCGCCCACCGGGAACCTCCGCCGCTGTGGGCCGAGGGCCCGGATCAGTGGGATAAGCCAATCACAAACACGCCTACGCCGGTGACCAAGGCCTGCACCACGGGCACGTCTTGGCAGAAATACTGAGCCGCGGTAACTAAACTCCACTGCATGTCCTCGGCCCACAACTCGCACAACAGGCCAGTCGTACCGCCTGCCGGTATCCCAGACCTGGGCACCGGGCACGGCCCAGACTGGCTCGACAAGTTTTTGCAGGACAATCTCGCCACGGTGTTGGAATGGCGCCGGGACATCCACGCGCACCCCGAGTTGTCACATCTGGAGCACCGCACCACCGACTTCATCGCCTCAACCCTGGACGACGCGGGCATTGTCAGCAGGATCTTTCCCGGCGGCACCGGCCTGATGGCCGAAGTCGGCCCTGCTGGTTCCGAGTACCGCACGGTGGGTCTTCGGGCTGACGTTGACGCGCTTCCGCTGCCTGAAGCAACCGGCCTGGGGTTCTCGTCCACTGTGGAGGGGGTGTCCCACGCCTGTGGTCACGACGCGCACCTCGCCATTGTTTTAGGCGCAGCGCTTGCTCTCAACAGCGCTCCCGACCTGCCCGGCAGGGTGCGGTTCCTGTTCCAGCCTGCAGAAGAGATCCAGCCGGGCGGCGCCTATGACGTCGTAGAGGCCGGCGGAATCAATGGTGTAGACAGGATTTTCGCGCTGCACTGTGATCCGCGCACCGAAGTGGGAAAGGTAGGGCTCAAGGTCGGGCCGATTACTTCGACCGCGGACGTGATTGAAATCAGGCTGACGAGCCCAGGTGGCCACACCGCCCGACCGCACCTGACGGGCGACCTGGTGTTCGGGTTGGGTGTCTTGATCACCGGCTTGCCCACAATGTTGACCCGGCGGATGGATCCGCGCAGTGCGCCGGTGCTGGTGTGGGGGGCCGTCGATGCGGGGAAGGCTGCCAACGCCATCCCGCAATCCGGTTCGCTCAAGGGCACGCTGAGGATCATGCAACGCGAGGCCTGGGATGCAGCCGAACCGTTGCTCGCGGAGCTAACCACCGAATTGTTGGCGCCGCTGAAGCTGACGCACGAATTCATCTACACCCGCGGCGTACCACCGGTTGTCAATGACGAAGAGTCCGTCGAACTGTTGCGCGAGGGGATCGCTGCCGGCCTGGGTGAGGCGGCTATCACCACCACCGAACAGTCCACCGGTGCGGAGGATTTTGCCGTCTACCTGGATCACATCCCCGGAGCGCTAGCTCGGCTCGGCGTGTGGGATGGGCACAGTAAACAGGTAGACCTGCACTCGCCGACGTTCGAACTGGACGAGCGAGCGATCGCCGTCGGGATCCGAACCGTGGTGAACGTGGCCCTGGCGGCGCTAAAAGTCTAGTAGCGACTGTGTCGCGCACGCGTGCACCCACCACGTTGAGACCCCAGGCACATTGCATGGACCAGGTTCCCTCAGCGCTTCTGGACCGGCAGAGATATCCCGTGATGGAGAGCATTGATCACCAGAGTCGCTTCACCAATTGCTTCCTCGGTGACCCGCACAGACGTGACGAGCGAAGGCTCAGTGCTATTCGTCCACTTAATTATATACAGCCGACTCCCATGCTTCAAGAGCACACCAAGCAAAACGTGAAACTTTCACCCTCTCGCGCCCAGCCTTGAAGCCTTGAGAATCCGCACCCAGAATTTCAAATTCGAGTTTGATGAACTTGAGAGGTCCAAGTCGGTTGACTTTGATCGTAAAGTTCTTTTTCTTTAGAAGCTCCAGTATCTGTAATGCCTCGTGAATTGTCAGGCCTTCAATATAGTAAGTCGACCCAAAAACTAATCTGGCGTAAACATCATCATCAAGACTAAACATCGCGAATTCGATAAACCCTTCGCACCCAGAGCAGTCGAAAGTGACGAAGCCACACCCCGCGTGCGCATCAAATTTGTTATCGTAAGTCACTGCGCCCACATCGTTTTGGAGCTGAGATAGCAGTATCTGCCGAGCGTCAAAATCAGATCGGGCTGCCCTCATCCGGCGCGAATATTGATCACCGCGGGAGGTAATGACGTTCTGAAAGACCCAGAATTCCTGATCGTCGGGCACTGGTATCAACGTCAAGACCTTCCCGTCTGCTAGAACTCTCACCCTCCCTTTTTCGAGGTTATTATAGATTTCTGGGGTGAGCGCAAGTTTGAGAATTTCTTCTTGTTCAAACTCGGGAGGTTCAGTATTAACGCGTTTGTAAAAACGCAGCTCGCATTCCCATTTCCACGGCAAGGATATCTTTTTGGAAAAATAGGGTTGCACTTCTTGAACGCCATCCAGCCTGACGCTGACGTACCGTTCAGGATTTTCAAGCGTAGATACCGCAAAATATCTATTTTTCAGAGAATCAAAAAACGTGGTGGTGGAACCATCCGCATTCAGCCATGGCTCGCAGGTCATCTCTGCAATTCCTTTTTTTCGTGGAGCTTCGGAGGTGGCTTCTCGTGGGCGTGGAGCGAGAGATTTCGATTGCTCAGGTGCCGTTGGACCGGCACGGACGATGCCGCAATTCGGTGACGTAATCGCTAGGCGCCCCGGCAGCTTCTGCCGCATCGGCGATGACGCCGAGGTAGCGCGCCGATGGCAGCCCGCCCTCGTAGGCGACAAGGACGTACAGCCACGCCAGCTGGTCGCCGTTGAGCGTCCGGACCCGCAACCGAATCTTCTCGTAGACGCCTAGATCAGCGCCTTCCCACGAGTCCAAATTTTTCTCATCAGCCTCGGCCATGTCGTAAAGCACCACAAAGACGGAGGCAGTGGCGTCCTCGACGATGGTGGTGAGCGAGCCCTCCCACCCGAGGTCCTCGCCGCCGAACGTCAAACGCCAACCGGGTAGGTAACCAGCCCCGGCCATGGGCGATGACGGGCATCGCTGAAGCATCTGGGCGGGGTCCATATTCGAGCCGTAAGCGGCGTAAAGCGCCATAGGCTGTGAGCTTAGTGGGTTATCCCGTGCGTGGGCGGGCCTGCTGGCACGGGATACGGTTGACGGGCTGCGGGCGCACCACAGCGTCGAGCCGGAGTTGAAACAGGCATTGCTGCCCTGACCCGGCAACAGGCACGGCATTTCAACGTAGGGAGCGAAAAAAACAATGCGGATCGTCATCATTGGCGCAGGGCCAGCAGGCTACGAAGCGGCACTGGTCGCTGCGCAGTACGGAGCCGAAGTGACGTTGGTGGAAACCGACGGGGCCGGCGGCAATTGCGTCCTCTACGACTGCGTCCCCTCCAAAACCTTTATAGCCTCGGCGGGCGGGCGCACCGCTGTCCGCGAGGCCGATCAACTGGGTATCCAGGTATCAATCAACGAAGTGGATGTCGATATCGCACGCGTCCACGCTAGGGTGTCGGCGTTAGCGATGGCGCAGTCCAACGACATACGTAGCGGGCTCCTCGCCGCTGGCGTCACGATGTTGTCTGGGCACGCTCGTTTTGTTGATGAGTCAACGGGTCTGGCGCTCCATAATGTGGAAGTAACAGCCCTCGATGGCAGCATCATCAACTTGCAAGCCGAAGCCGTTTTGATTGCTACGGGCGCGAGCCCCCGGGTCCTTCCGACGGCGATCCCGGATGGCGAACGGATCCTGACGTGGCGCCAGGTCTACTCGCTCAGTGAGCTGCCGGAGCACCTCATCATCGTGGGCTCGGGTGTTACGGGTGCCGAGTTCGCCTCCGCCTACACGGAACTCGGGGTGCGAGTCACCTTGGTGTCCAGCCGAGACCGGGTGCTGCCGCACGAAGATGCGGACGCGGCGGCCGTCATCGAAGAGGTGTTTGATAATCGCGGCGTGACGCTGGTGAAACATGCGCGCGCCGACCTCGTGGAGCGGGAGGGTGACCAGGTGCGGGTGACGCTCGCCGATGGCCGCAAAATCGTCGGGTCGCATTGTTTGATGACGGTCGGGTCGGTTCCCAACACCGTCGATCTTGGCCTGGAGAAAGTCGGGATCGTCACTGGCCCAGGCGGTTTCATTCCCGTAGACCGGGTATCGCGCACGTCTGTCGCAGGTATTTATGCCGCGGGCGACTGCACCGGCGTGTTGATGCTCGCCTCGGTTGCGGCCATGCAGGGGCGTATTGCAATGTGGCATTTCCTTGGCGACGGGGTGCCACCGCTGCGGCTGAAGACGGTGTCCGCCAACGTGTTTACTCATCCCGAGATCGCCACGGTTGGCATCTCGCAGGCGGAAGCCGACGCGGGCCTGGTGCCGTGCCGCGTGCTGATGCTGCCGCTGGCCACCAACCCTCGGGCAAAAATGTTGGGCCTGCGCTACGGTTTCGTCAAAATCTTCGTTCGCCCGGCCACCGGCATCGTCGTCGGCGGGGTGGTGGTAGGACCGGAGGCAAGTGAGCTGATCCTGCCCATGGCGCTGGCCGTTCAGAACCGCTTAACGGCAAAAAATCTGGCCTACACCTTCAGCGTTTACCCATCGCTGACCGGTTCGATCACCGAGCTGGGCCGTCAGCTGATGCATTTTGACGGGGATCTTGGCTGAAATCAGTGTGACGTGGGGCCACGGTGGGGCCCCAAGCTGGTAGCCCGTGCGGCCGTGCCCTAGCTTCAGGGGATGCACTTTGACTATTTCTCAGCGCCCAGCGACGATCTCGCCGTTTCCATGGTCGACTACGGTCCGGTGGCGGCTCCGGCAAACCCCAACGGGACAGCGCAATGGGACACTGTTTCCGTGTCAGGTGTCGAGCCCTCCATTCAGCTCTTAGAACTTCAAGAGCTTTTGACGGGCGTTGAGTTTGACGAGATCCTTGACATCCCGCGGGCAGGTGACACCCTGCAGACCAGCGTCGAGTCCGAAGCGATGGTTGTAACGATCACCGACGCGCTGCAGGCTGTCCTTGCCGACAGTAAAGACGATTCCCTCGCCGGTGTCGCTGCGGAATGGGCGACATCCGAAGAGTTCGGCGGCGCCGTCGAAGCCGCGTATCTCGAGACGTTCTTGCATCAGCTGGTGGGGCTGGCCAGGCGCGCGCGGGCACGCGGCGAACGCTTGTATTGCTGGGTCAGCTTCCACGCAGCAACCTAGCTTCGGATTGTCGCCGTCGGCTCGCCGCCGCATCTAGTGGTGCCTCGGCGCGGTCGGTTGGCGCGGTCTGTTCGTGCGGTCTGTTGGTGCGGTCTGTTGGTGAGGTCTGTTCGTGCGGTCGGTTGGTGCGGTCGGGTGGTGCGGTCTGTTCGTGCGATCGGTTTAGGTCCGTGCGACTCCTATTGCGATCGCACCAAACTAAACCGATCGCGCGAGCGTGGGGCCCAACCGAAACCCGAGGGTGGGGCCCAACCGAAACCCGAGCGTGGGGCCTAAACCGATCGCGCGAGCATGGGGCCCAACCGAAACCCGAGCATGGGGCCTAACCGAAACCCGAGCGCGGGGCGGGACCCAAGCCCGAGCGCGGGGCGGGACCCAAGCGCGAGCGCTCGGCGGGCCGCGCACGGCCTATCTCCCCTTGTTGATGAATGGCCCCAATACGGCCCCGCTCAACGGGACCAGCAAAAAGAAGTACCAGAGCCCGGTGATGAAAAACAGGCCAAGCGCCAGAAACGGCATTGCAGCGATCAACGCTATGAGTGTTTTATTCGGACCCGCCACCGGGGAGAGCGTCTGCGAACTGCCTGCAACGCCCGAAGGGCCCGCGAGGGCAACGCCCGGAGTGCCCGCGAGGGCCAGTGCGGCGCCCACCGGACGGGGCTCGGGGAGGTCGCCGAACACCGCGTCCACCTCGTCCATGGTGCGGGCATTGGCTACCACGGTCGACCTCTCGTTAAATTCCTCGAGGTTCAGCCGCCCGAGACCCAGGTGCTCGCTCAGCGCGGTCACCGCCGCATTACGATCGACGTCCCCGATGCGGACAGCGGGCAGTTTTCCGCCCCCTTGCCGGGGTTCAGCTGGGCCGGGTTCACCTGGGCCGGGTTCAGATTGGTCGGGTCCAGGTAGCGCCATGGATACGTCCTTTCGATTCGGCCGGGCCGTCGCTCGAGTATGCGCCAAGGGCAGCAGAGGAGTGACGGAGGTGCGCCTACTTCAATTCAGCAATGACGGCGCCGTTGGCGACTGCCGCGCCCACCACGGCGATCAAATTCGTGACAGCGCCGTCCTTATGCGCGGTCACCGGGTTCTCCATCTTCATGGCCTCGAGCACGCAGATTAGATCACCCGTCGCCACTTCTTGGCCCTCGCTGACCGCAAGCTTGACGATGGTGCCCTGCATCGGAGCCAGAACGGCGTCGCCGCTGACGGCTGACTTGCTGGAGCCCGCAGTGCGTTTGGCTTTGGCAGGCCCGGTGCCGGAACCGGCTGCTGCGCCCCCGACCAACCCGGCAGGGAGCGAAACCGAGATCCTTCGACCGTTTACCTCGGCCACGATTACCTGGCGCGCGCCGCCGTCACCGGCATCACCTGCGCTTCCAGCGGCGCTGAAGGGCTCGATCCGGTTGTTGAATTCGGTTTCGATCCAGCGGGTGTGGACCTTGAAAACCCCGTCTGGGGCGGTGAAGTCGGGGTCGGCGACTACAGCGCGATGGAATGGCAACACAGTCGCCATCCCCTCGACGCGCATCTCGGCCAGGGCCCTGCGGGAGCGGGCGATGGCCTCGTCTCGGGTTGCGCCGGTGACGATTACTTTCGCCAGCAACGAGTCGAACTGACCTCCGATGACGCTGCCCGATTCGACGCCGGAGTCCACCCGGACCCCCGGTCCGGCGGGCGCCAGGAACGTCGTCACTACCCCGGGGGCTGGCAAGAAGCCGCGGCCGGCGTCTTCGCCGTTGATCCGGAATTCGATGGAATGCCCCCGGGGTATCGGGTCATCCGCGACACGCAAAACCTCGCCGTCAGCGATGCGGAATTGTTCACGCACCAGGTCCAAGCCCGATGTTTCTTCTGAAACCGGGTGCTCCACCTGAAGTCTCGTATTGACCTCCAGGAAGCTGATCGCCCCGTCACGCCCGACGAGGAACTCGACGGTCCCCGCGCCGTGGTAGCCGGCTTCGCGGCAAATCGCTTTGGCGGAGGCGTGAATGCTGGCGCGTTGTTCGTCGGTGAGGAACGGGGCCGGCGCTTCCTCCACCAGCTTCTGGTTACGCCGTTGCAGGGAGCAGTCCCGGGTGCCGACAACGATGACGTTACCGTGGGTATCGGCGAGCACCTGCGCTTCCACGTGACGCGACGAGTCGAGGAATCGCTCGACGAAGCACTCGCCGCGGCCGAAGGCGGAGATGGCCTCGCGGACTGCCGAGTCAAATAGTTCGGGTATCTCCTCCATGGTGCGCGCCACTTTCAGCCCGCGACCGCCACCCCCAAATGCGGCCTTGATGGCAACCGGAAGCCCAAATTCGGCTGCGAACGCCAGAATTTCGTCTGGTCCGGATACCGGGTCTTTGGTTCCTGGGACCAATGGTGCACCGGCTCGCATCGCGATATGACGCGCAGTCACCTTATCGCCAAGGTCGCGGATAGCCTGTGGTGTCGGGCCGATCCAGATCAGCCCGGCGTCGATGACCGCCTGGGCAAACTCTGCGTTTTCCGACAGAAATCCGTACCCCGGGTGTACCGCGTTGGCGCCGGCTCGCCGCGCCACATCCAGAAGCTTTCCTGCGTCCAAGTACGTCTGCGCCGAGGTCTCGCCGTGCAGCGCGTATGCCTCGTCCGCCGCGCGGACATGGACCGCGTCGCGATCCGGATCCGCGTACACCGCAACGGATTTCAGGCCTGCGTCGGCGCACGCCCGGGCTACGCGGACCGCAATTTCACCGCGGTTGGCAATCAAAACCGTATGCATGGCACTGGTCATTTGTTCACTGCTCCTTGGTGGCCGTTGCCCTCGGCGCCGGGACGTGTGCGCCAGAGGTCAGTGACCCTAATGTCGACCTCGCGCAGCAGCCTGCGGGTCAGGGGGAGGGATATGCCGACCACCGATGACGGGTCGCCGATCACTCCATCGACGAACCACCCACCGTAGCCGTCGAGGGTGAAACCACCGGCCACTGCCAGTGGTTCGCCTGTGGCGAGATAGGCGTCCAGTTCCTCATCGCTGGGGTCGCCAATCTGGACCGAGGTAGAGCACGTGCCCGACGCAGTTGACGTCACGACCCCGCCAGAGATCCGCAACACCAAATGTCCGGTCAGCAGATCACCCGCGCGGCCGGTCATCTGGGCCCAGCGACGGCGCGCCGTTGCTTCGTCATGCGGCTTACCGATCAGCTCATCGTCGAGGTGCAGCATCGAATCACACCCAACCACGACAGCATCCGGATGCTGCTCGCGCAGCGCGCCAGCAACGAACTCCGCCTTCGCTCTCGCCAGGATGACCACGAGGTCGGCGGGCAAGGCGGTGGGGTTGGCTGCGGCTAAGGCGTCTTCGTCGATACCCGAAACATGAACCAGCGCATCGATTCCCGCCGCTGTGAGTACCGCCTGGCGTGCGGGGGAGGCTGACGCAAGGATGAACGTCGTCATCGGCCGACCCCCGACATCCACCAAGCGTGCTGACCGGGCGCCACGACTCCCAGACGATGCGCAGGGCTGCCCCAGGCAGAACGCGGGGCGGACTCGCTGGTCTTGCTGTTGCCGGTCGCCAACGCAGCTATGACGGCGATGACCGCCGCCGCATCCTCATCGTCCCGATCGCGGGTGCTGCCAACGGCCCGTTCCCGATCCGGCGTCACAGCGGAATGTTTCCGTGTTTGCGCGTGGGCCGCGTTTCTCGTTTATCGGCAAGTACCCGCAATCCGCGCACCAGCTGAATGCGAGTGGCAGCGGGAGCGATGACTTGGTCGATGTATCCGCGGTCGGCCGCGATATAGGGGTTGAGCAATGTGTCCTCGTAGTCTGCTTGGAACTTCGCCCGCAACGCCTCGACTTCTTCAGCGGCTGCGGCAGCAAGTTCCTTGCGATAGAGGATGTTTACGGCCCCCGGCGCGCCGAGTACGGCGATCTGGGCGGTCGGCCAGGCGAGGTTGATATCAGCGCCGAGGTGCTTTGACCCCATCACGTCATAGGCGCCGCCGAAGGCCTTGCGGGTGATGACGGTGATGAGGGGAACGGTGGCCTCTGCGTAGGCGTACAGCAGTTTGGCGCCGCGCCGGATAATGCCATTCCACTCCTGGTCGGTGCCCGGCAAGAAGCCCGGAACGTCCACAAAAGTAATGACGGGGACGTTATAGGCGTCGCACGTGCGGACAAACCTGGCAGCCTTCTCCGATGCGTTGATATCCAGGGTACCGGCCAGTGCCAGTGGCTGATTCGCCACGATGCCAACGGGTTTGCCCTCGATGCGGCCAAAACCGATCAGCATGTTCGGGGCGAATAATTCCTGAACCTCCAGGAACTCTTTTTCGTCCAGCACCGCCTCGATCACCGTGTGCATGTCGTACGGCACGTTCGCTGAATCGGGGATCAACGTGTCAAGGGAGGTATCTAGGTCGGTGATTTCAAGAATCCCCGGATCCGAAAAGCCCTCCAACACAGGGGGAGCCGACAGGTTGTTGCTCGGAAGGTAGGAGAGGAGTTCCTGCACATAGGAAATCGCGTCTGCCTCGTCAGCGCCCAAATAGTGGGAGACCCCGGACCGGGTGTTGTGCGTGCGGGCGCCTCCGAGATCCTCAAGAGTGACGTCTTCGCCGGTGACGGCGCGCACCACGTCCGGTCCGGTGATGAACATCTGGGAGGTTTGGTCCACCATCACCACAAAATCGGTGAGTGCGGGGGAGTAGACGTGGCCGCCGGCGGCGGCGCCCATGATGAGCGAGATTTGCGGCACCACTCCGGACATGTGCACGTTGCGCTTGAAGATTTCCGCATAGAGACCGAGGCTGACAACGCCCTCCTGAATCCGGGCGCCACCCCCCTCATTGATGCCGACGACGGGCCGGCCAGTCTTGAGGGCGAAATCCAACACCTTGCAGATCTTTTCGCCGTAGACCTCACCCAGTGAACCGCCGAAAACCGTGACATCCTGGGAGAAGACTGCGATCTCGCGCCCATTGACCGTCCCATAGCCGGTGACGACGCCGTCGCCGTAGGGCCGGTTCTTCTCCGAACCGAAGTGGGTGTTGCGGTGCCTGGCGAAGGCATCAAATTCGACGAAGGAGTCTTCGTCGAGAAGCATCGCGAGCCGCTCGCGAGCCGTGTTCTTGCCCTTGGCATGCTGGCGCTCGACGGCGGCTTTGGCGCCGGCGTGGATCGCGGCCTCGTTACGTGCTGCGAGATCTTGCAGTTTCGCCGCAGTTCCGTGGGGCGCCGCTGCGGGGGAGGGTGAACGCGCGGGGAAGGACATGTCTGCTGGGTTTTGCGGATCTGCTGTACCGGCCTGAGTCACCGCTGGCCCTTCGTCTGGTGTCGCAACAAATTAACTATGGCAATAATGAGTAGTCCCACTGTAATAGCGAAGCTCGAAGGTGCTGTCGGGCGGTAACGCGAAGGCGTGCCACCAAGAGATCTGGGCGTCGGTAATCTGCACTGACCACCGCGAGTGAAAGCAGCGCACCCAGCAGCGCACCGCACAGGACCCACGATGACGGGCGAACGATGGCAGAGGACAGATGACACGTGATTGCGACCTAGACGAGCATGCAGCCCTCTCCCGTCGCCCAATCGACGCCGGGGCAGTGCAGGCGTTACTGGCTCTCGACAGCCGTTGGAGAGTGTCCGTAGTGAGCCATACAGGTTCTACCAACACGGATCTCGCGGCTGCTGCGGCTCGCGGCGAGCGCGATGGAAACATGGTGGATGGCGCCGTTTTGATCGCCGAAGAGCAGGTAGCGGGGAAGGGGCGGCTCGGCCGCACGTGGACGGCGCCCGCCGGTTCTTCGATCACCATGTCGATGCTGGTGCTCCTGCCCTACGTGCCGATGGCGGCCCGCGGCTGGGCCGGTGTCGTCGCCGGTATTGCTGCAGTCCGTGTATGCCGCGAACTCGGTGGAGTTTCCGCAAGCCTGAAGTGGCCCAACGACCTTCTGGTGACAGATGCGGAAGGCGCCGAGAGGAAGTGTGCGGGAATCCTTGGCGAGATGGCTGGTAGCGCAGTAGTGATCGGTCTTGGCCTGAATGTCAGCTTGCTGAAAGCGGAACTGCCGCGGCCCGACGCCACCTCTTTGTTGCTTGCGGGCTCGTCATCGCTGGACCGGGCGGAGTTGGCTGCGGCGGTGCTGACGGAGATCGACAGCCTGCTGCGGCGCTGGGAGGGCGCGAACGGTGATGTGGCTCAGATCCGCGCCGAGTACCTCACGCTGTGCGCCACCATTGGAGCTGGGGTGCGGGTGGAATTGCCGTCAGGAGCGACCGTGCTCGGGGTGGCAACGAACATCGCCTTAGACGGCAGCCTCGTGGTGCGCTCCGATTCAGGGGAGCTGTGCACGTTCACCGCCGCCGATGTATTGCACCTGCGGCCAGCGTCCTAAGGTGGGGCGATGACGACTCCCCAGCCCCGCGAGTTGCCACGGCAGTTAGCCGCTCTCCGGCAGCGTGCCGACGCGGCAGCGGTCGCTGCAGGACGGCTACCCACCGACGTGAAGATACTGCTGGCGACGAAAACGCAGAGCGCAGCTCGAATCATCGAAGCGCTACAGGCCGGCTACAACCTGATCGGCGAGAACCGGGTCAACGAGGTGGTCGAGAAGGCAAGAGAGCTAGCAGCTTTCGCGCCCACGACCCACTTCATCGGGCACCTGCAGTCGAATAAGATCGGGCAGGTGCTGCCTCTCGTCAGCTGCATACAGACAGTGGACAGCGCCGATCTTGCGAGCAAACTGAGCAACCGATCCGTCGATGCTGGGCGGGTTATGGATGTCTTTTTACAGGTCAATGTCTCTGGGGAAGATTCGAAGTCTGGCCTCACGCCGCAGCGGGCGCCCGAAGTGGCGGCTTACATCGCCACCTTGCCCGGTGTGCGGCTCACGGGATACATGACGGTCGGGTTGAACTCACCGGACGCGGCGGCCGTTCAGGCAGGTTATCTGCAGCTTGCACACATGCGTGATGAGCTGAAACTTGATGGTGCCCGGCAGTTATCGATGGGGATGAGCGGTGATTTTGAGTTGGCCATCGCCTGCGGCGCGACGATGGTGCGGCTGGGCTCGGCTGCCTTTGGTGCGCGCGCAGTCCGCTAGCTCGCGAGGCCGACTGGCGTAGCCGGCCAGTCGCACTCACCAAGGTTCGCCAGGTCCTGGGTCGCAGAGGGGTGAGCACGGTAGCGTGACCTTGCACTACCCGCGTCAACTCGTGCATCTCAACTCGTGCATCTCAACTCGATGTGAAGGGCTCCACCATGGCGTATCCGGACCACCTGCTGGCGCGAGGCGAAAAGGTGATGCTGCATAAGCACCCGACACCCAAGGTGCTCGTCGTGCCAATCGCGCTGTTCATCCTTATTATCGGCGGTGCGTTCGCTCTCGCTGCCTGGGTACGCGATCAAAACAACCATGTCATTTACTGGATCGTCATCGCTGTGGTCGCGGTGGGGTTGTTGTTCTGGTTTGTGCTGGTGCCGTTCATCAAGTGGCGTTTTGAACATTTTGTAATCACTACGCACCACATCTTCTTCAGGGCAGGCTTTTTCAAGCGTCGCGAACACCAAATCCCGCTCGGCCGGATCCAGAACATGGAGACAAACGTCAGCTTCTGGGGCCGTATTTTCGGCTACGGGGACCTGACGGTGGAATCAGCGGCAGACCAGCCGCTGTCCTTTTACAATGTCGCCGCATTGACCAAGGTTCAAAGCCTGCTCAACCAGCTCATTGATGACGATCGCAACCGTGGTGATGGAATGGGTTCGGCTGCTCCGCGTCAAGGAAGTCAGACGCGGCCGGCTGGTAATCGGCCGACAGCGCAGTACACCACCGACGATGACGAGGGCAATGATTTCCCCGGCGGGGACAACACTTCGCGTCGTTAGAAAGCGAGGCGCATCAATGAGTACCGACGATCGAGTCGAGCCCACACCGTGTACGTCTAACTCCAGCCGCGAAGCCGAGCTCCGCGAGAAGGTCCTGGCGGGTGGGGCGAAGCGGTACCACGACGCTAACGCGGCCAAGGGCAAGATGTTTGCGCGCCAACGTATTTCACAGCTTGTCGATGACGGCAGCTTTATCGAAGACGGCCTCTTCGCGAATGCGTTAGCTGACGGACTACCCGCGGACGGCGTCATTACCGGCGGCGCCACCATCGGCGGTCGCCATGTCTGCGTGATGGCCAACGACTCCACGGTGAAGGCCGGCTCATGGGGCGCAAGGACAGTCGAGAAGATCATCCGCATTATCGAAAAGGCCTATGCCACATCAGTTCCGATGGTGTACCTAGTGGACTCAGCTGGGGCACGCATCACTGATCAAGTCGATCTCTTTCCCGGGCGCCGCGGCGCTGGGAAGATCTTCCACACCCAGGTTCGGGCGTCAGGGGTGATTCCGCAGGTCTGTGCGCTGTTTGGGCCTAGCGCAGCTGGAGGGGCCTACATTCCCGCCTTCTGCGATGTGGTGATCATGGTCGAAAAGAACGCCTCCATGTACCTCGGTAGCGATCGTATGGTGGAGATGGTTACCGGCGAAAAAACCACCCTGGAAGAGATGGGCGGGGCGAAGATGCACACCTCCGTCTCCGGGGTCGGCCATCTGCTGGCGAAGACCGAAATAGAGGCATTGGCCATGGTGGCGCACTACCTGAGCTATCTGCCCGATAACTTTCAGCAGCAGCCCCCCACCGCGCCGGCGCTACCACCAGGGAAGGGGAACCTCCGCGAATTGGTGCCGGTAGCCGAGCGGGTTGCCTTCGACATGCGCCGCTATGTCGCGGCGCTGCTTGATGATGGCACTTATTTCCCCATCCATCCCGACTGGGCCCGTGAGCTTACGACCGGCTTTGGGCGCCTCAATGGCGAAGTGGTGGGTATCGTCGGGAACAACTCGATGTTCAAGGGCGGCGTGCTTTTCGTCGACTCTGCAGACAAGGCAGCGCATTTCGTGCAATTGTGCGATGCGTTCAATGTCCCGTTGATCTTCCTGTCAGACGTGCCTGGTTTCATGGTCGGTGCGGCCGTCGAAAGGCAAGGAATTATCCGACACGGCGCGAAGATGATCTCCGCAGTCTGCGAAGCAACCGTCCCAAAGTTTTGCGTGGTGGTCCGCAAGGCCTACGGCGCCGGGCTTTACGCGATGGCCGGTCCAGGTTTTGAACCAGACGCCACCATTGCGCTGCCCACGGCGAAAATAGCGGTGATGGGAGCGGATGCGGCCGTCAACGCGGTGTACGCCAAGAAGATTGCCGACTTCGACGACCCGTCGGCGGCGGCAGCGTTTGTGGCCGACAGACGCGCCGAGTACGAAGCGGATATCGATACCGTGCGGCTTGCCGCCGAAATGGTAGTCGACTCCATTGTCGAGCCAGAGAACCTCCGTACCGAACTGATTGGCCGCATCGCTGCTGCTCGTGGCAAGGATCGGACGTTTTCTCGGCGCAGACACGGCGTCACTCCCGTGTAATTAACCAGCTCGGTAGGCTGCGTCAGCCTTTTCCCCACTTACGGATGGCTCTTTCTCATGTAAGTGCCATCAGCGGACCGTAGGCTAGCGGCGTGATGACCGTGCTGCTGGCCGAAGACGATCCTGATATCTCCGAACCTTTAGCGCGCGCTCTCGAGCGCGAAGGCTATGCAGTCCTGCTGGCTAAGGATGGCCAAAGCGCACTTGATCAGGCGCTGGAGGGGGATATTTCGCTTGTCATCCTGGACTTGGGGCTGCCCATCTGGGACGGACTCGACGTGTGTCGGCGAATTCGGCAGGCAGGCAAAAGCACCCCCGTGCTGATGCTCACTGCGCGGACCGACGAAGCTGATTTTGTTGTCGGCTTGGACGCAGGCGCAGATGACTATGTGGCAAAGCCCTTCCGGACAGGGGAGTTACTCGCACGCGTCCGCGCCCTACTGCGCCGCCGCTCACCGGAAATCCTGGAGTGCAGCGGTATCCGAATGGATCTTGGGGCTAGGCAGGTCACCGTCGACGGGGCCCCCGTAGGCCTGGCAAACAAAGAATTCGAATTGCTCAGAATCTTGATGGCCCACGCGGGCGATGTGGTGACGCGCGAGCAGGTTCTCGAAGAGGTTTGGGCTGACCCGGCGATGAAAAACTCGAAAACTCTGGACATGCATATGTCGTGGTTACGCCGCAAGATCAGCCCTGCGGACAGCGAGGATACCGCCGAAAAGCCTGAGATCGAGCACCGCATCACCACCATCCGCGGCCTGGGTTTTCGCTTTAACGTGATCTGAGGCTGACAGATGCGTCGCAGACTTTTGCGCTCCATCGTGATGGTGATCATGGTGACCGTGATTGCCTTGGGGTTGCCATTGGGCGTCGTCTCGTGGCGCCTCGTCGACGATTTGGTGCACAGCAACATCACTTCGCAGCTCGAAGCAATTAATGCTTCACTCAACGCTCAGCAGTTCACCGACGGCGCGATGGACCTTCGATCCGTGAGCGTTTCCGTGCCGCCGGGATGGCGTTTGGAGTACGAGCGGGGCGGCGTTGGTCAGGCGGTGGGAGCTGAACCGTTGGCCGTTTCGGTGTCCGACGCAGTCACCAGCATCTCCAACGGGAAGCTGACCCTGTACAGCCCCGTCGACCGGCTCCGACGCGAGCAGTTCTTGGCCCTTGGTCTAGTGGCTCTCGCAGTGCTCGCGTCCATCGTGGTGGGTGTCGGAGTTGCGCTGATCACTTCACGTCGGCTCACGCACCCGTTGTCGGATCTGGCCGATCGCGCTGCCAGGTTGGGTTCCGGCGACTTCCGCACCTTCAAACGCCGATACCAGATCGCCGAATTGGACCGGGTGGCCGAGGTCCTGGACTCCGCGGCTGGCGACATTTCGACCGTATTGCAACGCGAGCGGGACTTAGCCAGCGAGATTTCCCATCAGCTGCGCACCCGCTTAACCGGCTTGCAGCTTCGGCTCGAGGAGCTTGCGGAGTATCCAGATGACGTAGTCCGCGCCGACGTGAGCGCCGCATTGGAGCAGACGGACCGGCTGGTGAACATCGTGAACGATCTGCTGGCTAATGCTCGTTCGCAACGAGCCGCGAGCGCAGCAGAAATCAGCCTCTCTACCGCGTTAGAGCAGGTCCGCACTGAGTGGGTAACGGTGTACGCAGCGGCTGGTCGAACGCTGACCGTGATCTGCCCACCCCAGATAGTGGTGAAAGCGACCGCGGTGCGTCTGCGGGAGGCGCTCGGCGTACTCCTCGACAACGCCCTCATGCACGGGGCGGGGGCAGTCCGAGTGACGGTCAAACAAGGTGAGCCGCTGGTGCTGTTGGAAGTGGCGGATGAGGGCGACGGGGTCGGTGAAAAGTTAGCCGGCCACATCTTTGATCGTGGCATATCCGGCGCCGACTCCTCGGGGCTGGGCTTGGCCTTGGCAAGAGCATTCATCGAAGCAGACGGCGGACGACTAGAGCTGCGCCGCGCGCGCCCACCAGTTTTTGGGATGTTCCTGGTGCGCGCTGACCCCGACGACTCTGCGCCCAGTGGCTCTGTGCCTAATGGGTCTGCGCCTAGTGTGTTTGCGCCTCACAGCATCGGAGCTCCGGGCGGCTCACCCCGGATACCGCCGCCCTGGGATGCACCCACACGCTTTTGCTAATTAAAGGTAGATCCACTCTATGAAGTACCTCGAGGGCTCCCCGGGTTGCCCTCGGAGAGGTGAGCGGATTCTTCATCCTTGACTTCGGGAAAAACCCATTTTTTGTAAGCCCAGTAACGAAATGCCATCGCCAAAATTGTGCCGATGATGGAACCAGAAATGACGTCGACGATGTTGACCGTCAGGGTGCTGTAGTGGGCAAGGTTGAAGCCGAGTAGGTAATGGGAGATCCACAAGGGGACCAAGTTGATGAGCAGCCCAATGCCGTTGAGGAGGAAGAAAAGCAACGCTTCGTGTGCCTTTTCGCGACCACCCCGCTGGGCAAAAGACCATTCGCGGTTCAGTACGTAGTTGACGATCATCGCGATGAGGACCGGAATAATCTTGGCAGTCAGGACCTTGTCGCTCAAGATCGTGTTACGGAGGATCAAAAAAAGCCCGGTATCGATCACCCAGGTGAACCCGCCGACAATGAGGAACTTCGAGAATTGGCGGTACTTTTCAGGCAATACGGCCCGCACGCGATCTACAAGGTTCACCGGATCATTCTAAGGTGTCTCCTGCAATTGTTCAGCGGTCCACGATCGATCGCACCCGATCCTCAACAGATTGCCACGAACTAGACGGTTTAGCCTTGATTCCGAACGATGAGTAGCGGGCCCACCCAGATGCGATCTTGGTTCCAGAGGCCCGCCAACGGATTTGCGGGATCGAGACCGGTAAATTCACCTTGGTTCGACAGGGTGAGATTCCCGGCGTTCGCCTGCGAGGAGAACTCGACGAGATCGAAGCCCGTTTGGACGGAGGGTGTGGAGCCGACAATAAGCCGCGGTGCCTCAGAGCCATCAACGTAGGTAGTGACTTCGACTCCGGCGTTTCTAAGCGTTTTCACCCCCCACGGGTCTGCCCCCCACACGGACAGCCACGCGCGCTCAATGCTCGAAGTTCCGGTAGCCAGCGTGAGTGGCCCATTGAGTGCCGGCGGGCCGCCTACCACTGCAGGCGGTGGAATCGATCCCAGATTGAGATTGCTGTACTGAACCATCCGGGTCGCCGATGTGGGGTCAGACCAGATGACACTGAGCGTCCAGGCACCGAGGGGAGGCGTGCTCTGAGTAGCGTCCGGGTCAACGACCGTAGTGAGGGAGCTGGCCAGGTTGGTGACGGTGACCGCCGCGCTACCAGTCAACTTGCCGGTGACGTCGGCGCGATAGGTGGCGATAAATCCGCCGGCGCCACCCGTGACGGGAACGAGGTCGCCAGCGAGTACCTCTGGGCCCCTGCCAGAGCCAAAGTCAGCGGTAATGGCGGAGGATTCACCAGAGGTTGCTGCCCAGACCAGCTCTGCGAAGGCCACGGTGGACCCAGCAGGGATTGCCAGTTGCTGCGCGACAGGAGCGACCGGTTGGACTGCGGACGTGCTCCGGCAACTGGTTTGAATGGTCACGTTAGGGGGAGTCGAACATGCGAGTGTCGCCGCGCCGACGGATGTGGCTCCGAAGTGGCCCTTGATCTCAATAGGTTGGTTGCCAACACGAGGAGTGACTTCTACACCATTGGTGACAGCGACAACGCGCTCGCCAGCCAGGCGTGCAGTGAAGCTCGCACTTCCAGCTGCATCAGTACGAACAAAAACTCCCAATTTAACGTTCCCGAGACCATTGGCGCCGGGCGTACAAATCAGGTCCTGGCCGACAAATTCGCAGATTGATCCACTGGCTGGGTCAGGGGAGGCACTGTCGATAATCAGCGAATCTCCCATTTGTACTGGAAGGCTGATCGGGCCGGGGTTGGACGTTCCCGCGTTTGTCGCTGCCAACACCATGTCGACTGCGGTACCCGCGACAACGGGGCCAGCGTCGGGCGTTCCCAAGGAGTCCAGCGCTGTCAGCGTGAGGTTCTGATATCCCGGTTGAACCGCGACAGCAAATGGATAGGAAACGTTGCCGATCTCGAAACTACTCGGGCCGCCCTGGGCGTCTGGGCTCGCTGTGACGGTGACCGTAAGCGAGATGCTGACACCGGGTTCGACCTTGGGAAGCAAGCAGGAGTTGTTTGTGCAGCTGATGGTGGTGGCGGGAGCCCCCCGCAGGGCCGCTCCCGCTGGGCGCAGGCCTTGGCCCACTGGGGCTGATGTGAGGCTCACTCCGGTCAGGGCAACACCGTTGCCCGCCAAGGTGATGGCTTGATTTTCCGCCGAGGGCTTTTGGCCCACGTTTTTGATGCTTACCGAAAACTCTGCGGTGCCGCCCGCGACTACGGACAGAGAAGAAGTAGTGACCTCAAAGCTGGCTTCCGTCAGCACGGGCGGTGTGGTCGGCGCAGTGGTGGGGGCGCGGTGGTGGTTGGCGCTGTGGTGGGGGGCGCGGTGGTGGTTGGCGCTGTGGTGGTTGGCGCTGTGGTGGGGGGCGCGGTGGTGGTTGGCGCTGTGGTGGTCGGCGCGGTGGTGGTTGGCGCTGTGGTGGGGGGCGCAGTGGTGGTCGGCGCAGTGGTGGTCGGCGCAGTGTCGCCGGGGTTGGCCGCTGCGATGGGCAGCGAAGGCACCGTAACTTGAGGCACCGCCACTCGAGGAACCGTCACTCGAGGCACGGTAGGCCTGGAGATACTCGGCGGAGCTACCGGCGAGCCAACAATCCCGCCGGCAGCGGAAGCGTCAGCGGGTACAGATGCAGAGTCAGGTCCAGCCAGCCCGGATTCGGATACTGAGGCTGGGGCTACCGCGGGCACCGAGGCTGTCGTAGTTGTTGCTACGGACACCGGTTCCGTGCTTGATCCCGCTGATGCAGATTGTGCGGTCGCGGTAGCAGCAGACGGCGAATCGCTCGCTGCGGACGATGTCGCAGCGGCTGCCCCTGCACCTGTACCGCTGGTACCGACCCCGAGGGGGGGAGCGACAGGCCCAGACGCGATAGTCTCCGCGGCCAGACTGTCGAGAGGTGATTGTCCATTCGTGGACAGCACGACGACCAAAGCGACAACGGCGGCAGCGGCAGCGGCAGCGACGCCAGCTCCGAGGCTTGCGGGTTGGGCCAGGATCCAGCCAGCCGACTTGAGCGTTGTAACCCCAGAAGCGGCAGAAGAGCCCGCGGCGGTGCCGCCGACGTGGGCCCCGACCTGCATCAGAACCGGCACTGCGGGAAGGGTGGCAACATAACCGGCGGCGGCAGCGCCCAAGAGCAGAGGTGCCAGCAAGCCACGGAGGCCGGAGTTGATCTCGGACAACTCTGCAGCCAAGGCAGGGCAAGTGTTGCATTCGGCGAGGTGAGCATCGACCTGCGCGCTTTCGCGCTTCGACAGCCCACCGCGGGTCCACGCTCCCAAGCGGTCGATGGTAGCCCGGCATCGCTCGGCGATGGTCTCCGACATATGTACCTGGAGGTACGCCTCTCGTAAACCCTCGCGGGCACGGAAGGCCAACGAGGACACAGCGTTCGGGGACATTCCCAGGAGAACGCCCACCTCGGCGGCGGACTGCCCTTCGACTTGCGTATGCCAGAGGACGGCTTGCCAACGGTCGGGAAGCTGACCAAAAGCCTTTGCTACAAAAGAGCTTTCCATTTGAGCGAGCACTGGATCTTCGGCTTCAACGGCGACCTCGTGGGCCGCGACGTCATCGGTGAACTGGAGCCGTTTATCTTTGCGTGACCTGTCGTAGGCCGTGTGTCGAACCGTGGTGAAAAGGTAGGCTCGGAAAGACGAGTCAGGTCCTCGGCCATCAAGCAGAGTGTCCAACACCCGCGCGAAAGATTCGGCGACCAAATCGTCGGCTTCGGCGCCGGAAACCGATATTTGCCGGGCGAGAGTGGCTGCTGACCGTGCGTGTCGTCCGTAGAGATCGCCGTACGCGGTGCGGTCGCCCGCACGAACGCGTGAGATCAACTCAGCGTCGCTGGGCGCAGTTGCCTCGTCGGTGATCGTCATGTGCATTCTTTCGCGGTCATAGTGTGAGGCATATGCCCCAACGCCTGTGTGAAGCATACGGGTGATGAAGGGTCTGCGGGAAGTAGGACCTTCGTTAAGAGGGTCACCATTGTCTTCACTGCGAGTGTCCAGGAGAGTACGCACAGTGTTGTTGAGGCAACGAGCTTCGCGAAGGCTCTGCTGAGCCATTCAGTCAAGGGACGACGGAACCCGACAAATGTCACGCGATTCCTGCACCAAAAATAATCGTCAGGGCAATATCTTTTGTCGTTCTATCGCGTGATATATCTGCTCTGAGCGCGTCTCCTCTCCGTAAGGCCTCGTAGAACGACTTCGACAAGCGCTCGCGTGTACGAATGTGGATGAACGAAAAGGTGCCTGATGGCAAGAGGAACACAGCTCGGACGCATGTCGGCCAGAGCGCTGCGCACCAAGTGGGCAGAAGAATCCGCATTGGCTGGTTGGTCTTTCCCCTCTGATTGGGACAGCCCCGCCGTGGACGCGATCTGCGAAGCCGCTGTCGGTGAAACTGATATCTGGCCAGCAGCAGAGCGGCTCGGCCGCGCACGTGCGGCCGCCGGCGTCGGGCTCGGCGAGACACTGGCGGACGTGGATGCCTTGACTGCTTTGGTGTCGTCCCGCTATGCCGATCAACTCCGCCGCGGTGTTTCCCTCGGTTGGGCCGAACGCATCACCGCTCCTCCGGTGGGGATCTCCGATCCGCTTACCGGCTTGGTATCGAAGGAGTACCTGCAGCTGCGGTTGGCGGAGATTTATCAGCAAGCCCAGGCGCAGCACTTCGATGTTAATGAGAGGTTTGCGTTAGCTGTTGTCCGCGTAGACCTTTCTGGCCGCAGCGCCTGGCAGCGAACCCTCCCGATGATTCTGGTCAGCGAATGTCTGCGCTCCGTCTTTGATGCCGGCGAGACGCTGGCCCGCTTGGGCGAACCAATCGCTGTCGCTCTCGCGCATCGCGACGAAATGCTTCCGCGTCGCCTGCAACTGGCGGCCCGAATGTATACGAGTCGAATTAGCGCCGATCCGCAGGCCAACATTCCCGCGCCGAGGGTGTGGACCGAGCCGTTACCCACCAAATTCGCATCGGTCAGGTTCTTGCTTGACGAACTCGCCAGATAGCTGTTGGGCGCGCCACCCCGCCGCCGATGGTCGGACGGCGCACCTCGGATCCCTACATCCAAGGTGCGTTGTCCCGCCACCGGCGGCGGTGTTGTGCGAACTGCACTTCGTGGCCAGCGTTGGGTCTTGTATTCAGCTGCGTCGGCGCCGACGGTAGGAGCACCGCACTAAGCTCACTAACGTGGATCCACGTACGGGTATGCCCCGAGTCGGAATGGTTGGCGGCGGGCAATTAGCCCGAATGACGCAGCAGGCGGCGATTGGACTAGGTCAAACACTCCGCGTACTTGCCGTTTCGGCCGACGACTCCGCAGCCCTTGTCACCCCCGAGCTTGAAATCGGAATTCACACCGACTTAGTTGCGCTGCGCTCTTTCGCGCAAGGCTGCGAGGTGGTGACGTTCGATCACGAACACGTGCCCACCGAACACATCCGCACGCTGGCGTCCGAAGGGCATGCGATGTACCCCGGCGCAGACGCCCTCGAACACGCGCAAGACAAGGGCGTTATGCGGCGAAAGCTGCGAGCCATGGGGCTTCCGGTGCCCCCTTTTTCTGTCATTCCCGCTGATGCTAATAGTGAACTGACGCACAAGGCCACCGAAGAATTTGCCGCTGCCCACGGGTGGCCCGTGGTGCTCAAAACATGCCGAGGTGGATACGACGGGCGGGGCGTCTGGATCCTGAAAGACTCCGCGCACGCCGCCGCGGTCCTGACGCATCTCGGATCGGCGGGAGACCTGCTGGTTGAGACGCTGGTGCCACTCGACCGTGAGTTGGCGGCGGTGGTTGCCCGCTCACCATTCGGCCAAGCAGCCGCGTGGCCGGTAGTGGAAACAGTTCAACAGCAGGGGATTTGCGTCGAGGTGATCGCTCCGGCACAGAATCTCGACGACGCGCGCGCAGTGGCGGCCCAAGAGCTCGCTCTGAGCATCGCCGCATCCCTCGGCGTGGTCGGAGTGCTGGCAGTCGAACTGTTCGAAGTAGCTCCGTCGGCGCAATTCCCTGGTGGTCTGGTAATTAACGAACTAGCGATGCGTCCACACAACTCGGGGCACTGGTCCATCGACGGCGCCATTACCAGCCAGTTCGAGCAGCATTTACGAGCGGTCCTGGACTACCCGCTGGGCAAGACCGATGCGGTTTTCCCGGTCATGGTGATGGGGAACGTCATCGGCGGCAGCCTTGACTCCCCGGGCGCGGGTATGGGGATGGACGAGCGCATTCACCACCTGGCGGCGCGATTCCCTGCTGTCAAGGTCCATCTGTACGGCAAATCCTTCCGGCCCGGCCGCAAGCTCGGGCACGTTAATGTCGGCGGAAGCGACCTGGCCGTCACCAGACGAACTGCGCAGTTAGCCGCGTTGTGGCTTAGCGACGGTGTCTGGGGCGATGGGTATGCCATTCACGGCCCAGCAGATGACGCAAGTGATAGTCCGCAGCACCAGCGGGGAACGGATAGGGGAGCCAGATGAGCACAGCGGTAGTAGGCCTGATTATGGGCTCAGATTCAGACTGGTCGGTAATGTCGGCGGCTGCGGACGTTTTGACCGATTTCGA
The DNA here is from genome assembly GCF_003860405.1 of Nakamurella antarctica. Classification (NCBI taxonomy): domain Bacteria; kingdom Bacillati; phylum Actinomycetota; class Actinomycetes; order Nakamurellales; family Nakamurellaceae; genus Nakamurella; species Nakamurella antarctica. The sequence continues at coordinate 2,423,255 of NZ_CP034170.1, read as the reverse complement.
GGTGCCGTTCGAGGTGGCAGTGGTGTCAGCGCACCGCACGCCCGCGCGGATGCACGAATACGCGTCCTCCGCAGCGTCGAGGGGCCTGCGGGTCATCATCGCTGGTGCCGGCGGGGCCGCGCATCTACCGGGCATGGTCGCATCCGCCACCACGTTGCCAGTGATTGGTGTCCCGGTGCCGCTGGCCACCCTTGACGGGCTCGACTCGCTGCTGTCCATCGTCCAGATGCCCGCGGGGATCCCGGTCGCGACAGTTTCGATCGGGGGCGCAACTAATGCGGCACTGCTGGCCATCCGCATTCTGGCTTCGGCGCCAGACGAGCTCGGGCTCCGGCTCGGTGGTGAGCTGGCCGCCTACGCAGCCGATCTGGAGGCAATGGTGCTTGCGAAAGACAGGAAGCTGCAAGAGCTCATCGCCGAGTGAGGTGACCACCGACGGTCGCGGCGAGAGTCTGCAAAGAGTTGCTAGTCAAGGGGTTTCGCGCCCACCCATGCGCTGGTAACGCTCCGGCGGCTGACCACCGCCGTCCGCCCGATCCGGCGGCGCGCCACACATTCTGACGGTAGGAGTCGCGCCACCTCGGCCAACACGCCCACGCGCAGTCGAATGCGAAAGTTCAGAGCCGGCGGCACTGGTCGACGGATTACCTTTGTGACTGCAAGGCTGATCGTCGTCAGGCCAAATCGGAGTACTTCGGAAGCTGCGAAACCTGCAGGGGCGCAACGGATCAAGGTGAGAAGTCGGTTGCGCTCATTGTGCCGATGAAAGATCTCGCTGTTCTGATCCGATGTGGCTGAGTGCCGGTGATGAGCTATCGCGCCCGGGACGGACATCACAGCAAAGCCACTCAACCGCAACCGCCACGACATGTCCACATCCTCGTAATAGAGGAAGAAGTGCTCTGGGCAGCCGCCCGCGGCACGGAGCGACTCGGTCCTGATCAGAGCAGCGCCCCCGCTGAACCCGAAAACTTCGGTGACCTCGGTGTAGGCCGAACTGGCAGGCAAGCCGAGACCAACATCAAACCCGTAGCCGTGCCTGGTGAGCGCTACGCCGATGTTATTGAGAACTTCTTCGCCGGGGAAGCCGGTTTCAAGGATCATCTTTGATGTCGCGGCCCCGATGCGCTCGTCGCTCTCGCACACGGCGAGGAGCTGGCTCAGCCAACCCGGCTCGGCTACGGCGTCGTCATTCAGAAGCGCCACGTACGGTGACTCGATGTGGGCCAAAGCCGCGCTGAGGCCACCTGCGAAACCGCGGTTTTCGGCGAGCGTGATGACACGGACCCCGGGGTACTTGCTCCGCAGGACGTCAGCTGTGCCGTCCGAAGATGCGTTGTCTACAACCAGCAGCTCGTGCGGCAGGTCTTGGGCCGCCAACGAGTCCAGGCAGTCGGCAATCATCGCCTTTGCGCGAAAGGTCACCACCACCACGGTCACGGTCGCCGGATTCACCTTGTGCTCCTCTTTGCTGTCGGCGTACCGAGAGCCTGAACTTACCCGCACGAGCATTAGTGAGGTCCTCGATCGTACCGGGGCATCCAGCAAGGTCCGCGCTGCCTTTGCCGGTCATAGTTACCCGCGAGTAGTGTTTGTGGAACGAAGCAGTTGCCGGGCACCGTCTTGAGCGTTCAAAACTAAGGTGGTCTTGATGTCTGATCTATACAATTTGCCCGAAGATCACCAGGACATTAGGGCTGCTGTTCGTGAGCTTGCCGAGGGGGCGATCAAACCGTTCGCCGCGGACTGCGACGAAAAAGAGCGATACCCCGTCGAGGCCCAGAAAGCCCTGATCGACGCAGGTTTTCACGCCGTTCACATCCCGGAAGCCTACGAGGGCATGGGCGCCGACGCCGTGGCGACAGTGGTGGTTATAGAAGAGGTCGCCAGGGTCTGCGCCTCCTCTGCGCTCATCCCCGCGGTGAACAAGCTGGGCTCGATGCCGATTATCTTGTCCGGCTCCGAGGAGCTCAAGCAGGCGGTCCTGCCGTCGATCGCGTCGGGCGAAGCGATGATCTCGTATGCGCTGTCGGAGCGGGAGGCCGGGTCCGATGCTGCCGCCATGCGCACGCGCGCAAAGGCTGACGGAGACGATTGGATCCTGAACGGAACGAAGTGCTGGATCACCAACGCGGGTGTGTCCTCGTGGTACACCGTTATGGCCGTAACCGATCCGGACAAGGGATCTCGCGGAATCAGCGCTTTCGTGGTCCACGCCGATGACGAGGGCTTTCAGGTTGGTACCAAGGAACGCAAGCTCGGTATCAAGGGATCGCCCACGAGGGAGATCCACTTTGACAACTGCCGCATCCCAGGTTGGCGCATTGTTGGTGAGCCGGGGACCGGCTACTCCACCGCGCTCGCGACCCTCGAACACACCCGCCCCACCATTGGAGCCCAAGCGGTGGGAATCGCCCAAGGCGCACTTGAGCTCTCCGTCGACTACGCGAAGCATCGTCAGCAGTTCGGCAAGGCGATTGCCCAGTTCCAGGCAATTCAGTTCATGATCGCCGACATGGCGATGGCCGTGGAAGCTGCCCGGACGCTGGTCTATCAAGCCGCAGCAGCCGCTGAACGCGGCGACCCGCGCTCCAGCTTCTTAGCTTCGGCGGCGAAATGCCTAGCCTCAGATACCGCCATGAGCGTCACCACCGATGCTGTCCAGATCCTCGGTGGCGCGGGATACACGCGAGACTTCGCCGCCGAGCGCATGATGCGTGATGCAAAAATCACGCAGATCTACGAAGGAACCAATCAGATCCAGCGATTGGTGATGGCCAGGAGTTTGTTGCGCTGAGCCAGATTTCGCGGGGCTTAGCGCAGTCTCGGTACACCAGCAATGGTGACGCCGATGGTGACTGTGGCGCTCTCGGCAACAGCTCGGTGACGAAGATCGGCCGTCGCGGCATCAGCGCAGTGAATTACCTGAGCGCCTGCGGCAATGGGTCCCCACAGGTTGCTGAACACCTCGCCCGTTAAGGACCAAGGGCCCACGGTCAACACGCGATCGGTAGGTGAAAGCTGTTCGGCCGCAGCCCATGTCGCCTCGCCCGCTGCCCCCACCGTCAGGCCGTCGAGGACGGCACTCTGGGTGTCTGGGACTGCGACGCGGGACATGAATTGGTCCGCCTGGATCTGCACCGAAGAGGTGTAGTCCCGTTGATGTGCTGCGACGTTAGTACTGGGAAATCCAAATGGATGGCCTGATACGACAAAAATTTCATCGCAAGAGGCATCCTCGCCTTGGGCTACGAATGCAGCTGCTGCTCCTGCGTCATCTGAATCGGTGACTACCATGCCAGCCCACCAAGCCCCAAGCAGGATGCCAGCCTTTTGCCAGCCATCGGGGATCATCACTGCGACGGTGTCGCCAATGCGGGCGCCCAACTCATCGATCAAGAGCCCGGCCACTTTCGCGCCCCAATTCAGCAAGACCGTCCCGGATAGCTCGGTGCGATCGCCCGCCACTGAGTAGAACGTCAATCGCGGCCGGCTGGGGTCTACCGCCATGGCGGCGATACACGCGGCGACGGTGGGGTTGGGAGGTGTCATCCAGAGCCGATCAGATTAGTTGACGCAGCCCGGTTGGGCTGCGGTGATGGAGCCGTCACCGGGGGCTGCGTACAAGGAAGCAGGGGGTGCGGAAACGAACGGGGCGCTGTTGCGGAGCCCGCTTGGTTTCGCTGATCGGTCAGTGCCAACGACCACGAGAACGTGACCTGCGTCCACGCTGGAATCCGGCTGCAACTCGCCGTATCCGAGAGCGGCTTTCACTCCGGCAGCTGCTGCCTCACCACCCGGCGAAAACCGAATCGTGGTGCTGGACTGCTCGTTGCCCTCGGAGACACCGGGGAAGTCTGAGATCTGGCCCCGGGTGTACTTGGCTGCGGCAACCTCGTCAGACACCGCCTTCGCCATCCCTGATGTGATGGTTCCATTTTGCACATCAACGATGATCGACACCGGGTCAAGGGTCTGAGTGGGTGCCGCGGGATCGCTCTGAGCGGCGGGTCCCTGGGTCGAGGCCGTCTCATTCTTGATCGAAGCAAAAAGTGCTTGTACCTCAGGCACGTCGACAGCGAGTGCGTCCTTCTCAGTGGAGGATTCGCTGCCGTGGGTGGGCAAAGTAGCGAAAATAATATTGCCGGTGGACATCGACTGCATTTGATTCGCCAACTGCAAAAGGCTGAAGCCCTCACTCAGCACAATTGATTTGTCAGCCGCGCTGAGCAACTCGGGAATCTTGGTAACAGTCCCGACAGACAGAACTTTGGAGATGGCCCCGGAAAGGAAAGCCTGCTGACGTTTGACGCGATCGAGGTCGCCATTGGGCAAGCCGTGACGCTGACGAACGAACGAAAGTGCAGCAGTACCTTGAACTTCCTGCGGTCCAGCGGGAAAAACGGCACCGGAGAACGGGTCGTTGACCGCGTTGACCAAACAGACCGGCACGCCACCAAGAGCATTGGACAGTAGGTAAAACCCGTAGAGGTTGACTTCGGCGTAGTTATCGATGTGGATTCCGGTGAAGTTCTCCAGAACGCTAATTAGCATCTTCCGGCCCGCATTGTTGGACTCACGCTCAACAGTGGGTTGATCAGTAACGCCTTCGGCGACAAGTCGAACCTGGGTGAAAAACTTGGCACTGCCGTAGTACGAGTTGACCTTGTTGGCGTCGTACTTCACCAGTGCGGACGCATCAGAGTCGGAAGGTCCGGGCGGTGGATTCGCTATCCACACATCCCTCGGGATCGACACGGCTGTTGCCTTGCCCCCGCCCTCGGGAATGTGGATCAGCATCATGGTGTCGGTGCTCGTGCCGCCACCGTCTGCCTCTGTGGCTACTTGCTTGAGCGCTTCGGCGCTGAGCGGATTTCCCTGAGCGTCGACGCGGGCATCGGAACCCACCAGCAGAATCGTCTGACCGGGGCATGCGCCGGCGGCATCGCACGGGTTGGTGAGGCCCGCCTCTTGTTGGCCAGCGGTGGCGGCGACCACAGTGCCGAATCCACTCACCACCAGGACGGCGGCGGAGATCAAAGCCATCACTATGCGGCCCGCTTTCAGCGGACCAGATGCCCGCTTGCGACGACCGCCTGACGGTGGCCCCCCAGGTCCTGGCGGTCCGCCCGGTCCGCCTGGGCCGCCTGGGCCGCCTGGGCCCCGACCCGGGGGACCTTGCACCGGGGGACCGCCGGGACCGCGGCCCGTGGGGCCGAGCGGCCCCGCGGATTCACGCGGAGGCACGGCGAACACTCTGGTCTCGGGGTACTGACTGTGGACATTCGGGCGCTGCGGCTGCTGATCGGCTTCCGACCACGCGCGACGATACGGATCGTCGCGCTGCGGATTCTGGTTCGCCGGGAGTGGGCGCTGGGGGTTTTGGCCCTGGGGGTTTTGCGGGTTGTGGTTTTGGAGGTTCGGGCGCTGGGGGTTTTGCGGGTGCGGTCGCTGGGGGTTTTGACCCTGCGGGTTCGGGCGCTGGGGGTTTTGGCCCTGTGCACTTGGCTGCCTGCGCAGGGGGGAGCTGGCCTCGGATCCATCGGTGGTGCGTCGTTCACCGGATCGGCTTACCGGTTGTGGGCGCTGGTCTTGCCAGGCGGGTGGACGGCCTTGTGGGCGCTGATCCCGAAAGCGCTGATCAAAGTTCGGCGATGGGGATGACGCCGGCAGTCGAGGCACCTCGCGCGGGGCTGGGCCGCGTGGTGTTTGGTCGCGTAATGTTTGGTCGCGCGGGTCTCGGTCGCGTTGTCCCCGGTCCCGTTGTCCCTGGTCCCGTTGTCCCTGGTCCCGTTGACCTGAGCCGCGTGAAAGTGGGTAGGCAGAATCTGGGTGCGACTCGCTGGCAGCTTGGGGACGGTGTGGCAATACCGGTGGCTGCCCTTTGCGGGTGCCATCCGTGCGGGGGTCGTTTACGCGCGGATCGTTCCCGCGTGGAGTCTCACCGTAACGACCGGCGTCGTCGGCCCGCGGACCATACCGACGCGGCCCGCGGTTGTCCGGGGTCTCGCGGTCGCTCATTGGGTGCCTTCCTTGAACTGCTCGTCTAATTCCCTGCGCTGCTGGTGTCTCGGACTAGTGCTTTCCAGCGTCCGTGTGTCCTGGGTCGATAGCCCCTTCTCCATAGTCCCAGTAGTACCGACGTGATCGCTGCACCTTGGGTTGCGCGTCGACGGGGTATGTGAAGTATTTTCTGGATCGTAAGGGCTTGGAATCGGGGGCCGTCGAAGCATGGTTGTTGGATACGCTCTGCTGACCAACCACTGTGACCGAAGGACTTTCATGACTGCATTGCTCATCACCGGCGCGCGGGGCCAGCTCGGAACCGACCTTGTCACTCTGGCAGCCAGTGAAAACATTTCAGCAGAGGGCCTGGGGTTCGCTGATCTGGACATCACCAACGCTCTGGACGTCGAAACGGCCGTTGCTGCGTTTGCCGCGAAGCATCGAGCGGACGGAGTCATTATCAACGCAGCCGCCTATACCGCCGTGGACAAGGCAGAGGCAGATTCTGACGCTGCTTATGCAGTGAATGCGGCTGGACCAGAGAATCTGGCGCGATCAGCTGCGGCGCACGGTCTCGGGTTGATTCACGTCTCGACCGACTACGTGTTCCCGGGTGATGGCACCACACCGTACGAAGTGGACTCGGCCACCGGGCCCACATCTGTCTATGGCGCCTCCAAGTTGCTGGGCGAGCAGGCGGTGCTCAGGGAGCATCCGCGCGCGCATGTTGTCCGGACTGCCTGGGTATTTGGTGTGACCGGCCCAAACTTCGTGAAAACGATGTGCATGCTCGAAGGCAAGCACCCGACTGTCTCGGTGGTGAGCGATCAAACCGGCTCGCCGACATGGTCGCGAGATCTGGCAGCCGGGCTGATTGAACTAGCACAAAGGTCGGATGTTCCGGGTGGGGTGCTCCACGCCACCAACGCTGGAGCGACGACCTGGTGTGGCTTAACACGGGCCATTTTTGAACTCATAGGTGCCGATCCGAGTCGAGTTCTGGAGACCACCACGGGTGCTTTCCCACGCCCGGCTCCGAGACCCGCATATTCAGTGATGTCCTCGAAGGCGTGGGAAGGTGCGGGGCTCACTCCGCTGCGAGCCTGGCAAGAGGCGCTCTCATCTGCCCTGCGTGACCACCGAGAAGCGTTCCTGCCTGAGGGGTGACGAGGGGCAGGAGATCATTTTTGTTCTTGCACCGTCGACATTGGGAGCCCGGTGATTTTCTCCCCACCTGACGGGGAAGTCGAGCCCTCCCTGCATTCTGGGTGGCTGGTGTTGCCCCCGCAGTCCCCAAATGGGCGATTTGCCCTTTTGCGCACGAATCGAGATCGGTAATTTCCTCGAAAGAGTGGAATCTAACGATTCCCGGGTGAATCTACCGGGATAGTTTTTGCCCACCTCACGGGCTGTCGTGTCAAGAGAGCCATGAATCCCTCCAATAGGTGTTTCACGCGCCTGAATGCTTGGAGAGCCGAGCACTTTCTCAGAAGCTGACGTCGGGTTGCGTGTCACGGCTTGCAGCATTCTCACACGCAACTGTGCAGAGCGTGACGTTTTGCTACTCAGAGTAGTTAATCTGGCCTCTGGGAACGACGGTTTCGTCATTTGCTCACCGAAACGTCGACTTAGTTACCAGGCGAAATCAAATCCCCTTGTGACGCTAGGCAACGGTATTGTTACTAGGAGTAGTAGACCTGACGTCGAAATCCTGCGTCCGTTTGCATCCCTGCGTGAAAGGCCACACATGCTTCAGACACTCACTGCCGGACGTGTTTCTCCGGTTGCCACAGGCGGGCGAGCGAAAGCCAACCGCCTCTTGGCGTGCCTCGTGCTGGTGTGCGCGATGCTAGTGCCCGCCGTCGCATCGGCACCCATGGCTTTGGCTGCTGGCCCACAGCTAACCGCCTTCGATCAGGAGTTGATCAGCATGATCAACGTCAAGCGTTCCGCGGCTGGTCTGCCACAAGTTCAGGAAGCAACGGGACTCACGAATCTGTCCGTGTGGTGGTCGAGCCAGATGGCAGACGGGGCTACCGGCAATCAGCTTCAGCACAACCCGAATGCATTCCAGCAGGTCACCAGCTATGGAGCGTCGAACCGTACGTCATGGGGTGAGAACGTGGCGAAGTGGTCGCCGGCCTCGGTCACCGCCCAATCAATTTTTGACTCGTACTGGGCGTCGCCAGGGCACAAAGCCAACATTCTTGGCGCGTCATTCCGATTTGTCGGAATGGGATCTGTCACCGGCTCGAACGGTGCGAGTTGGAACACGATGACCTTCACGGACCAGGTTGAGCCTGGGCAGGTGGTCGCTCCGCCGGCCCCAGTACCGAATGGGAACCCTGTCGGCGTTGTCGACGTAGTGCAGAAGTCGGGCAGCACGGTTTACGTCCAGGGGTGGGGCTGGGATCCGGACGCCCTATCCAGTTCAGCCGCAGTGCATATCTATGATTTTCTGCCGTCCGGCGGTTCCGTTGGTTATCAGACCGTTGCCAATATTCCGCGGGCAGACGTTTGGGCCGCGTATCCAGCCAGCGGCCCAAATCGTGGGTACGGATTGACCATCCCAATTTCGGGAACAGGTAAGCACAATATTTGCGCCTATGTGATTAACCAGGGCCCTGGCGGGAACGTTCAGGTCGGTTGCCGCGCGGTGGAGGTGGGTCAACCCTTTGGTTCCTTTGATACTGCAGTTATAAGTCCGGGCTCAGTCAGCGTTTCAGGTTGGAGCATTGATCCGGGAGCGCCCACCACTTCAACACAAGTGCACGTGTACGACACGGGGCCTACTGGGACTGTTGGCTACCAGCTGCAAGCGTCTCAGTCCAGATCTGATGTTGGGGCAGTATACCCTGGCACCGGTTCCAATCATGGTTTCAGGCAGGCCCTTTCGATTACGGCGGAGGGAAACCATAATCTCTGTGCGTACGTAATTTCGGCGAGCGCAGGGAGTAATCAGTCGTTGGGTTGCAAGACGATCGTGATTCGATACTTGACTGGCGTGGTTGATTCTGCTCGTGCGGCCGGCAGTCAGATATCGGTGCAGGGTTGGGTATTTGACGCGTTGAACCCCTCCGCCACAGTTGAGATTCATGCATACGTCTCTGGCCCTGCCGGGGTAATTGGTTATCCAGGAAATTACGCAAACGGCCCTCGCGGTGATGTCGGAGCGGCATATGGAACCGGCAACAATCACGGATTTGGGTTCAGCATTCCCAGCAGTGGTCGCGGTGCGAACACCGTCTGTTTATACGCCATTAGTACCCAAGCTGCTTCGGGAAACAAGGAGTTAGGCTGCCAACAAGTGGTGGTGAATTAGCTCCGAATAGGCGGCACTCACATTGACTGAAACCGACCGTTATCTCTGGCGATAAACGCTCCTTCCCAAGGCTGGGACTGTGGATTTAACGGTGTTTCCGCACCTGACGCGCTGCGCAGGATGCGTGGCGGGAAAGGTGCCGTGATGACAACGACACTTGATGCTGTGAGTCCTAAAAAAAACCAGAATGATGACCGATCCGCCGAGGCTGCTGCGGCGGCCGAGTTGGTTCCGATGGCGAAAGAACGAGGCTTGTCCCTGACAGGCACTGATGGGCTGTTGAAGCTGTTAACGAAGAACGTGTTCGAGGCCGCGCTGAATGAGGAGCTCGCTGAGCACCTTGGGCATGAGAAGAACCGCGCCAACCCGGATCGCGGGCCTGGGAATGTCCGCGGGCGGCACGAGAGCGAAGACGGTGCTCACTGAAGCGACCGGTCAGGTCACGATCGAGGTCCCAAGGGATCGGGATGGTTCGTTCGAGCCGCAGACCGCGGGCGAAACGTCAACGCCGCTCAATGGGGTTGAGGAGATTGCGCTGTCTTTGTATGCCAACTCGCCTCACGACGGGTGAGATCAGCGCACACTTCGCCCAGATCTACGGGGCGTCGGTGTCAAAGGAGACGATCTCAAGGATCACCGACAAAGTCATCGAGGAAATGCACGAATGGTCGGCCCGGCCGCTGGACGGGGTTTACGCGGCGATTTTCATTGATGCGATTGTGGTGAAGATCCGTGATGGTCAGGTCGCGAACCGGCCCGTTTACGCAGCTATCGGCTTCACCCTGGCCGGGGAGAAAGACGTCCTCGGGCTGTGGGTCGGAACCGGCGGTGAAGGCGCGAAGCTTGCGGATGAGCGTCTTAACCGACATTAAGAACCGTGGGGTTCGGGACGTTCTCTTCCTCATCTGCGACGGTTTGAAGGGACTGCCTGACTTGGTGGGCAATGTGTGGCCGCTCACCACGGTGCGAACGTGGATCATCTCTCCTGGTTCGCAATACCTTTTGGCTGGCGTCGAAGAAGGACTGGGATGCGCTCAAACGCGATGTGAAACCGATCTACACCGCCCCGAACCACAACGCCGCCGGCGCAGCGTTGGAGGACCTCACCGAGAAATGGGGGAAGAAGTCCGGTGCGATCATCCGGCTCTGGGAATCGGCGTGGGAAGAATTCATTCCGTTCTTGGATTACGACCTGGAGATCCGGACCGTGATCTGCTCAAGAAATGCCATCGAATCACTCAACGCGAGGTACCGGCGAGCGGTCCGAGCTAGGGGTCATTTCCCGACTGAGCAAGCGGCGTTGAAGTGCCTGTACCTTGTCACTCGTAGTCTCGATCCCACGGGTCGTGGCCGCACCCGATGGACAATGAGGTGGAAGCCAGCGCGGGGCGCATTCGCGATCACTTTCGCCGACCGCTGGCCGACAGCAGAAACCTACTAACCAAAAATGCTGGAAACACCGTTAACGAGATAGTCCCCCCGATGCGCCACCACCTGTGACGGTGTTGGGGCTCACGATACCCGTCGCGGGAAAGGCAAATACGAAACAGACCCCGATACCGGGGCCAGAACGTGGGTGGACCGATTCGACACCGACCTGGTCGACTTGGGCGGTAACGGTGGACTGTTCGCGCAGGTGAACGGCCGGAACTCCGAGGTGGTGATCACCCGGTTGCAAGCCCAAGACGTGAGCCTGGTCGGCTGGAATCACCCACGTCTGGATGGACCCATCCACCGCCTATGCAAGAGCAGCGAGGATCGCGTTAGCGAACGCCGTGGTGGTCGTGGACCGGTTTTCGCCTGGTGATGCTCGCCAACCGGGCAGTCACTTCAATACCGGCGATAGTTGGCCTGGACTAGGCGCGGCCGAAGGGGCCGAAAAACTGATCCTGAGTGGGGTAAACGCAACCGGCTGCTGCGGGCCGCGGAGAACCTCACCGAGGATGAGATGGCCAAGATGCTCACCGCAATCCGCGGCGCTGACACCACCGGTGGGTTGGAAAAGTGCTGGCAAGTGAAAGGAAAAGCCCCGCTCGTTGCTGTCCCTGGCTGGCACTAACCCAGACCGATCCCAGGTCTGGAACCGGCTTATCGACTTCTACCAGCACTGCGCCGACGCCGACATTCCGCAACTGGGCCGCTTGGCGTGGACCATCACCATCTGGCAACCATCAATCATCGCCGGCATCAACACCGGAATCAGCAACGGCAAAACCGAAGGCTACAACCGCATCGTCAACTCCATCACGGCTACGCCCCACAGCGACGGCTCCATGGTCGGCTGTGTCGCATTCGGGTTCAGAAACACCGAAAACCACAAAAGGAGAATACGATTCGCTTGCACCCGAGCATCACGCCGGGAGCCAACCAGAACCGCTAAGTCCCACTGAGTCTGAAGAGCCGGCAAACGGATCACTGGACCCAACCGGCAAAGGCAGCCCGCGATGGGCAATGAGATGGAAACCAGCACTCATCGCCTTCGAAGGACGCATCACCCGAGGCAGCAATTAACCATGACCCGAATCCAGATCCGCCGATTATCTGACAGGCCCAACCTTAGCGACTCAGGAGTTTGAGGGAAGTTCGCTTGAGCCGCCCCACGATTCGAGTGGCTAGTTCTCTTACACCGCCGGCCTTCAGGTACATCTTCAACAAAGCCAAATCGGTAGAAAGATTGGGTTTGTAGTGTTGTTTGGAAGTAGGCCAAGCCAATGCCGCCCCAGATATCCGATCAGGTGCGGGCCGAGGATCTCGGCAGAACTCCAACAACGGAGTCAGGGCATGTTCCCAAGTATATTGGTCCCGGAGGGAGGAAATATTGTCCTTGACGCGCTTGGCGAATTCTTCGTCGTACAGCACGATCTCGAGGGCCTCGGCTAGCTCGGTGACGTTCTCCGCGCTGACTGCGATTCCCAGGCCCTTTTCCCGGACCAACTCGCCGAAACTGTCGCCGCCTGTCGTGACGATGGGCAGCCCAGCCCACAAGTAGTCCAAGATCCGGGTTCGAAACGAGAACGTCGTCTCCACGTGGTCGAAGTGTGTGGTGACGCCCGCATCGGAATCCAGCAGATAGTTATGGCGATCGTCGTAGTCAACCCAGATTTCGTTGAAGAAGACATTCTTGCCGGTCAGACCCAGGGAGTCCGCGAGCGCACGAGCTTCGTTCGCAGCCCGCATTTGCGGGACATGCGGGTTCGGATGCTTCATCCCCAGGAAAACCAACCGGATGTTCCCCCTCCGCTCGGCGAGCTCGCCGACGGCCTTCACCAAAGTCTGCGGGTCAAACCAGTTGTAGACGCCGCCACCCCAGATGACGACCTTGTCGTCCGCATTGATGCCGTCAAAGGTCCCTTTGAGCGCATGCCGTGTTTGTACTGGTGCTTCCGTAGTGAGGCCGAACGGCGCAATGTCTATCAGCTGATCCAGGCTTTCGTCGACCGCGTAATTGTCGGGATTGATTCTCCCCACAGCGGCAAGTTGGCCGAGCCAAAAATGCCGTTGGCGGTCGGAAGCGCAGAGGAAAAAGTCACCGCGGCGAAGCTGCATATTAAGAACATCTGTCGCCGACGACACCACATTGCGCCACTGCTCTGGAGCAAGCTCACGAGCTTGCTCCAGTTGTTCCAGGTGCATCGGATCGTAAAGGTCGCAGATCATGATCTTGTCTGTTTTTTGCAAAGCTGAGTACTGGGAAAGCGCATAGCCCTGGAACATGATGATGTCAGCCCACTGCACGTGCTTGTCCATCGACCGGGTGTTGTGCACGGGGGCCAAGTCAACATCAAAGATCGGCGACACCACGTCAACGAAGCTGGTGCTGACCAGGCGAACATCGTGTTCGGCGCCGAGGAGTGTCGCAATATGCCACGCACGAATAGCCGGGCCCGCCATCTGCTTACTCAACCTGTCGCCAGTGACGATGAGGATGCGGCGACGTTGCTGCAGATGGTCTGCCACGCCGAAGGCTTCCACGATGGATTGATATCCCTGGAGTGTTCGGGCGTCACTCTGCATGGAACGCATCGAGTCACCGAAAAGGCGCATGAGATCTGCATCGGAGCGCTTTCGGCTGCTTTGCAGTTCCACTCGGGTCCTAGTCAGATCTGCCAAGTTTTCGACGAAGGAATCTACTGCGAACAAACCGGCCAACGCTGTTTTTGGCACGGTGACATCTTCACCTACGTGTTCGGCAGCGCGTCGCAGGTCCAAAGATTCGGAATCAAGGCCGCCGCGGACCACCGCTCGGCGCGCGGTAAGCGCTAGAGCGCCTGGCAGGGCAGCAGCAAGCGTGGCGTCCGAGAAGTTCTTGTAAATGGTCATCAGCGCATTACGGTCGAGCAAAAAATCCTCGTGATAGTTACCGAAGGACTTCATTGAGGCATGGTGACGATGGAAGACCAACGAACTCGGCACATATCGCACACGCCAACCGAGCAAGTTAAGGCGCCACCCATAATCCACGTCCTCGAAGAACATGAAGAATCGCTCGTCAAATCCACCGGTGGAGAGAAATAAGTCGCGTCGGGTAATCAAGGCCGCGCCAGTCCCGAACAGGACGTCCTTGCCTGTGTTCCAGCCGACGTCATCTGGCTGATTAACCTCTTTCTTGTACCCCATTCCGTACCAAGTCAGATCACCTCCCACGTAATCGACGACACTTCCGTCCCAGCTGAGCACCTTGCATGCGACGGCACCGACATCCGCATGATTTTCCAACTCTGGGATGGCTGTCCGAAGCCAATCCTCGTGCGGTTTGGCATCGTTGTTCAGAAACGCCACATAGGACCCGGTTGCTTCTCGAGCACCGAGGTTGCACCCCCCGGTGAAACCGGTATTTGTCTTAGATTCGATCAATCGCACATCGGGGAACGCGGCGCGGATCCGCGTGACACTGTCGTCGCCGGAGGCGTTGTCGACGCATATGATTTCCAACGATTGGGTCGGCCAATTCAGTAGCCGCAATGCTTCGATGGCAGCGACCGTGTCATCAGCGCCTCGGAAGTTCAACAGCACCACGGACACGAGTGGCGCATTTTGCGTGACGGCGTCAGACATCCAAGCTCCCAGCGACTGCATTTGCTGCCGGCAGCGGGTGCGTCACCGGATCTTGCCAGCTTCCGTTGAATGTGACGATTCCCCCAGATTCGCGGGGATCGCCAAAATCGACGTGGAAGCGAACACAATTTCTCACCAAGTCAAAGACGTGCGAATTTTGGTTCACGATCGATGCGGTCAGGTCGAAGGTTCCAGGCTGGAGTGGCAATGCGGGGATCATGAGATCAATGCTGCCAATGCCCTGCAAGGAGGCAACCGGATGGTCTGCGTCGATCGTGTTGTGCGCCCACACATACACACCATCGGCATTCTCAAGCGCGTACCCGAAGGCCGCCTGCTCGATGGGCACGCCACAGTTGTAGTGGAGGCGCAACGTCAACGGGTCGCCCGTTCGAAAGCGATCGCGACGAGATCCGTCGGCTGCCAGCGTCTCTACTAAACTGATAAATGCCTCGCCGGAACCGCTTCTGCCCTCGGTAGGGGCAATCGGTTGAGCGTCTGGCAACACAATCTCGGCCCGCGCTTGGTGCGAGGCATCCATGTAGCCGTCGACGATTTCGTTGGCTTTGCCTGCCTTCACTAATTTGCCGTGTTCCAACCAGATCGCCTGGTCACACATGGAGCGTAAAGACCCCATTGCGTGCGACACGATAACGACGGTTTTACCCTGGCGCCGAAAATCTGCGAACTTATCCATGCATTTTTCTTGGAAGGCAGCATCACCCACTGCAAGAACCTCATCGACTAGCAAGATGTCCGGGTCGACGTTAATGGCAATAGCGAAACCGAGTCGAACATACATTCCTGAAGAATAGTTTTTTACCGGCTGGTCGATGAACTCTGAAATGCCTGCAAAGTCTACGATGGCATCGAACTTGCGCTCAAGTTCTTTCTTGGTGAGCCCCAAGATCGAACCGTTGAGATAGACGTTCTCGCGGCCTGAGAGTTCGGGGTGAAATCCAGACCCAAGTTCGAGAAGGGCTGCGATCCGACCGTTGACCGTCACGGAACCTTTATCGGGCATGAGGATCTGCGCGACACACTTCAGCAAGGTTGATTTGCCGGAGCCATTTTCCCCGATGAGACCGAAGGTCGAACCTTCCGGGATCTCAAAGTCGACATCCTTCAACGCCCAAAATTCTTCAAAAGAAGCACGTTTTCCGCGCATGAGGGCAGCTTTAAGTGATTGGTTTCTCTCACGGTAGAGCTTGAATCGCTTCGATAAATCACTGACGATAACTGCTGATGAGCTCACAGTTCCTCTGCAATCTTTCCTTGGAACCGTGTGAAGACCCAGATTCCCAACGTCATCGATATAGCTGCTGCACAGAAACAATAGAGCGCGTCATCCCAGGCTGGCCATCGATTATCGTAGAAGAGGTTTCGGAAAATAGTCGAGAATCTATCCAGCGGGTTTAGGCGATAGATGAATTCCAACGGTATATTGTTACCCTGCGCTTTTAGTTCGATTTGCTTATCTTGAATGAGGTGCACAGGATAGATAATGGGAGTCGCATAAAACCATATCTGCATGAAAATTCCCACAAACTGCGCGGTGTCCCTGAAGTAAACATTAGCTATTGAAAGCATTAATGCGATACCAAGGCCGAAAAATGCCATCACAACAACAGCGACGATAACTCCGGGGAGGAACAGCCACGGGGTAGCGCCGAAGAGAACGAGGGCCACCAACAGGACAACGAGTTCGAAGCCAAACGTGACCAAGCTCGCCAACATCGATGCGACAACTAGTGTGTACCTCGGGAAATAGACCTTTTGGAGGAGGTTGCCATTACTCACCAACGCCGACATTCCGCCTTGAACCGTGTTGTTGAAGAAGTTCCACGGTAGGAGCGCACAGGCTAACCAGAGAGCAAAGACCTTGAGGCCGCTTGGATCCCCGGGGGCGGGATTTTGCCGGAGCACGAATCCGAACACCAGCGAGTAAATAGAGAGTGTGGCAATCGGGTTGAGAAGGGACCAGCCCTGCCCGAGCAGGCTTCGCTTGTACTTGCCCCGCACCTCCCGCATCGTCAGATTGGAAAGTAGCTCTCTGGAACCCCGAAGGTCACCTAATACGCTCATATAGTCGCCTCGCACATCATGACCATGTTAGTCGACCGCGCAGGTTTCTCCCTCGAATTGGACCTAGCGTCGTTGTCCGGTGAGACATCAAGGTCTGGGCGAGTAGTGGAGATCTTCCCACTTGTTGCCGGTCACCGGCGTCTACGGGGCAGGATTATATCGGTGACAAGGTGGTGGAGCCGGAAGGTCTTAGTCGCTCTCACCGCCTCCAGTTCCTTCGTGGCGGCGGCTAGTTCCGCTGCTAGGTCCTGAGTCGCCGGGCCATCGGCGGGAGGGGCGAGGTCGGCAGCGCTTGCTCGTTCGCTGTGCACCCGGCTCAGCTCCATTTGGGTGGAGTTGAGTTGTGTCCATAGCGTGTCGACCTGAGATGACAGCGCTTTCCGCTCACCTTCGCAGGCGGCGACCCGGTGCTCGGCGTCGGCCAAGGCGCTGGCCGTAGCGGTGAGTTCGGCGGCAATCTGGTTCACGTTTTCATGTAGGCCAGCGATATGGTTCTCGGATTCCTGTAGGCGCCACGCCGCTCTCTGGGCCAGCCCCGCCGCACCCTCGGGGACAGCGGTCAAAACAAACTGGTAGGTGGTGGCGTCATGATCCTTTGCGATGGCTTCTATAACGCTTGGGTCGATCTCATCCTCGCGCACCCCGAGTTCAGTGGTAAAAAGACCTGCTTTGGTGGTCCGAACCTCAGTAGCGATGAAACCCGCATCGGTGAGCAGCTCCTGCAACGTATCTCGGGTAAAGAAGCGTAGGTGAGTCGTATCGAGCAGTCCTAAGTTGCGGTACTGAAAACGTCCCAGCAGCAGGGACATTCGGACGTCGCCATGCGACACGTTGGGAATAGAGATGACGATGTATCCGTCAGGGTTGAGAAGCTGCCGCGCTTGTCGGAGCGTGGGGAGCGGATCGCGTAGATGCTCGAGAACATCGCCGAAAACGACGACGTCAAATTTCTCGCCGTCCATGGCGACAGCCAAATCAGCGTTGTCTAGATCCGCCACCACCACGCGCTTCATGTGTGCTCGGGCTGTTTCGGCTGCTTCAGGGTCGTACTCGACGCCGCTGACCCAGTTGCCGAATGCGTTGAGGGTCTGCGCGAGATAGCCCGTTGCGCAGCCCACGTCCAACACTGACTTATTTGATCCGACAAGCTCGACCATGAACCTGTGTGAGGTTCCTTCGTTGCCCAAATCCACCGAAATATCGTATTTCGAGATCACTTTGCGGTCCTTCAGGTTGATTTTGCATTGACTCTAGCCGCCGTCGGGTGTCGTGGGGCAGCCGACCTTTGGTGCTCTGCTTGACGGCCACCTATAATTTGGTCCATCACGACTGTGCTCCCTCTGGCTAGCGCCAATGCTAGGGCTGGCTCTTCACAGCACACGACCGACACCAGGGAGAACGAGTAGTGGCCGAAAATTCAGCACCGCCTACGCCAGCAGCGGGCTTCAACGCCGATTCGGTGACTCTCGAGCGCCAGCTTTATCTCGTGGACCGAATAATTGGACTGGAAGCAAAGCTGGCCGAGTGGACTGTCCGCGATGAAGCCAAATTTCAGATAATGCACGCCAACTGGGACAGCGATCGAGAGAACCTGCACTTAGCGCGACTCGAAGACGCGCGACTGCGACAAGAAGTTGCCAGACTCGAATCAGAGGTCGCCGCGATGCGGAACACACGGGTGTGGCGGGCGGGCCTCCGGATTCAGCCAGCCACTCGCATTGTGAAGCGGGCACTAGGTCGTGGATCGCGGTGAATTCGAGGAAGTCGCCCGAAGTTCACCCACGCCGCTTCGCCGCTGCGTTAAGCCCCCACTGGAAACCGCAGTTGAGCATCCTGGTACCAGTCTTTCGTCCTGACCGTCGTTTTCTCGAAGAGATGCTCCAGTCCATCCTCATCCAGAATTTCATGGACTGGGAGTTGATCTGCGTTGACGATTGCTCGGAAAGCGAGGAAGTAAGCCTTGTCCTCGCCGACATGGCCCGAGACCCACGAGTCAAGATCATTACGCGTTGCACGAATGGTGGAATTGTCGCCGCGAGCAACGACGCACTGGCGGCGGCTCGCGGAGAATTCGTTGCGCTAGTGGACCATGACGACTTACTGGTCGACGGGGCGTTGGGAGCGGTGATGCATGCCCTAGCCCAGCACGGCGATGCAGACGTGCTCTACACCGACGAAGGCCACGTTGATTCAGAGGGGCTGCTCAGCAACAGCTTTCATAAGCCAGATTTCTCTCCGGAACGACTTCGGGGCCAAATGTACATCGGCCATCTTGGGGTGTATCGCCGCAGCTTGTTGATGCGGATCGGAGGATTCCGGGAGGGCTTCGACGGATCTCAGGACTACGACTTGGCCCTGCGGGCCACCGAACTTGCACGCAGAGTTGTTCATATCCCGCAGGTCTGGTACCGCTGGCGCATACATTCGGCCTCGGTGAGCCAGCGTTCCGACAACGCGCCAGTGTTTGCTGCGGCGCGGCGTGCGCTGGAAGAGCACCTCGAGCGCGTCGGCCTGCAAGGCGTGGTGGAGCAAATTCATTCCGTCGGGGTGTACCGGATCAGATACGCGGTAATCGGTAGCCCGTTGGTATCCATCATCATCCCGACCAGGGGCAGTTCAGCCGAAGTCGGGGGCCAAATCCGTTGCCTCGTAGTTGATGCAGTGCGGAGCGTAGTGGAAAAATCGACCTATCAGAACTTTGAAATCGTGGTGGTGGCGGATGACTCCATGTCGGCGCAGGTGCGTGCCGACCTAGCCCAGGCAGGCGGCGACAAGCTGCGATTCGTGCCTTGGAGCGCGCCGTTCAACTTTGCGGCGAAGATTAACCGCGGAGTCGTCGAATCACAAGGCGATTTCATCCTGATGCTCAACGACGACACCGAAGTAATTACTCCAGATTGGCTCGAGGTGATGCTGGCTCTTGCACAGCAGCCGGACGTCGGCATGGTGGGGCCGATGCTGTACTTCGAGGATGGAACCATTCAACACGGCGGCCACGTGTATTCGGGAGGTGGACCCGGGCATGTCGCGCTCGGTCATCGAGCCGGCAGTACCGGGCCCTTTGCTGGACTGTTGGTAGACCGCGAGGTTTCCGGTGTTACCGGGGCCTGCGCGCTTATGCCCAGAGCCGCGTATTTCGCCGTGGGCGGGATGAATCTGAACTTGCCGATCAATTTCAATGATGTCGACTTGTGCCTCAAAGTGACTAACGCTGGCTACCGAATTATCTGGACTCCGCACGCCGAATTGTTCCATTATGAGTCCAAAACACGAGTTCCACGCGTGGTCCACTACGAATTGGATACCTTGACGCAGCGTTGGGGACGGAATATAGCGACCGATCCGTTCTGGCCTCATGGGCCCGATGAAGGCCAGTGACGGTGAACGAGATCTACGCTCTTCCGTCGCGGTGACAGCATGAGAGTCGCTGTGGACGCAACACCCCTTTTGGGAGATCGCACTGGAATCGGTCAGTACACGGCATATCTCATCGAGGCACTGGCTCGATGCGATGACGTCCTGCTCACGGCGGTTCCGTTTACCATGCGCGGAGGCTGTCGGCCCAGCGATCTCGATGCATCCGTCAGGTGGCGTCACCTACCATTCCCGGCCAGGCTTCTCCAGAGAATCTGGACCAGCTATGACGTGCCTCGTGTCGAGATGTTCGCGGGGAGCGTGGACATATTTCACGGCACCAATTTTGTTCTTCCGCCAAGCGGGCACGCCAAAGGCGTCCTCACTGTTCACGACCTGTCGTATCTGAAATATCCCGAGTTGGTCAACGATGCCTCCTTGAAGTACGTCTCTTTGGTTCCCAAGGGGCTCTCCCGCGCCCAAGCGATCCTCACTCCGAGCCACGCAATTGCTGAAGAAATTATCGCTTCTTACAATGTGGATCCGGCCGCGGTGACGGTCACGCCACTTGGCGTCGACGCACGCTGGTTCACAGCCGCGACCCACACACCGTCCCAGCCCGCCCAGCTAGATTTGCCATCAGAATATATTTTGGCGGTGGGTACTTTGGAACCGCGAAAAGGTTTGGACGTTCTTTTACAGGCGTACAGGCAACTGGCAAGCAGCCGAGAAGACATACCGCCGTTAGTGCTGATAGGCACGCAGGGGTGGGGTCCGGAACTTGACCTCTCTGGTCTGTCGGAATCGCAGCTAATCCGCCCAGGTTATGTGGGCGGGGAGGACTTGCGATCCGTGGTTGCTGGAGCTTCAACGTTCGTTTTCCCTTCGCGCTACGAAGGGTTTGGGCTTCCGCCTTTGGAAGCCATGGCCGCAGGCGTGCCCGTCGTCGCAACGGCGATCCCCACTAGCCATGAGCTGTTGGGAGGATTCGCCGACTTGGTGCCTGTAGGCGATCCCGCAGCGCTTGCAGACAGCATCCTTCGGAGTATTCAAACACCACCCTCGCGAACTCACTTAATGGCAGCCAGTGCGCACGTTGCGCAATTCACTTGGAGTAAGTGTGCGCAGGCCACCATCCAGGCATACTCGCGCGTTGTGGGGGGCTGAGATCGCGCGGTGTCGCGAGCCGGCGAAGCTTTTCGGCTCGACCTGCCATGTGATGCTCTGACGGCTAACGTGCTGCGGACCAAACGCGCACCTTTTTCGTTGCAGCCGGTAACCGCAAGGAACGGATCTTGCCCTTTTGACCTGCTAAAGCTTCAATTGCGGGCAATGGGATTGAGGTGGAAATACACAGCGTGCGCAGCTGACGTTCTTCGTCTACAACTGGCGCCCCGTGAGGCGTCCGAGGCCTCATCGATGCGGGCTAGAGTCCTAGGACACGGTAGCTCCGTCGGATGGGAATTTCGACACCGCTAAGACCATCGGGAGTCGAAATGCCTTTGCATCAACTCGCTGCAACGCGCAGCACGCGTTCCAAGCTGACCGCGCTTGCTATAGCTGCGGTTGTCGTGTCAGGCGGGGCGGCGCTGTTCTCGGGTCAAGCTGCTGCCGACGATTGGCTCAACCGGCCCGGAACTGGAGTGATTCAGGTTGTCGGCCACGGTGAGGGACATGGTCGAGGCATGAGTCAGTACGGCGCCCAAGGCGCTGCGGGGATTGGGCTCACGTCACCGCAGATCCTCGACTTTTATTACCCGAGCACCCAACAGGGCTCTGTTGACCCCGGCCGTTCTTTTAGAGTGTGGATATCCGCGGACGTTGACGGAGAAACCGAAGTCGTGAGGAGTGACAGCCTTGAGGTCACAGACGCCGCGACCGGCCAGGTCATTTCGACCCCCACCACCGCCGACAGGGTGAAAGCTAATTTCGCGAACGGCAAGTTCACTGTCCAGTACCGCAGTGCCGGAATGTGGGCAACCGCTTCCGGGAACCTGAGTGGACCCATTAATTTTCGAGATACCAGGACCGACGTCGTAGAACTCGTTCTGCCCAATGGTGACCGAATCGGCTACCAAAGTCTGCTGCAAGCGTTCAGAGACAGCGATTCCGGTGTGACCCGCACGATCAACGACCTTCCCCTAGACGCCTACGTCAAAGGAGTGGTTCCGCGCGAGTCCATTTCTTCGTGGCTGCCGGCGGCATTGCAGTCGCAGGCCGTGGCAGCACGCACCTTCGCCGCTGTCAGCATCACCACCCCGCGGAAACGGGGCGTCTACAACATTTGTGACACGGCAGCTTGCCAGGTCTATGGGGGAGCGACGTTAAATGGCCGATCACGTTTGACCCCCAACACTTCGAACGCGGTGGAAATGACAGCTGGCCTGATCCGCACCTACAACGGGATGCCAATTAACGCCCAGTTCGGCTCAACGAATGGCGGACACTCCACCGCAGGGACGGCAGAGCCTTACTTGGTGGCGAGACCGGACCCTTATGAGGCGCTTGCGAAGCCACCGCAAAAATACGCGAACTGGACAAGCACGATCAGCGTTTCAGTTTTGGAGTCGCGTTGGCCTGAAATAGGCAATTTTGAGCGAATCCGAATCACCCAGCGGACTGGCGGCGGTGATTGGGGCGGACCCGTGGTGAAGGCTGTTATCCAGGGATCCAAGGCAACCAAGGAGATCACCGGGGACCAACTGCGTCAAACCGTGGCCGGTACGATCAGGAGCGCTTTTTTGCAAATATCAGATTCGGACACGAGCACTTTGCCGTCGGGTGCGGTGGATGTTGTTGCTGTTACCGGGGCGTTGCATGTGCGGGGTTGGGCGTTTGATCCTGATGCTGTGGCGACGTCGTTGGTGGTGCATGTGTACGACACGGGGCCTGATGGTTCGGTGGTGGGGTCTGTGGTGACAGCGGATCAGCGGCGTGCGGATGTAGGCGCGGCGTATCCGGGTGTGGGGGATAGCCATGGTTTTGATGTGTGGCTTCCGACCAGTGGTCGTGGTTTGCATTCGGTGTGTGTGTACGCAATTAATATTGGGTTCGGTACTGGCAATCCGTCTTTGGGGTGCCGCTCTGTGATGGTGGGTGGCCCGTTTGGTGTGGTGGACGCGGTGACTTCGGGGGACGGGTCCATCTCGGTGTCGGGGTGGGCGGTGGATCCTGCTTCTAGTAATGCTCCTACTCCGATCCATATTTATGACACGGGCCCGGCGGGTGTTGTGGGGTATTCGGGGTTCACCACTGGTGGATCTAGGCCTGATGTTGCTGCCGCCTATCCGGGGGTTTCCGCTGGTAGCGGTTATAGCGCGGTGGTTCCGGGGGGAGCTTCGGGGGTGCACACGGTGTGTGCCTTTGCGATTTCGTCGGGTCCGGGCGGCAACACCCAACTCGGGTGCCAAACAGTGACCGTCCGCAATCCCTT